>QHPX01000034.1:27115-28124 GCA_003219195.1 Verrucomicrobiota bacterium
CTTTTTGAACGTCGTGGAGACGACAAAAAATATCAGCAGGATGATGAGAATATCGACCAGCGAAACGATAATGATGGTGGGTGCCCTGCGTTTGCGGACGACGAAGTTCATAGCGTGGGATGGGCGCGCGCTTTACACCACCGGCGTCGGCGTCGGCGCTGTTGTCAGCGGTGGAGATTTAGTCGACGTCACTTCGCGGGAAGAGCGCCCATAGTAACATTTGCTGATCAACTCCACGACCAGCGTCTCCATCTCCACCGACATCACTTCCACTTTCTTGGAGAAATAACTAAAGGCAATCAACGTTGGTACCGCAATCGAAAGTCCGAAGACGGTTGCGTTCAGCGCCTCGGCGATCCCGAGCGCGATTTGGCGCGTATCCGATGCGCCCGAGCTCAAGCCAAGATGCGAAAAAACGTGCACCAGACCGGAGACCGCGCCGATCAACCCGAGCAGCGGCGCAATCCCGGTGATGACTTCGAGAACAATGAGCCCTTTCTCCAGCCGCACCATTTCGTGACGCGCGCGCGTTTCCACTGCTTCCACATTCTCCGAACGCGGCCCGCGCAAGTGTTGGAGCGCAACCCGCGCGATCCGTGCCAGCGATGACGGGTCATGTTGCACGATCCGCGCTAAACGCTCGGCGCTTCCTCCGGGCATGAGCCGTTCGATCTCACTTTGGATGACGAAGGGCATCACATTCTTTTCGCGCAAAGCGATGCCGCGCAAAATCATTGTCGTCACCGAAACGATCGAGCAGATGAGCAGCGGCCACATGAAAAGCCCGCCCCTGACGAAAAAGCTCATGATGGTTCGCACCGTTTCGGGTGCCCCGGCGATTAGAGCAATAGCGATCATCAGTTAGCGTACATCGTAAACGACATTTCCTCGTCCAAACCCTCAGCCGGCAGCGTGTCCGCCACATCCTCTGGAATCGGCGGTAACTGGATTTCGAGCACAGATTGGAGACATACGTTTGCGAAAGATTCGTTGGAGCTGTTTTCGACGA
>QHPX01000170.1 GCA_003219195.1 Verrucomicrobiota bacterium
CTTACGCGCGGCCAGAATTGCGGGGACGTTGCGACGCGAAAAAGGCCACGACATCGAAGCAGCTTGCGGGCAGTTGCGATTGCAAACCAATCGGGAAGAGCGGCGGCAGATCACCGCTTGACCACGGTCACGCGAAAGTGCCGAGGGCGTCGTGCACGCCCGCGATTGCCATGCCGCCTTCGCCGACAGCAGCGGCGCAACGTTTCACCGAGCCAGAGCGCACATCGCCCGCAGCGAAGATTCCGGGAAGGCTGGTCTCGAGCGGGCCGGGCAGGCGCGCCCTCCCTTTCCACGCCGGTGCATGAGTGACTGCTGGTCCGGTTTTGATGAAGCCTTTTTCGTCGCGTTCGATCTGGGGCGGCAACCAATTTGTGCATGGGTTCGCACCGATCATGGAAAAAATCGCCGGCGTTTTCACGATGCGCCGCTCGTGCATCTCCGTATTTTCTAGCTCGACCGCTTGGAGCATTTTGCCGCCGGTCATTTTTCGAATCTCGGTCTGGCGCAGGAGCTCGATGTTTTCGCGTGCCTCCACGCGCCGCGAGAGATAACTCGACATACTTTTCGAAAGATCGTCGCCGCGGATAACGAGCAACACGTTCGCCGCGCCTTCGGAGAGGAACATGGCGGCTTGTCCGGCGGAATTGCCGCCGCCGGCGACGATCACGGTCGCGCCGCGGCAGAGCTGACCTTCGAGTGCCGTCGCGGCATAATAGACCCCCGAACCTTCGAACTGCTCGCGGTTCTCCGCCTCTAAGCGCCGGTAATCTGCACCCGTCGCGATGAGGACGCACTTCGCGCGCAGGGTGGCAGGGCAACCTTCGATTTGCAGGCTCGCGCGATACTCGCCGCCATCGTGGTAGTCGAGCGAAAGGGCCTGCGCTGGCGTGGAAAATTTCGCGCCGAATCGGTAGGCCTGAAGCTGCGCGCGATAGGTCAAATCTCCGCCGCTTATTCCGGTGGGGAAGCCGAAAAAGTTTTCGATCAAGGAAGAGGAGCCGGCCTGGCCTCCGGGCGCGTAGCTTTCCAAGACCACCGTTTTCAATCCCTCCGACGCCGCGTAGACTGCCGCGGCAAGACCCGCCGGACCGGCGCCGACGATCGTTAGATCAGACAGAATCTCGCTCTCGCCTTCTTGCACGAGCGGACGGAGCAAACCGGCCACTTGCGCAACTTCGCGCAGCGATGGCCGGCGCAGCGGAGCGCCAGTCGCGGTGATGAGCGCGGGCAAATCGCGAGTCGTCAGGTGCAGTCGCTTGCCGAGTGCCTGTCCCTGCTCGCTCTCGAATTCAATCAGCCGATGTGGGATGTGATTCTTGTCGAGAAAATCGTGGAGCTGATGGCCCTCGCGCGTGTCGCGCAACGCAATGACGCGCAGCCCGGCGAACTCGCGGTCGCGACGGAGCCGCCGCCGGCGCATGATGAGAGCGTTCACAATCGGCTCGCCCACACCGGGGAGCTCGGCGAGCGCGCGGCGGATTTCGACCGCCGGAACTTCCAGAATTTCAGACTCTTCCGACTTCACGCGCGCACTGGCCAACGCGGACGTGCCCTGGAGCATTGCGACGTCGCCGATGAAATCGCGCTCTCCCGCTGTGGCGAGAATTTGTTCCGCGCCTTCGCGTGCTTCAAAAACTTCGATTTCGCCACGCAGAATAACCGTTAGGCCGAGATCGCGCTGCCCCGCCTTGAAGACGAACTCGCCACTCCGCAGCGTGCGCCGCCTTCCCAGCGGCTCGAGCACCGCGAGTTGGTAATCGTCGAGTTTCGGGAAGGCGATGCTCTCTGTATCGCGGTAAAATTGCTCGTCCTTATCTTCGTCAGTCATGAGATCGAGTGGGTGGATCGCGAGAGCTTACGCGGACATCTGCGAGTCGGTCAAAAACGATCGTGATTGAGAGCCACCAAACGATCTGCCGCCACTGCAAAACCTTTTGCGTGCACACAGAAGCTGGCGTTTAGTCAACATCATGCCCAGTTACGATCGCGAACCGGAAAGAGCCTGGGATGAGTACGACTGGGAGCGTTTTCTCCAGCAGCAGGACCAAAAGACGGAGAAATACATGGAGCTGTTGGAAAAGTATATTGATGATCCGCAGCGGGACGAGATCATCGCGCGGGAAATGGGCTGGTCTCAGTTGCTCGATGATAAGGGCTGGGACGCAGAAGTGGACGCACTGGTAAACGAGGATTGGCGCTCGAGCAACGACGAATCATCGAGCGACGAAGAGCACAGACGAACTCCGCCGCCGGAAACTTTTGAATACCATAATCTGTATCGAGCAGCGTTCGCGCTCACAGTTTGGATCGATCAACTTTTCGATGAAGACGCGATGCTTCAAAACGAACCCGCCGCCGTTAAACTGGCCACTCATTCCGCACTGGCCAGTGCGAAACTTGCCGCGGCCCTGAGTGATGACGATGTCGATGAAATCGGGATGACCATTGCTTATCTGAAGCGGGCGTTGAAAGCGATCACGATATCGATGGACGCGGCCGCCCAGCTTCTTTGCAGGAAGCTCATCACCGCGGCTCAGCATTCGGTTTTGCAAAAACGACTCTTCCAGGTCCGCGACGGCATCATCAGTCTGATGGGTGAATATCGCGGCGAATGGCGACGCCGTTTCGGCAGCCGTTAAAGGCTGTTGAATGAAATAGCTCCGGCTCCCGTCGAATATGGAAACGGAAGCGACTCTGGCTCAAGTCGATGCACGCGTATTCGCCATGATCTATAATATGGTCCATAACGAACAGGACGCCTGGGACCTGGCACAGGAGAGCTTTGTCAAAGCTTGGAAATCGATCAATCGCTTCCGCCGTCATTCCTCTTTTTACACCTGGGTTTATCGCATCGTCATGAACGTGACGATCGATTGGCTGCGCAAAAAACAAATCAAAGGGGCGGGCTCAGAGTTTGACGATTCCATTCAGTTGAAAGAAATCGATCCCGCGTCCAGGACGGTGCCGAAAGCGGAACCGTTACCGCACGAACGCATGGAGCGAAACGAAATTCGCGCGAAGATCGACAATGCTATCGGCCAGCTTTCCCCTGAACATCGCGCCGTCATTTTAATGAAGGAAATTGAAGACATGCAATACCACGAAATCGCCGAGACGCTGGGCTGTTCCATCGGCACGGTGATGTCGCGCCTTTTTTACGCGCGCAAGAAACTGCAAAATTTATTGCGAGACGTTTATGAAAACATTTGAGCAAAAGTGGACAGCCTGGCTCGACGGCCAGTTGAGCGGCAAGGAACTTGTCAACTTCGAAGCGTCTCTGCCGGACAAAGCCGCGGCCGAAGCAGAAAGGCGCGCGGCGAAGAAGCTCGGCGCGCTGTTAAAAGAACAACTTGGCGCACAAGCGCTGACCAATGAAGAATTTTTTAGTCATCAATTGCGGGAGCGGATCGGACGAGAGACCGCGTCGCAAGATCGACATGGTGGAAGATCGACATGGTGGACGGTGCGGCGGTTGGCTTGGTCGGGCGCGGCCTCGCTCGCGGCTTTTGTAATCTGCGCCGTCTTCGTCCTGCGCGATAGGAATCCGGGCGAACAATCGCAGTATCTCACGCAGATCCTGAATGCGCGGGTCGATCCCGCAGTCAGCCCGAATGCCACGATCTCCATGTTCGAGACGAAAGAAGACAAGGTCACCGTGCTGTGGGTCGAGGGATTGCAGTCCTTGCCTGCCGATTACGCAGCAAAATAATGGTTCATGCGAAATTGCGCTTTCGTCGTCACCGCCTTGCTCGCGCTGGCGATAAGCCCGGTTGATTCGACAAACGCCGCCGACATCGTTTGGAGCGGCCTAGTCATGGCTGAGAACGTTCCTCAGCCGGCGCCCATTCCGGCCGAACTGACGCGCATCGAAGAAACGCTGAAAGAACTTTTTGGCTACAATCAATTCCAGGTCATCGGCCAGTCCCGCAAAACCCTTAAAACCGGCGAAGAAGACTGGCTTGCTTCCAGCAAATATTTCGCGCTGCACGTCGATGCGCGGGGAGAGACCGAAACCGGCTACGTTTTAAACCTGAAGCTTTTCAAGGAACGGGAGCTTTTGCTCGAGACGGACACAAAGCTGAACAAGCGCAGCCCGCTCGTGATCAAAGGTCCGCAGGTAGGCGGCGGGCAATTGCTGCTCGTGTTGGTCGTTCAATAGGTAGGGCGCGGCCGCCGGGCGGGCCGACAACCTCACGGACGGCCCAGCGGTCCACGCCTACCATTTCCAGGTGCAAATTCGACGGCCTGCGGTTTAGTGGCGGAGATGCGCCTTCTTCTCCTTCTGGCGATTTCATTTATTTTTGGAGCTGAATTGAACGCCGAAAAACCATTCAACTTCGAAAGCACTCCTGGAAAACTGCCGAAGCAGGTTGTCCCGCTTGAGTATTCCATTCGAATCGTTCCCAACATCGACAAGCTCACCTTCACCGGAACAGAAACGGTGAAGCTCGATGTGCGCAGTCCCGTGCGCGAGCTGATGCTCAATGCGCTTGAAATCGAAATTGCGAATGCCTCGATCGATGACAAACCGATTCCGAAAGGCGCGATCAAGATCGACAATAAAAACGAACTGCTCACGATCGCACTTCCATCGCAGCTTCCGGCGGGACTGCACATGCTCGCGCTTAGTTTTTCCGGCAAAATCAACCAGCAAGGACGCGGGCTTTTCTACATGCGCTATCAGGAGGAGGGCACGGGCGCGAAAAAGATCGCGCTCGGCACTCAGTTCGAGGCGACGGATGCGCGGAGCTTTTTCCCGTGTTGGGACGAACCCAGTTTTCGCGCGCGATTTAAACTGACCGCTGTCGTTCCGGAAAACTGGCTCGCCGTTTCGAACATGCCGCTCGAAAGCGAGCGCAAGATCGACAAGGGAAAAGAAGTGCGCTTCGCAACAACACCGCCGATGGCGAGTTACCTGAATGTTTTCGTCGCCGGCGAGCTGGATTCGATCGAAACGAAAGCAGCCGGCACGCAGATTCGCGTCATCGCTACGAAGGGCAAGGCCGAGTGGGGGCGTTACGCGCTCGAAAGCACGGCGCAGATTCTCGAATATTTCAACGACTACTTCGGCGTTCCGTATCCGCTGCCCAAGCTCGATCAAATCGCCATTCCCGGCGGATTCGGCGGCGCGATGGAAAACTGGGGCGGCATTACTTACTACGAATCAGCATTGCTTTTCGATCCCGAGAAATCCTCCGCCGCAACACAGCAGCGCATTTACGAAGTGATCGCGCACGAGACCGCCCATCAGTGGTTTGGCGATCTCGTGACCATGGCGTGGTGGGACAATCTCTGGCTCAACGAAGGTTTTGCCTCGTGGATGGGAACGAAATGCACCGCCCGTTTCAATCCGCAATGGGAAGCCTGGTTGGAGAACGTTATTCCGCGCGATCCGACACGGCGCACCGGGATCTCCAGGGAATTAGAGATGGAAGGCGATGCCAGATCGACAACTCACGGGATCCAGCAACCGATTGCGAACGAGGCGGAGGCCAACAGCGCCTTCGACGACATCACCTACCGCAAAGGCCAGGCGTTTCTGCTCATGCTCGAGAGTTTTCTTGGCGAAAATGCTTTTCGCGACGGCATCCGCCGCTACATGGCCGCGCACAAATATTCGAACTCGACCACGGCGGATTTGTGGAACGCGTTAAGCGACGCTTCCGGCAAACCCGTCGGCGAAATCGCAGCGGCGTGGACGGAGCAGCCGGGATTCCCGGTGGTCAAAGTGAAACGCGTCGGCGAAAAAGTTTCACTTACGCAGGAGCGATTCACAATTCATTTTCCAAACGCTCCGATGTTGCAATGGAAGATTCCCCTCACCTACTTCCTCGTCGGCGACGCTAAACCGCAAAGCCGATTGATGACGGGCAAGATCGACAATTTCCCGGGGGTTCCATCGGATCGCGCCATAAAATTGAACGCCGACGGCGCGGGAAATTATCGCATCGAATACGACGAGAC
>QHPX01000171.1 GCA_003219195.1 Verrucomicrobiota bacterium
GTCGTCGGCCGCTTTGGCGCGCCCCTGGATGAGCACCGCGAACGCCAGCGAAATGACGGTCAGGAGCAGCAAAATTCTTCTCATGAGGACTTTCCTCCACCTGCTAAACGTTACGGCAACAATGCTATCGGCCACTTCGTCCGTCAAGAAGAAAGGGCGCTAAGGAAGCGGCGAAGTAACAGCGTGACAAATCGCTCGAGAAACTCTCGGGCGCATACGCCACTGCCTCGCAAATCTTTCACGGGCTGGGTATCGCACCTTGCGGCAATATCCGACGACCTTCATTCTACATACGCTCCGTCGTCAAAAATTATTCTGGTGTTTACCTGTTGAATTTTCAGGATGGCAAGAATAGAGTATCGCCCGGGCGGGGAGGGTGGTCCCCACGCCCGGTCGGTGTTCAGGAAACAGGGTCGGTGTCCGGAAAAACAGGTCGGCCCAGGAACCAGCTTTCATTCTTCTCGATGGGGTGACGTATGAACAATTCCTTCTGCAAATGGATTGTTGCAGTGTGCTTGGCCTTGCTCGTTTCGCAGGGGTTGCTCGCGCAGTCAGACCTCGGCAAAATCTCAGGTTTTATCAAGGATCCGTCGGGCGCGACGATTGCCAACGCCAAGGTGACGATCCGAAACAACACAGGCGTCGAACGCCAAACGACGACCAACGATTCCGGGTATTACGTCGTAACGAATGTGCCGCCCGGCCTCTACACCATGATCGCAGAGGCAACTGGTTTCCAGAGATACGAGAGTTCAAATAACAAGCTTGATCCTAGCGCTGATCTCGTTATCGACGCGGCGTTGACAGTGGGTGCTTCCACTCAAATCGTCCAGGTTTCTGCGTCCGCGGTGCAACTGCAGACGGAATCCGCGTCCGTGCAAAAGCTGGTGACTCGCGAGCAAATTGATTCGCTTGAGCTCAATGGCCGCAACCCGATCTGGCTCGCCGCCTTGGTGCCTGGCGCTCGCGGGACAACGCTGGCCAATCTCAACTTCGGGTTCACCCAGGGGCCGGCGAACTTTAATGGCTCACGCAATCCGGAAAATCTCATCACTTTCGACGGCGCACCAGCTACCCGCACGCGCTCCAATGGCACCAGCTTGGGGGCCGCAGACGTTGACTCCACGCAGGAGGTGCAGATCCTTACCACGGACTATGCCCCTGAATATGGCCGCACTTCCGGCGCGCAGATTCGTTTTACTACCAAGACCGGCACGAGCCAGTTCCATGGCGCGGCCTACGAATATTTGCGGAATACCGCCCTCAATGCGAATACCTGGGCGCGCAATGCCAACTCGAACGGCCTTACCTCTTCTGCAGCGCCGGTTCACTATAACCAGTTTGGCTACAATGTCGGGGGCCCGATCTACATTCCTGGAAAATTCAACACCAGCAAGAGCAAGGTTTTCTTTTATCTGGGACAGGAATGGCTGAAGTACAACTTTGTCGAATCCGGCTCCACTGTTGGGCAAGTGGGCCTGCTGACGGTTCCGACGCTCAAGATGCGCGCTGGCGACTTTAGCGAACTGCTGGACCCAAACAACCCTTTCGTGACGCGCAAAAATGCAGCGGGCGGTAAGATTCCCGTGTATGTCGCTGATCCAGCGTCGACCTCAGCCGCGCAGTGTGGAAAGGAAATCCCAGCTGGGTCTGGAATCATCAGCACAAGTGGATGTATGCAAGACCTCTCGCGTGCGACTCCGAGCAATCCCCAAGGTTTTAACATCATTCCGGTAAATCGGCTTAGCCCCGACGGAATCGGAATTCTCAATATGTGGCCTGTCCCCAACACCTTGGTTGGAGGTAACGGTAACTGGTTTGGCGCCAAATTGCACACCTTCGATCAGCGCAAGGATACAGGAGCCGTGGACGTGAACGTCAATGACAAGCAGCGCCTGCGATTCCGCCTGACGAACTATACATACCTCGAATATCAGCCGCTGGACGGCAATACCGACAGGACACCCAAGTTTTTCAATCGTCCCAATAAGACCGGCTCACTCAATTATACGTGGACGCTGAGTCCCAGGATGGTGAATGAGGTTCTGATCACCGCCAGCGAGGACATTGTGAAAATCCCTGTCGATGCCCCGAACTTTTTTAATCGCACCCAGGCCTGCGTAGGCTCACCAGTGCCCTGCGGTCTTTACCAGTACATATTTCCGGTAAGCGAGAAGCTGCTACCTAACCGCATCGCAACAGTGAACATGTCCAGCTTCTCTACATTAAGCGGGGGACCCTATCCCTCGCACTCTGCCGGCCCTATCTATGACGCATCGGACAGCTTCACCTGGATCAAGAGCAACCATACTATAAAGTTTGGTTTCCTCTGGGAGCGTGCGGGCGAAAATGACAACGACGAGATCAATGTGCAGGCCTGCCCCACCTGCACGAACAACCAGAACGGCCAATTCTCGTTCACCGATGGCCGAGCAGGCGGGACCGGCGTGGCTATCGCCAACGCCGCTCTGGGACTGTACGACAGTTACTCGGAAATCGGACATCGTGCCTATACCATCTTTCGCGGCAACATGTATGAGGGTTTCGCCCAGGACTCCTGGAAGTACCGGCAGAATCTGACCATTAACTACGGTCTCCGTTACACGGTCATTGCCCCCTATCACGCTGAGTGGGGAAACATGATCCTGTTCGACCCCACTCTATACGATTCGAGCAAAGCGGTCACCATCGATCCCGCGACCGGTCTTGTCCAAGGCACGATCGATCCCAAGACCGGCCTTGTTGTCGGAACTGGGAAAGACACGCTTAACGGCATGGTCATTCCTGGCAGCGGATTCCCTTCTTCCGCAAAAAACCACTTTCCGGAAGCCGACCCGAGCCAATTCGATTTCAGCCGATTGTTCCGCAACGTTTCCAACCATTATTCAAACATCCAGTGGAGCGATATTCAGCCGCGCGTGGGGATTGCCTACCAACTGGACCACAAGACGGTGTTCCGCGCTGGCGCAGGGCGTTTCGTTACACGTCTGGGCGTAAGTGACTCGATATTTTTGGGCGGGAATCCGCCGTTCCAGCCGAACGCCAGCGTGGCCAACGGTACTGTCGACGCTCTCGGTCCCAGCATCGGCGGTAACAATGTCTTGGTGGTGACCAGTCAGAGTAAGAATTTCAAGAATCCGGAAGCCTGGGCATGGAACTTCACCGTTGAGCGCGAGACGTTTTGGAAGTCCCTGCTCAGCGTTGGCTACGTGGCGCGGCGCGGGTACAAGGGTTTTGGTTCGATTCGCCAAACAGATGACGTAGCCAATTCCATGTACAATTCGCTGCAGGTTGCCTGGAACCGCCGCTTCTCCGACGGCCTCCAGTTCGGCGTTTCCTATACGTTATCCAAGAGCATGGATGGCGGCTCGAACCAGCGCGACGTCATTCCCAACACGTACGACCCAGGTATGATGTGGGGGCCATCCGAGTTCGACGCCCGGCATATCCTGGTGTTCAGCTATCTTTATGACTTGCCGTTTTTCAAGAACCACTCGAATTTGAGCGGCAAGCTGCTTGGCGGATGGCAAATCAGCGGCGTCACCCAATTCCAGACTGGCCTGCCGTGCGGCGCCGCGCACGCAAGCGACTACGCCGGCGTGGGACTCGATTCCAATTTTGGCTGCGGAGTCAACGGCCAGTATTGGACGGTCAACGGAGTCCCCAAAATCACCGGCACGTTTGGCTCATCCGGCCAGTGGTTCTCCACAACGAACCCTGACGGTTCACCGATCTTTGTCCAGCCTGCCGCCGGGACGTTCAATCACGCTCGCGTGCGCGACCTGATCTACCAGCCCGGATTCCAGAACTGGAATCTCGGATTGTTCAAGTCTTTCCCTGTCGACGAGCAAAGGGGATTCCAGTTCCGCGCCGAAGCGTTCAACTTCATCAACCACCCGAATTGGGGCGGAGGGAGCGGCGGTGGTGTGAACTTCGACCCGACCAGCTCGAACTTCGGGAAAGTAACAACCAAGGGAAGCGGCGTTGGCGGCGGCGAGCGCAACTTGCAGCTGTCGTTGCGCTTTTATTTCTAATTGCTGCGAAACAGAGCCGCCAAAAACACAAGTGGAGTTTCTATCTTGCGTAGGGCTCTAGGCTGTGCCTTGGGCAGAAATCTCGGCCGCGTTTAGCGCTGATTTCAGATCGTTGCCGCAGTAAGGGCAGAACTTGTCGGACTCCGCGATTTCACGCTTGCACTGCGGGCACGAAGGATGCAAGTTGCACTTGCAGTTGGGGCAGAAGTTGAAGCGCGCGCCCACGGTGTTTCCGCATTGCGGGCAAGGATAGGGAAGCGGCTCGCGCATCAGAAAATAAATCACGAATCCGATGAATCCCCACGCGGGCAGAAGAATAAGCACCAGAATTGTCCAGAGGGCGGCGCTCATTCCGCGGCGCGAAGCATCGCGGTTGACGTAGGCGATCATGAAAATCATCACCGCCATGCAAAGGCTGGCCGCGGTGACGATTCCTGCCAAAGCCAATGACGCCAGCGCTGGGTTATCCCGCAGTTCCGGCGGAAAAATCTGGTCCCCGCGCTGAGGCGCGCTCATGTTCACCAGAAAAGCGATTGCTTGCGCGGCGAGGAAGAGCACAATCACCAGAATAATCAGCCATCGGGGAATAATTCCAAACTCTTGCCAGAAGCGCAGATTTTCTTTCCGCCGCCGAAGCCGAATCAGCCGCTTTCTCTCGTTGAAGGAATCGGTCACGCGTTGTTGGTAGTCAGACATTCTTTTCTCTCTCCACGTCTC
>QHPX01000172.1 GCA_003219195.1 Verrucomicrobiota bacterium
GCTTCTCGATGGAGCAGTTTTTTTGAACTGCGATCGAAGACAAGATCGACATGGCCGACGTGAATGCCGAAATGGTCCGATTGGGTCAAAAGCACGCCGTTGATCATGCGACTTGGGACCGCTTGATGCGTATGACCGGCTATGAAAACAGCCGCCTCGGGAAATTCGGAAGTCAACGTCATCACATTGTTCGCGAAATCGTCGCCACCCGTGCGCGCCTTTAGCCCCATGTGACCACTGAGCACGATCGCATTCGCGCCCTCGTTTTTTGCCTTCGCAATCGCACGCCGCACCGGCTCAACCGGATATTGAAAATCAATTCCACGCGCAAATTCCGGCCGGAACCAGAACAGCATGCCCGGAGTGGTAACGCCAATAATCGCGATCTTGATTCCCGCAATTTCCTTCAGAATGTAGGGCTGGATTTTGGAAAAAGGATTTTTCGTATCCGAAATTTCGCCAGCCGGTCTTCCTTCCAGCAACGTGTTCGCGGCCAGAACCGGCATTGTTGATCTTGCGACCGCGCGGGAGAACGGTTCGATTCCCCAATCGAACTCGTGATTACCAATGATCCACGCGTCGTATTTCAAATAGTTAAAAAGGTCGATCATCAACTCGCCTTTGCTGCGCAAGCCGACCTCAGTGCCTTGATAAACGTCGCCCACATCGATCAGGATCGAGTTCCGATTTTGCTGCCGCCAGCGGCGTATTTGCGTCACACAACGCGCCAACCCGCCGAGGTCAGGATTTCCGCGGTAATCGACCGTCGGCAAAATGTGGCCGTGCAGATCAGTCGTGTGCAAGATCGAGATGGTAACCGTGCCGGGATTGAGCGTCTCGGCTGCCCGGGCAAATGACGGCGCGGCACAAAGAAGTCCGGCTTGACTAATCGTTTTAAGAAACGCCCGGCGGCTGAGCGATTTCATGACCCAGAACTATTCGAAATTGTCGTGCGCGACAATTCCGTTAATGCAAAATTGATGTCGATGTTCGAACTCGAAGGCATTGACCATGTCGCATTGTCGGGGCGCGAGGTCGAGCGCTCCGCCCAATGGTACATCGAAGTCTTGGGTTTCGAGCGCCGCCATGAAGGAATGTGGAACGGCATACCAACTTTTATCGGCAAGGGCACAACCGCGATTGCGCTTTTCCCCGCGCGCACACCCAATTCAAAAACGGCGGCGCGCGAAGACAAGATCGATCCGCCAATCGGACGGATTCGTCCCGTGGCGAACATGTTGCACCTGGCCTTTCGCGCCAATCGCAAAAACTTTCTTGCCGCACAAGAAGAACTCAAACGGCGCGGCATCAAATTCCATTTCCAAGATCACGAGATTTGCCACTCGATCTATTTTCGCGACCCCGACGGCCACGAACTTGAGATCACGACTTACGAATTGGTTGTCTAACAATGCGGTGCAGCTTCACCAGCTGTCGCAGATAATTTTCTAATTACGCGACGCGGCCGCAGCAGTTTTTGTATTTTTTGCCGCTGCCACAGGGACACGGCTCGTTGCGACCAACCTTTGGCAATGAACGGCGAACGGGGAGATCGAGCGTCACGTCGGCTGCACCGTCGCCATCGGCAGCGATTCCCGCCATCGCGCCCACCGGCTGGGCGTGACGTGCGCGCGCCGGCGCATTTGCGGTTGGCGCAGCCGGCGCGTGTTCGCGCAGCAAGAATTGCGGCAGCGTGGCCAGGAAATTTTCGAATGCCTGCAAGTTCGAGGTGCTGCGGAAAAGATTGTTCAGCACTTCGTTTTTAATGTTCGCCATTAGCTCGACGAACATGTCGTAGGCCTCGGTCTTGTACTCGATAAGCGGATCTTTTTGCGCGTAACCGCGGAGATAAACCCCTTCGCGCAACGCATCCATCGCGTACAGGTGCTCCTGCCAGAGACGGTCGATTGCGTTCAAAATAATGTAACGCTCGAGACTTTTCACCGCGGTCGGTTCCTCATGACTCGACTTTCGCTCGTACGCATCCTTGATCTTTTCGATCAGGAACTGCGTGTTTTCATCAAGCGTGCGCGTCTCGAATTGCGCCTTTTCTTTCGTCAGGCCGAGCGGAAACGTCGTGTTTACCCAATGGATGAGGCCCGCGTAGTTTGGTTCATCGTCCTCGATATACTCCTTCACTTTCGCCGGCACCGCTTCGTCGATCACTTCGTAGATAAGTGTGCGCGGCTCCTCCGAATCGATTGTCTCGTTGCGATAAGTGTAGACGACTTCGCGCTGATTGTTCATCACGTCGTCGAAATCGAGCGTCCGTTTTCGGATCAGGTAATTGCGTTGCTCGACGCGCTTCTGCGCCGTCTCGACCGACTTGTTCAACCAACGATGCTCGAGCTCCTGGCCTTCCTCGAGCCCGAAGCGCTCCATGATTCTCGTCATGCGATCGGCTGCGCCAAAGTTGCGCATGAGGTCGTCTTCGAAGCTGACGTAAAAGCGCAAGCCCGCCGCGTGCCGCCACGCGGTCGCCCAATTTAATGTCCGTGCCGCGGCCGGCCATGTTCGTCGAAATTGTGACCGTGCCTGGTTGACCGGCGCGCGCCACGATCTCCGCTTCCTGCATGTGAAATTTCGCGTTCAGGACATTGTGCGGAATTTTCTCGCGCTTAAGCATTCGGCTGAGCAACTCCGACGCTTCCACACTCACCGTGCCGACGAGCACCGGCTGCTCCTTGGTGTGACAATCTCTAATTTCATTGATGACAGCGTTGTATTTTTCGCGCCGCGTTTTGTAGATGCGGTCGTTATGATCTTTGCGCGCCACCGGCCGATTCGTTGGGATGACGTTGACGTCGAGTTTGTAAATGTCGTGAAACTCAGCCGCTTCGGTCTCGGCCGTACCGGTCATGCCGGCCAGTTTTTGGTAGAGCCGGAAATAATTTTGAATCGTGATGGTGGCGAGCGTTTGCGTTTCGCGATCGATCTGCACGCCTTCCTTCGCTTCGACCGCCTGATGCAGACCGTCGCTCCAGCGGCGCCCGGGCATTTTGCGGCCGGTGAATTCATCGACAATCACGACCTTGTTCTCCTCGATCACGTACTGGACGTCTTTCTCGAACAAGCAGTAGGCGCGCAGCAACTGCGAGATGTTATGAATACGCTCCGCCTGCGCATCGCAATGTTCCTGTCGCTCGGTCTTCGCGCGCTCCTTTTCTTCGCCGGAGAGGTCCGGATTGAGATCGATTTCCGTGAATTCGTTGATCAAATCCGGCAGCACGAATGCATTGGGATCGTCCGGATTTAAAAAGGCCCGGCCCTGCTCGGACAGATCGGATTCGTTCGATTTCTCATCAATCGTGAAGAAAAGTTCTTCCTTGAGTGCGAACAATTCCTCCTTGCGCGTGTCCTGGTAAAACGAAAGCTCGGCTTTATCGATGGCTCGGCGTTTTTCCGGATCTTCCATCATGCGCAGCAGTTGCTTGTTGCGCGGCTGTCCCAGTTTCACTTTGAACATGAGACGCCCGCCGGTTTCCACATCGCCCTGTTCGAATTTCTCGATCGCTTCGCTCGCCAGCCGATTGCAAAGCATATTTTGCTTTCGCACCAGTTGTTCGATCAGCGGTTTCCATTTGTCGTACTGATGGGTCGAAACTGTGGCCGGGCCGCTGATGATCAACGGCGTGCGCGCTTCATCGATCAGGATGGAATCGACCTCATCGACAATCGCGTAATGGTAGCCGCGCTGGACCTGCTGCTCGCGCGTCGTGGCCATGCCGTTGTCGCGCAGATAATCGAAGCCAAATTCGCTGTTCGTTCCATAAGTAATGTCCATCGCATACTGTTCGCGGCGCACGTTCGGCTCTTGATCATGTTCAATGCAGCCGACGGTGAGCCCGAGAAAATCGTAGAGCTGACCCATCCATTCCGCGTCGCGCCGCGCCAGATAATCATTCACCGTCACCAGATGTGCGCCGCGACCGGTAAGGGCATTGAGATAAAGCGGTAATGTCGCCACCAGCGTTTTGCCTTCGCCCGTCGCCATCTCCGCGATTCGTCCACGATGCAGGACAACCCCGCCGAGCAATTGCACGTCGAAATGCACCATGTCCCACTTCATCGGCTGATCGCAGACCGTGAAACTATGTTGTCGATCTTTCAGACGGCGGGCCGCATTTTTTACAACCGCAAACGCTTCCGGCAAAATCTCGTCCAACCGCTTCCACTGGTTCTCGAGGTCGGGAATCTTCGCCAGTTCTTCCTTCCACACCGCAGTTTTCGCGCGCAATGCTTCGTCGGACAAGTTCTTGAATTGCTCATCGAACTCGTTGATGCGATGTACAATCGGCATCAGGCGCTTGAGCTCACGCTGATTTTTCGACCCTAGTATTTTCTTTAAAATCCAGCCAACCATTTCATTTTTAATATCGGCGAGATTTCGTGAGTATCAATTCCGGTGAAGATCTCGCACCAGGTCGACAATGGTCACAACAAACTTTGGAACATATTTTCGTTGTGCCCTTTGTGCCCGTTAATTCGCTCCCTCCCGGTCGCTCACCCCTCTGAGCTGCCCGTCTATCCGACTCGGCTCCTGCCGGTCGTATTGTGTGAGCTATTTTTGCAGCTAGAATCGCTCGATGAAGAAAATTATTTCCACAAGCGAAGCGCCCGCCGCGGTCGGCCCCTATTCGCAGGCCGTACGCGTTGGAGCGACAATCTACTGCGCCGGGCAGATTCCGCTCGATCCAAGAAGCGGCCAGATCGTCTCAGGAGATATTGCTGCGCAAACCCGCCGCGTTCTCGACAATATCACCGCCGTCCTGAAAGCCGAGGGTCTTTCATTCGAGAGCATCGTCAAGACAACAATTTTTCTCACTGATCTCGCCGATTTTCAGACCGTGAATGAAATTTACGGTTCGTATTTCAAGCAAGCGCCGCCCGCTCGCTCGACCGTGCAGGTCCCCGCTTTGCCCAAAGGCGCGCGTGTGGAAATCGAAGCCATCGCCGTGGCCGATCAAGGTGGAATGAGCGGACAAGCCGTCAGTGATACGTCCGGATGATGACCAACGTCGGCATGATTGTAGGGCGGCGATCTTCGCCGCCGCTAGCGGCGGGAAAAATGGCCGCCCTACAACAATGAGCGGCGACCTGCTCGCACTCTTTCGCAAAACTGGCGCGTTGCTGGATGGCCATTTCATTTTGCGCTCTGGCTTGCACAGCCGGCAATATTTTCAATGCGCGCTCCTGCTTCAGCATCCAAAAATTGCGGAACAAGTGTGCAACCAACTCGCGGAGAAGTTGCGCGAATTTGATTGTGACGCGGTGATCGCCCCTGCCCTCGGTGGAATCATTGTCGGTCAGGAGGTCGCTCGTTCGTTAGGCAAACGCCACATTTTTGTTGAAAAAGAGGACGGCAAACTTGTCTTGCGACGCAGCTTCAAGATCGATAATCGCGAAAAGTTCGTTGTCGTCGAGGACGTCGTAACGCGCGGCGGCCGTGTCCAGGAGACGGTCGACATCGTGCGCACGCACGGCGGGAGCGTCGCCGCGGTCGGCGTAATTGTCGATCGAAGCGGCAAAACCAAACCGGACTTTGGTTGCCCGTTTGTTAGTTTGATCGAAATGAATGCTGAAACATTTCCGGCTGACAAATTGCCGGTCGATCTTGCTCGCATTCCCGCGGTAAAACCTGGCAGCAAGTAAAAGTCACTCGTGAACGCGCTCTCGGCTTTT
>QHPX01000084.1:0-13567 GCA_003219195.1 Verrucomicrobiota bacterium
AGATCCGGCTCGGTGAATGAATCGGGATGATTGGCCAGCTCTTTGCGCAAAGCGGCAATTTGTTCGGCCGTAACCGGGCTGGCACTATTCCCCCACTCACTCCGTTCGTAAGTGAGGACGTCGGCGATCCTTTGGTCGGTCAATGTTTTGTCCCAAGGCTGCATCACCGCGGTGCCAAATTTTTGGCCTTTGACAGTGACCGGACCTTGCAAACCCTTGAGGACAATCATGCCCGGCCGGCGCCAGCCCCCGTTTGTAAACTCTGAGCCAGCCAGCGGAGGATATTGACCGGGCACGCCGAGACCGTTGGCTTGATGACAAGTTTGACAGTTTGCCGCGAAAATCTTTTTGCCGCGGTCGCGCGGCGTTAGTTCGGCTTGCTGCTGCTCACCCTGGGGTCCACCAGCCTTTTTTGTTGGCGGCGGGCCGCCGAGCGGGTCAAGTCCGTCGCCGCTGAAATTTCCCGAGTAACGCCCAAGATAAGCGCCACCGAAAAATACCGCCAGCCCGTAAACTGCGATCAGCCAAATCGAGAGCGGTTCGAGTCCGACGCGTGGCTCGCGTTTCTCGCGCTGGATGGCGGCGTGCACTTCCTGCACCTCTTCGAACTCGCCGTAATCCATCCCTTGCCGGACGCGTTGGTTGGGAGGCGGAGTTTGTTCGTTCATTGTCCTCCTTTCGCCGGCGAAGCCGCTGGTGATGGAGCGGCGGCAGCAGGCGCACCCGGTGCAGCTAGACCCGGTGAGGCAGCTGGTGCAACGCCCTTTACTTCCTTTAACGGGTGCGATTGATCGAGCGACATCAAATAGGCGACGAGACAGTTCGCGTCGTAAGTCGGAACAATTTCCCAACCAGCAGGCGGCGCGTCGGATCCGGTGAAATTGAGCGCATCGGGGGACCGCTCCCCGGCAATGCGGCGTTTCTCATAAAGAAAGCGATAAGCCGGCATGTTCGAATCGATTGAGATGCTGCGCGGCGAATAAAGATGTCGATGATGCCAGGCCGCTGAATATGGCGGTGGCTCTCCGGGTTTTGATTCCACGCCAGACGGGCTCGCCGCGGGACTTGCGGACGCGGCGCCAAGACTCGCACTTTGCGCTGCGACCGCAGGTGCTGCGCCCCCAGCGGGCGAAACTGATGGCGCAGGCAGTGATGCGGCCGGCGATCCGGCCGCCGGAGCAGAAGATGTCGATGCAGCGGGAGAATTCGCTGGCTTTGGAGAAGGCGAAGCGGCAGGCGCAGGAGAAGCAGATGGATTTGCGGGTGAAGCTGCGGGCGACTTTGCCGGAGCAGGAGATGCCGTTGCGGCGGGAGGGCCCGCGGGACTCGCGCTCCAGCACCGGGCGATCAAAAAGATAATCGCGCGGGGCGCTGCGGCGCTCGCCCCACTTCCGATCGATATCGGACGCGGCGTAATCGGCGCGGACTTGCTGGCTGTGACAATAGATGCAGCCGTTGGCGGCGTAGACATGCCGGCCGCGCTCAGTCATTCCCGATTTTGGCGCGGGATAAACATCGGTGCCTTCTTCGTCCATTTGCGGATCGAGATGTCCGATTTGCAGATTCGGGATCACGGTCAATCCCACCCACGAAAAGGTGAAGGTTCCAAAAATGCCGAGAACGAGAGGAATTAGTCCTTTCATATGTGCGCTTCGGAACCCTCCGTTTCAACCGGATTCAAAAACGTCGGCACGCTCGAGGTGCGGCCCAAGCCGAAGAGCATGAGGCCAAAGTGAAAAGCGAAGACAAAATGCGAGACGGTGAGCAAAATTCCGGAAAGACTGCGCCCGCGCAGATAGGGAAGGATCGTTTGCGTGCTCTCACTGAAAGCAAGCGAGGGATTGTCCATGTTCGCGCCTTGCAGGAAACCACCGGCGAGGAGCATCAGTATCATGAGGCCGATGCCGTAGACCGACGCCCAAAAATGCAGTTTGATGAGTGACGCGTAACGCCATTCGCGGCCAACCAATCGCGGCACGATGTAGTACATCGAACCGAAAATGACCATGGTGAAGAACGCGTAAAGACCGAGATGCGAATAAGCGATGCTCGCTTGCGTGAAGTTGACGTAGCGCGCGACGGAGCGGAGCGAGATGAGGACGCCGAGCGCGCTAAAGACCGTGTAGGAAATCGCGCCGAACACCGTGAAGCGGAGCGTCGGACTATAGCGCATGAGGGGGAAATAGCCCTGCATCGTCATGTGATGATTGAGCCCGACGGTGGCAACCGGGATGATCGTGAGGATCGTCGCGGCAATGCTCGCCGTGATCATCCAGGCCGGAAACGGTCCATCGACCAGACGTTGCATTCCCGTCCAGCTTGAAAAGAGCGCGTAGGTCCAGAAACCGATCGTGGCCAAATGATAACTGTAAACCGGGCGGCCGATTACTTTCGGAATCATGTAGTAGGCAGTGCCGAGTCCGATCGCGCCAAACCAGAGAAAAAGCAGATTGTTCGCGAACCACCAGCCCACGGCCGCTTGCATCACGCCTTGCACAGGGACGACGAACAGCATCAATTGCGCAGCCGCATAGAGCCACGGGAACCAGAGAAACGCACCGAGCAGATACCATTGCGTGATATAAATCTGGTCGCCGCGCCGAAAACGGAACATGAGCACGGCCCACGAAATGATGAGCGAGTAAGCGACAAAAAGAACAATCGCGGCGTAAGGCGGGAACTCCAGCCATTGATAACCGGTGCTGTCGCCCATAAGAATTCCACCCACGCCAAGCAGCACGCCGAAGTTCCAGAACCCTGCGCCGGCAACGAGCAAAAGCGGATGGCGCAAAACCGTGCGGCACAATCTCGCCATCAGCCAAATGGCAGTGCCCATCCCGGCGTTCGAAAACCAATCGGGCGAATGCAGCTTGAATGAAACGAAACCGGCCAACAGCGTGCCAAGGAGCAGCCAGACAATCGCCGACGTATAAAACATCAGTACCGGCACGCGCGTCGAGGCGTCGATCAAAGCGCGCTCGATTTGTTCGACGTCGCTCGTGGGAGCATCAGCCGGAATCGACGGCGCTTTCAGCGGAATTTCAGTTGCGTCCATGTTGTGGTGGAAAGATCGACATGCTCATCCGCAGCGAATCAAAATGCTCATGGTGTTTTGATGGGGGCCGGCGTCGGCGTACCCGGCGTGGGTTGCGCGGGGGTTGCTGACGGCGAGCCGGCAGGATTTGGCTTGGCAGCAGGCGGGGCAGGCGACGCCGCGGGTGGCTTGGCTCCGCCAGGTTGCGTGCCAGGCGGAGCAGGCGGTGGATTTACCGCCGCGGCTGGCTGACCGCGACTTTCCGAGTTTGGCCCTGCGACTGAAGTCGGTTTCGGCGTCCCGGTTGGTGCCGGTGAAGCAGATGGCGCAGCGGACGGCGCGGGCGCGCCCGTGGGAGCAGCGGAAGCTGGCGCTGCCGGTGCGGCAATCGGCCCAGCAGGCTCCGGTTCTTTCTTTGTTAAATCCGCAACCGTTAATTCCATCGCGCGCGCGATTGGAATCCGCGCCACGCCTTTGTTCTTGTCGATCCAGGCGTAAGAGCCAAGCGCTTTCGCGTCTTCCTCGCGCGCCATCTTAAGTTTTTCTTCCCGTGCCTTGGCGCGCTTTTGTTCGTAAGTGCCGGCGCGCGGCGTAGGGCCGATGACGGCAAGCACAATCACGCCGAAAAGGACAAACAAAAGCACGATGCCGAGCCACGCGGAGAAAGGCGCGCGCGCGCGCGCAACTTGGCGAATTGATTCTGCGCCGGCCATTTCAATTAGTCAATTTTAACGATTCGATCAGGCGCGGGTCGCGCATCGGGAAGAGCGAAGCCTTCGCCACAATCTGGAGATAAACGAAGCCGAGTGTTGCGCCGATTGCGACCAGTGAAACAAAATCCCAAATGCTCACGTGCACACCAGTTCCATGCAAAGCGGGCAACACGATGATGTACATATCGAGCATTTGCATGAACACGATCCATCCGGCGACATAACAGAGCCGGTGTGGCTGTTTTTTAATCGAGCGCAAAAGCAGAATGGCGAACGGCCCGAAGAATCGCCCAATAACCAGGAGCATGCTCAGCGTCCACCACGATTCGGTATTTCGAACGAGGAAATATTGCGTCTCCTCCGGCAGGTTTCCATACCAGATGAGCATGTATTGGCTGAAGCCGATGTAGGCCCAGAAAACGCAGAAGGCGAACATCCATTTTCCCATGATGTGGTAATGCTCAACCGTCACGACGTTTTTAAAATAACCGGCGCTGCGCAGCGCGGTGATGACGAGCACGAGCAGCGACATAGAGCTGCCGGCAGCGCCAGCGAAAATGTAAACGCCCCACATCGTCGAGAACCAACGATAGTTCAGACTCATCAGCCAATCGCACGCGCCGAAGGTGAGGCAAAGCGCAAACATCGGGAGACTCGCGAAGGCAATCTTGCGCATCCAGATGGTGAACTGCTGATTGCCGTCTTTGTCCTGCCGCACGGAAAAGCGACGGAGCAACTGCGACGCGAGAACAAAAAGCCCGAAGAAAACGATCGCGCGCACGACGAAGAAATTCCAGTTGAGATAAGCACGCTTGGAATCGAGCGCCGCCTCTTTGCCCGGCGGAATGTTCAACCAATCGTAAAGATGATGTCGAAGAAACAAAACCGGCACGAAGAATACGGCCATGACCGCAAGCAGGCACGCAATGTTCTCCAGTTGTCGGCGCACAACGACGGACCAGTCGGCGTCGGTCGCGTAATGAACGATTATCCAGAAAAAACAGCCAGCGCAGAGCGTGAAGAAAAATCCAAATGCAAATAGCCAGGAAAAACTAAATTGGTGCGGATCGATCATTGCACCCACCACGCTGAAGGCCAAAGCGACCAAGGCGACCGAACCAAGCAGCACGGAGAGCCCGGCAAAGCGATTGCTCTCGAAGTATTCGCCTTCGGGCGTCGGCAGCGCTTGTGAACGATCGCTCATTTTTTCTCCAGTTCCGCCTGGTGTTCCGGCGATACATCGACAATCGCCGCGTTCTGGCTGCGCTGCAGCGCGCGCAAGTAGGCAATAATCGCCCAGCGGTCGGCCACCATAATATTTGGCCCATAGGCCATCATCGTGTTCTTGCCGTTTGTGATCGTGTTGAAAATCTCGCCATCGGCCATTTTGCGGATTCGTTCATCCTGCAGGCTGACCACTGTCGCCAAGCCGTACTGTTTCGTGATGCCGTTACCGGCGGCCGTCGCGCCGTGACACATTGCGCAAGTGATATTGAAGCGTTGCTGTCCGCGTTCCATCAACTCGCGCGTGACTTCGATCGGAATGCCCGTGCCCCAGCGATCGCCCATTTTCCCAGTATCGTAATAATCGGTGCCGACGCTGAACCCGAACCGCGAATGGACCTCGGGCATGGCTACCGCGGCCGGGGGTGTTGCGATCGTTTGCGGCTTCGGCATTTCATAGCCGATGGGCATCGTCCCAGCGACGGGCGCGCGGGGGCCGCGCCCATCCACAAAAAAATTGAGTGGCGCTTGTGCCCGCACTTTCTGCTGGCGCACCATGTCCGGAAAAATCTCGAGCGGCGAGCCAGTGCTCTTCTGTCCGCGAAATCCAAACACCGCGACGAGCGCGACTCCGGACAACAGAAAAATGAGAAGGAAGCCGCGCAGCATATTTAGTCTTCGTGGATGATGGTAATGTGTTGTCCGCCGCTTTTTTCGAGCAGATTGCGCGCTTCGATTTCGGTAAAGCGTGGATCGCGCGCTTCGATCACAAGGAAGAACGCGTCGTTAGTCGCACGGCTGAACCTTTCCCAGTTGAAGATCGGATGATGCAGGCGCGGCAATCCGTTCATGATGAACATGGCGAAAAATGCGGCGAAAGCCGAGAAAAGGATGGTGAGCTCGAACATGATCGGGAAAAACGCCGGCACCGTGAAAAAATTCGTGGGTTTGCCATGAACGGTGAGCGGATAGAGAAACGAGGAGGGACCGAATTCCATGGTCGCGGCCGTGAGCAAACCCGAAATACCGCCGGCCAAGACGACCGCGCTGAGCCACGATTTTTTCAGTCCCATCGCTTCGTCCATGCCATGGATCGGGTAAGGCGAATGCACATCCCAGCGCTTGAAACCGGCATCACGGACGACTTTTGCCGCTTCATAAAGTGCAGCCGCGCTCGGATATTCCGCCGCCATCGCGTAAACGTTGTGCCCGGAAGGCGTTCTCACATTCTCTCCTTTCCGCCCGCCGCGGCCGGTTGCTGACCATTTGTCGATCCATAATGCGGGTCCGCTTCCGGCAGTGTGATCTTCACTTCCGACATCGCGATCATCGGCAAAAAACGAATGAAAAGCAGAAAAAGAGAAGTGAAAATGCCGAGCGTGCCGATGAATGTCCAAATATCGACCCACGTCGGGATAAAGAGTCCCCACGACGATGGCAGAAAATCACGATGCAACCCGCCCACGATGATGATGAAACGCTCAAACCACATCCCGGCGTTCACGCACATGCAGACGAAATAAACGACGTAAACATTCCGGCGGCACCACCTGAACCAGAACAACTGTGGCGAGAGCATATTGCAAAACAACATGCCCACCCACCAGTACCACCAGTAGGGCCCGAAGACGCGGTTCCAAAAGGCGAAACGCTCGTAGGCATTGCCGCTGTACCATGCCGTGAAAAATTCCATCACGTAGGCATAGGTGACGAAGGATCCGGTCAGCAAAATGATCTTGGCCATTTTGTCGATGTGCTGCGGCGTGATGATGTCGTGCAGCTTGAACATGGCCCGCGCCGGTAGCATCAACGTCAGCACCATGGCGAAGCCGCCAAAGATCGCGCCGGCCACGAAATAGGGCGGGAAAATCGTCGTGTGCCACGTCGGCAGGATCGACGTCGCAAAGTCGAATGAAACTACGCTATGTACGGAGAGAACGAGCGGCGTCGCAAGACCGGCCAAAAGCAGGTAGGCCATTTCGTAATGACGCCAGTTGCGGTTCGAGCCGCGCCAACCGCAGGCGAAAAAGCCGAACAGAAACTTCTTGATCTTCGAAGTGGCGCGATCGCGCAACGTCGCTAGATCGGGGATCAGGCCCGTGTACCAAAACAAAACCGAGACCGTGAAGTAGGTTGAGACCGCAAAGACGTCCCACATCAATGGGCTGCGGAAGTTCTGCCAGATTCCGTAATAGGTCGGCACCGGCGCCATGAACCAGGCCATCCAGGCGCGGCCGACGTGCACCCCGGGGAAAATCGCGGCGCACATGACCGCGAAAAGCGTCATCGCTTCAGCGGAACGATTGATCGACGTGCGCCATTTTTGATGAAGCAAAAATAAAATCGCGGAGATAAGCGTGCCGGCGTGTCCGATACCGATCCAGAAAACGAAGTTCGTGATGTCCCAAGCCCAGCCGACCGGGTGATTTAATCCCCACGTGCCAACACCGGTGGAAATCTGATAGCCCAGACAAAACATACCGAACATGGCGACCGTTCCGGTAATCGTGAAGGAAACCCACCACCAGCGCGGCGCCGGATTTTCGACCACGCCGGAAATTCGCTCCGTCAGCCAGCTGAAGTTGCGCTTGTTCAACACCAACGGCACGCGCGCCAAGGGCCGCTCGACCGTTGTCGCGGCTTTGCCTTTTATCATTTCCGGTGCTGCGTCCATGCTTAACTAAGATCGACAAGCCCTAAGATTGACCCGCCTGAGGCGGGCAAGATCGAAATCTTCATCAAGCTTTTTCCTCCGGGCTGGCCACACCAACATTTGCCGCATCCGGCATTTTCGGATTTGGATTGCGGATGCGTGCGAGATAACTGGTTCGCGTGTTCACGTTCAAATATTCGAGCAACCGATAATTGCGGTCCTGTTGTTTCATTTTCGATACGCGGCTTTCCGGATCTTTGATGTCGCCAAAAACGATCGCTTCGCTCGGACAGGCTTGCGCGCACGCCGTGGTGAACGAATCGCGCGGGATGCCTGTGTTGCTCGACGCACCCGCGCGGACGTGCGCCGCAATCTTCGCTTCCTCGATGCGCTGCACGCAGAAAGTGCACTTCTCCATCACGCCGCGCATGCGCACGGTCACGTTAGGATTTTTCTGCAGCTTCACGATATCGGGCGCGCCCTTGGTCGTGAACGGCGCGAAGTATTCTTTGTAAATGCCGAACTCGCCCGCAATTTTCTTTTTGCCGACTGGCCGCTGGTTGTAGTCGAAATAGTTAAAGCGGCGCACTTTGAACGGGCAGTTGTTTGCACAATAGCGGGTGCCGATGCAGCGGTTGTAAGCCATGATGTTGAGACCGTCTTCGCTGTGAACGGTGGCGTTGACCGGGCAAACGGTTTCGCACGGCGCGTTCTCGCAATGCTGACACATCATCGGCTCGTGCACGATCTCCGGGTTTTCCGGCCAATCGCCGTTGTCCTGGTTGAACTTTTTCTCGCTCGCATAGTAACGGTCGATGCGAATCCAGTGCATGGTGCGGCCATGTCCCGCTTGTAACTTGCCGACGATGGGAATGTTGTTCTCGCTTTGGCAGGCAATGACGCAGGCGCTGCAACCGGTGCAGACGTTAAGATCGACAGTCATGCCCCACTGCTGCGGCGCGTCCATCGGCGGATGACTATAAAGAGAAGGCAGCCGATGCGGCAGTTCGTCGTCGCCGGCAATTTTTTTCACGAATTTGTTGTCCTCGCGATAATGCTCAACCGTGGCTTCACGCACGAGACCGCGCCCTTCAATGCTGAAATGTTCCTGCGTGATCGAGAGCGGGTACTTCTTTCCGACTTTCGTGACTTTCACGCTCTCGATCACCCGGCCGTCGGCCACGATGAAGTGCGGATCGGAAGCCGTGCGCAAAAGGTAGGCGTTGAAGCCAGCCTCTTCGCCGATCGGCCCGGTCTTCTTGCGCCCGTAACCAAGCGGAATCGTCATTGAATTTTCCGCGTGTCCGGGCGACACCACGGCTGCGATCGCGAGCTCGCGTTTAACCGGCTGACTGTTTGCGTCGCGCAATGCCTCCGTGATCGTGATTTGAACAAGATCGCCGGTCTCCACTTCCAAACGTTTTGCAAAACTCGGGCTCATCAGCGCGGCGTTGTCCCAGGTCAGCTTTGTGATCGGATCGGGCAATTCTTGCAGCCAGCCGTTGTTGATGTAACGGCCGTCGTCCATCGCATAACTGCCGACAAGCACGATCTCAGGCGAGTCCGCGGCCGGCGCGGGTCTTAGCGCCCAAAGTTCCGGCGTCTGGGCAAGAGCCGCCGCGGCGGTTGCGTTAAAACCGGCAGTTCGATCGCGCAACAGAACGTGCGCCGCGAATCCATCCCGAAGAAAACGCGACCACGCTGTTTGAAAATCGCCCGGTGGCGCCGTCGCACGAAATGTTTCCTGCACGAGCTCGGGCCCTTCCACTTTCGGCGCGCCGAGTAGCGTATTCATCAACTCGGTTTCGGAAAGCCCGCCGAAGAGCGGCAGGATCATCGGTTGGATCGACAAGTAGGCGCCATCGGCTGTGAGCGCGTCACCCCAGGATTCAAGATAATGCGCGGCCGGAATGTGCCAGTGACTCAACGCAGAAGTTGCATCCTCGTAGTGACCGAGCCGCACAATTTCCGGCACTTTTTTCTGCAGGTCGGCCCAATCAAGCGGCACCTTCGTCGATTGATCGGAGACCAAGCCGCGGTGCGCGTTATAAACTGGATCGCCGCCCATGATGAACAGTTGCCCGATGCGCCCCTCGTTTACGTCTGCCGCCAGTTGCAGAATGCTGCTTGTCTTCGGATTGCGCGGAAATTCGCGGACAACCAGGGTCGCACCGAGGTTTTTCAGCGCGGAATTGATCGCGTAAACGAGCAATTGCACGACGGCCGGCTGGTTCGGACCAGCCACGACCAGACTTGCTCCCGGTTTTGCCACCAGATCGTTGGCTGCTTCGCTCAACCATCGGTCGTCGAAAGTCGCCGTGCCCGCGGGCACTTTAAGCGTCGCAACCAAGGAACTCAGCCCAGCATCTTTTGTTGCAGCCAGAATTTTTCCGGCGAGTGCGTGCGTAAACACTGGGATTTGGCTCGCCGGACAACGCAAACGGTGGTCCGCCATCGCACCCGTCAGGGTGAAACGATTCTCCACCACGTAAAGGCGGTTCATCGTGTCTTTCGCGGTACTGACCCGCCGGCGCGAACTAAATGCGCGGGCCGATGCGAGATCTCCCTGCCCGCAATCGAGAAAATCGCTGTCGAGCGCAAGGACAACGTCGGCACGTTCAAAATGCGGAATGAGCCGCGCGTTCGCGCCGAAACCGACCTGGGTGGCGTAATTTTCCGCGTCACTCAGGAGCGGTTCGTAAACACACCAGCGCATCTTCGGAAAAATCTTCTCCAGTTCTGCGCGCAAACGTTCGCGCGTGGGCGAGTGTGTTTCGTCGACCAGGAAGGCGAGGCCATCGCCGCCCTTCGCTGCGATCTGCGGGCGCAACTTGTCGATGTACGCGCTGAACGCAGCGAGGTCGGAAGGCTTCCCGCGCTCGACGAATCGTTTCGAGCGCGCCGGGTCGTAAAGATCGAGCACGGATGCTTGGGCAAAAGTGTCGGTCGCGCCGCCACTCCCCGGATGGAGCGGATTGCCTTCCAACTTGATCGGACGTCCGTCGACGGTCGTCGCGATCAAAGGAATTGCTCCAGTTCGGCGAGGCATTGCCGTCGCGTAATAGAGAAATTTTCCCGGAATGGTCCACTCGACACTTTTCGTAAATGGAACCAGATGCGCTTCGGGCCGGCGGCAGCTGTTCAATCCGAAACCCGCCAGCGCCATCGATGCGCCCATCAACTTCAAGAAGCCGCGCCGCGACCATTCGTCGCCGTCGAGCTGCGCCGCGCCAGCCGGAAATTCGCGCTCCAGCCATTCGCGAAACTCTGGCGTGTCGCTCAATTCGCCCACGCTACGCCAGTAACGCTTTCCAGTTAAGGGCTCCGGTGGATGTTCGAAGACGCGTTTCATCGGTGGCACCCCTGGCAGTTTACCGGCGGCCGGATGTTCCAGCGCTCTTTCAAAGTCTGACCGATTTCTGTTTGGCTCAGCTTTTTCTTTTTCGACAAATCTTCGGTTGCATCTGAAGATTGCCCATACTTCGCGACAAATACCGCCGGTTTCACGTCGTCCGGTTTCCAGTCGAGATTGAAAATCTGATCTTCCGGCCGCAGAAAATTTTCCGGGTGCCGATGACACTCCAGGCACCACGCCATGCTGTGCGGCTTGGCGTGATAAACCTCCGGCATATGATTGACCGGGCCGTGACAGCTAAAGCAACTGATCCCGCGATTGACGTGCGCGGAGTGATTGTAAAAAACGTAATCGGGCGTGCGATGCAGTTGCACCCACTCGACCGGTTTGCCCGTTTTCCAGCTCGCCCGCACCGGTTCGAGCTTCGGATTGTCCTTCTGCACCTGGCTGTGGCAGTTCATGCAAGTCTGCGTATTGGGCAAATTCGAATGCGCCGCCACTTCGACAAAGCTGTGGCAATAACGGCAGTCCATCCCGAGTTGCGACACATGAATGTCATGCGGGAACGGTACCGGCTGGATCGGCTCATAACCCACGCGCGTGTACTTCGGCGTCACATAATACCATGTCGCCCCGGTCAGGCCGCAGACGATAATCACGCCGCAGATTGCCACCTTGAGGGGCAGCCAATTTGTCCAGCGTGGAAAAAAATTCGCCATACCCGATCAGCGAACCGCCGGAGGTTGCAGCCGCCACTCTGAATAGGCGAGTGAGCGAATTTTAGGATGTTTTTCGTTCAGAAACGGCTCGGGTTTGGGTTGGTTGGGGCTCGCGCAAGGCGAAGCTGACATTCTATAAATCGACATCGCATTGGGAAAAGAAAATTCGTCGCTCAACTTCATGTCGATCTTAAAAGAAAAACGCTCATTCTTCCGATACGAAAAACTGGCGAATTGGCAAAAATTGATAACGTCAAAAGTTCACCGGAGCGTCAAGTGAAAGCGCGCCCTTTTCTCAGCGCGGTTATAGCGTGGTTCTGCGGCTTTGCCGTTCAGATGAGCGCGGGAGAAAATGCCGATCTTATTTTCGTCAACGGGAACGTTTACACCGTTAACGAGCGCCAGCCGCACGCCGAAGCCGTCGCGGTAAAAAATGAGCGGATCGCTTTCGTCGGCTCAAACGATGAGGCGAAGAAATTTCACGCCGCACAAATTGTCGATCTTCATGGCAAGACGGTCGTGCCCGGCCTGACCGATTCGCATTGCCACATCTTCGAAATCGGCGAACGCGAGATGCGTTTGAATCTCGAAGGCACGAACACGCTCGAAGATTTTCTCGCCAAAATGAAGGAACGCGTGGCCACCACCGCACCCGGCAAATGGATCACCGGCCGCGGCTGGATCGAGACCTTCTGGAAACCGCCGCAATTCCCGACACGCACCGATCTGGATAAAATTGCGCCGGGCAACCCGGTTTTTCTCACCCGCGCCGATGGCCATGCTGCAATCGCGAACAGCGCCGCGCTAAACATCGCCAAGATCGATAAGAACACGCCAAGTCCCTTCGGCGGCGAAATTCTAAAAGACAAGACAAGCAGCGAACCAACCGGGATGCTGCTCGATAACGCGCAGAACCTGGTCGCGAAAAATATTCCGACACCAACCGAGCCCGAACGCGAACAAGCGTTTCTGCTCGGAATTGATCGCGAGATCAAACTCGGCTGGTGCGAAATTCAAAATGCCGGCAGCCACAAGGAAGATGTCGATCTTATCCGAAAGTTGTACGGCGATGGCAAAGTGAAACTGCGGATGATCAACGCGGTTTACGGTCCGGGCGCAGATGCACAGAACTTCTTGCACGAAGGGTCGACCATCAACGCCTACAATCACCGTTTCACGCAGCGCACGATCAAAGTTATCTTCGACGGCGCGCTGGGCTCGCGCGGCGCAGCGCTGTTGAAGCCGTACAGCGACGCGCCCAATACATCGGGTTATCTCACCGAAAAACCGGAAGAGTTGCGGCCAATGTTTGAAGAAGCACTTCGCCGCGGTATTCAAGTTGAAACGCACGCGATCGGCGATCGCGCCAACCGATTGATCCTCGGCCTCTACGAAGAGGCATTAAAAATCGTGTCGCCGGATCAACGCAAAGTCCGCGAGCCACGCTGGCGGGTAGAGCACGCGCAGATTGTCGATCTTGGCGATATTCCCCGCTTCGCCAAACTCGGCGTGATCCCGTCGATGCAACCGTCGCACGCGATCAGCGATCTCTTTTTCGCGCCGAGCCGGCTAGGAATGGACCGACTCGCCGGCGCGTATGCGTGGCAAAGTCTAATTAAGAGCGGCTGTATCATCGCCGGAGGTTCCGACGCGCCCGTCGAACGCGGCGAACCGATGATCGAGTTTTACGCCGCGATTTCTCGCAAAAGCGTGAAAGGTTTTTCGGGCGAAGGATGGCATCCCGAGCAAGCCGTGTCGCGCGAGCAGGCATTGAAGATGTTTACAATCTGGCCCGCTTACGCCGCGTTTGAAGAAAACGACAAAGGCTCAATCGGACCAGGCAAACTCGCCGATTTCACCGTTCTCTCT
>QHPX01000084.1:13610-53426 GCA_003219195.1 Verrucomicrobiota bacterium
GACGACGTGATCGACGTCAAAAGCAACGGCCAACATTTAAGCCTCAGCTGCCCAAGGTGTATGTTGTGATTTGAACGGAAAACGATAGCTTCGCGTGGCATGGATGAGACTGCGCCAAAGCAAGATATTGCGCCCGCTTCTGCGGCGGGCACAGAAGCTAAGAAGTCGCCCGAAAATCCTATCTCGGCAGCAATCTCCACGTTAATTCACAAGCTGCATGATTTCGAAGAATGTGCAGACAAAAAACAACACTTTTTAAGAGCCTTAATCGAACTGTTGACGTTTCAACGATTCTTGAATGTACGACTTTGGATGAACTCAAGCGCAATCTGGTAGAGGACGAAATCGAATCATTCCGCAGGGAAAGTTATGCCGATCAATTTGCACGATTGGAATCGTTGTTCGGACTTAAACTGCGAAACTTCCCACGCTGGCGAGACTTCGTAGAGCGGGCGCAGCGAAGGAATCTTCTTACCCATTGTGATGGACTACCGATCAATATCTAGCGGCCTGTAGATCAGTCAGCGCTACGTCGGATGCAAAAGTAGGACAACGGCTTGATGTTTCACCCAGCTACTTAAAGGAGACTGTAGAGCTGTTGATGGAAGTCGGCCTGAAATTAGGCCAGACTCTCTGGCGCAAGATTTTGCCCGGTGAATTGAAAGACTCTGATAAGAGCCTCAATGAACAGATTTACAATCTTCTCCAAGATGAAAATGGGAACGAGCTTTTGTTTTTTCTGAATTCGCTATACAGCAACCGAAGTTTTCAAGTGATCAGATGTGTAAAATGTTTACCGTAAATCATGTCATATCGGCGAAGTTTGGCGGCCGAGAAGAATGTGCAAGGAACGTTCTTTCCTCACTTGATTGGTCAGCTGCTGCACCAGAATTCCGACTCGCGAAAGCGGTTTTGCAGGACCAAGTCGACGCAGCAGCTAAGATTATGTTTCAGATAGGTTCGAACAACGAAATCGTAAGCGAGCACGCCTATCACAGCTTTCCGTTATTTCGTACATTCCGCCTTCAGGAAAGTTTTCTTCAGGCGTACGAAAAAATCTTTGGTCATCCTTTCGTGACAAAGGTTCAAGAAAGCGCCGATGTGACTCAGATGCAACTCGAGCAATCAGCGGAACAAGGGCCACCGGAAACTCGCAGCCCGCAGGGAAACAGCACTTAGTCTACCTTATTACGAGTACAAGTACTCGTCGTGGTACTCGCGCTGAGGGGCGAATTGGACGGATTGCTCGCCGCCGGTCTCAGGATACTCGAAGATTTTTCCTTCGTAATTGCGGATGACGATTTTCTCGTTGTCGTGATAGAGAATGTAACCGGGATTGATCGGCACTTTGCCGCCGCCGCCGGGCGCGTCAATGACGAATTGCGGAACAGCGTAGCCAGTTGTGTGGCCGCGAAGGCCTTCGATGATCTCGATTCCTTTCGCGACCGAGGTGCGCAAATGCGCTGAACCATTGATCAAGTCGCATTGGTAAATGTAGTACGGTCGCACCCGGCACATGAGCAATTTGTGCACGAGCGTCATCATCGTCTCGAGATCGTCGTTCACGCCTTTGAGCAACACGCTTTGGTTGCCAAGCGGGATGCCGGTGTTGGCCAATCGCTCGAGTGCTTCTTTCACTTCAATCGTCAGCTCCCGCGGATGATTTACGTGCACGCTCATCCAGAGCGGATGGTATTTCGCGAGGACTCCGCAAAGCTTCGGAGTGATGCGCTGCGGCAAGAAAATCGGAACGCGCGTGCCGATGCGTAAAAACTCGATGTGCGAGATCGGGCGCAGTCGGCCTAACAACTTGTCGATCTTATCGTCGCTGAAGATGAGCGCGTCGCCGCCGCTCAAGAGCACATCGCGCACTTCGGTGTGCGCTTCGAGGTAACGAAACGCTTCTTCAAAATCGGTGTGCAATTCCTGTTCGCCCACACCGCTGACGACACGACTGCGTGTGCAATATCGACAATAACTCGCGCAGCGATCCGTTACCAAAAAGAGCACGCGGTCGGGATATCGATGCACCAAGCCAGGCACCGGCATGTGCGAATCTTCGCCGCATGGATCGGCCATGTCGTAGGGCGACGTCCAGGTCTCTTCGATTCGGGGAATGACCTGGCGTCGAATCGGATCGTCCGGATTTTTTCTGCGGGGAATCAGATTGAAAAAATGCGGCGTCACGGCAAGCGCGAGTTTGTCGCCGGAAAGCAGCACACCGCTGCGTTCCTCCTCACTGAGATCAACATGTCGCTCGAGCTGGGCGAGCGTCGTAACGCGGTTTTTCAGCTGCCATTTCCAATCGTTCCAGAGTTCCGGCGCGACCTCCGGCCAATAACCGGGCGCGTGCGAGATGAACGCTTTCCCATTCCCTGTTGTAGTCGCGAGAGTGACCATTTTGAGTTGTGAGCGAAAAAGTTAAGACCGTGAAGAATCGTGTCAACGCAGGCACTTCGTTGTGCGCTACGCACTTGGCAGCTCCTTTGCCGCTGATGGAATTGTCAGTTCACCGTAACGAGCGTGCCGATCGGGATTTCGGAGAAGAACTTGCGGGCAGCCTCCGCAGGCAACCGGATGCAGCCGTGCGATGCGGGATAATTCGGCACCACCCCGGCATGCATTCCGAAATCGAGGCAACTGAGCCGCATGAAATAGGGCATGTCCACTTTGTAGATCGTGGAACGATGGTTCCGCTCTTTATCGGTAATGACAAAGCGACCGGCGCGTGTGGAGTACCCTTGCCGCCCGGTCGAACATTCGGTGCGAAATATCGGCACGCCGTTTTTAATGAGAGCGGCGCTTTGCGAAGCGAGCGAGATTTCGATGTGCAGTTGATCCGGGGACGGCCCACTGCCGAGAAGGATTTGTGTGCATCGCCACTGCCCGGTCTCGGCAGCAATGTATAACGCAATCATCTTGTCGCGTTTCGTGGGACGGTTTCGATCCGCTCCCGCCTCAAGCAGCGCGCGCACATAACCTTCCCGGCCAAGCCCTGCGGCGAGCATCAGCACTGTGACATTTTTGTCCTCTTCAATATAGCCGCGCAGCGACTTTGACGGAAGCAGCGCCAGAAAATCCTTGTCGCAGCGCGCTGGCAAAACTGTGTTCGGATCAGCTCCACAGGTGAGGAGCGTATTAAGCAGCGGCGCATCGTTCTTAACAATGGCATAAGCAAGAAGCGGCACTTTTTTCCCTTCCGGCGTGGGAGGCTTGGCATGTCTGCCAAGCAGCAGCCGGATTTGGTCCTTATTTTTTGCCAGCAGAGCCGCCTTCAACGCGCGCTGTGTACTGGTTGTCCATTGCGGCATCCGCGGCAATCGCTCCATCACAGTCTTTACGATTTCCGTGTTACCTCCGGCGAGGGCCATTCCCAAAAGGTCCCGGCCGTCCGTGCAACGCGCTTCCGCGTGAAGATCGGCTGAGTGTGCAAGCAGCGAACGGAACATCTCCAGATTGCCGTGCATTGCCGCTGCCATTAACGGCGTGAACCCCTTTTCATCCGCAATGTCGACGAGCGCGCCGGTATCGATGAGCCGCCGCGCCAGCTTCCAATTCTGCTGTGACGTGGCGATCAGCAATGGCGTCCGACCTTGCGCGTCGCGCCCGTTTGGATCGACATGTTCGATCAGGCACAGTTCAATCAGAGACGTGCGATTAGTCGTGACAGCTCGCACTAGATCGGCCGGCGTAATCCAGATCCGCCCAGCGGGTTCGGGCGCAATCACTGTCGCCCATAGCAGTATCAAAAGTACGAATCCGCCCTGGAAAAAACTTCGCCTCTTCGATGCACGCATAGGCAATGGCTGGTCGCAAATTATATGACCCTTATCCAGTGGCTGAAAAGGGACCTGATCGAAGTGCGACCCCACCTTCGCACAGGCGGGGAGTGGACGCGGCCAGTTGAACATTGCGTGTTCAATGCTGTCCAAGTTGCAACCAATGCGTTTATCCACTTTGATTATATGCGCGGCAATTAGTACATCGTTTGCGGCGCAGCCCGAGGTCGTTCCGACACCCACTGTTCCCGCCGCGGCGGCAGAGGCTGGCAAGGATGTGGTGCATCAACTCAATAACGCATTTGCCAAGGTTTTCGAGATCGTCGCACCGAGCGTGGTCATCATTGAAATAACGAAGAAGAACGACGGCAACGAAGGCTCCGCCTTTGATGAGCTGTTTTTTCAGGGTCCGCCGGACGAAAATAATCCCCAGCGAAATCCGGGAAATTTTCAACCCATCCAGAGCGAAGGCTCGGGGTTCATTGTCCGGCCGGACGGTTACATCTTTACAAATTTTCACGTGGTGGAAGCCGCCGACAAGGTCGAGGTGAAATTGAAAGACGGGCGGGAATTTCCGGCGAAGATCGTCGGCACGGATGAGAAGACCGATATTGCGGTGATCAAGATCGACGCGAAAGATTTGCCGGTTGTGCAACTCGGTGACAGCGATGCGGTGCGCGTGGGCCAGTTCGCCTTCGCGATCGGCGCGCCGTTCAAGCTCGATTACACGTTTACCTACGGCGTCGTCAGCGGGAAAGGCCGCAGCAAATTGTTCGCGACCGGCGCTTACTCGATCTCGGATTATTTGCAGACCGACGCGTCGATCAATCCGGGCAATAGCGGCGGCCCGCTGTGCGACATCGACGGCAAAGTGATCGGGATGAACGCGCTGATCAATGGATTAAATCGCGGGCTCGGATTCGCGATCCCCATTAACATGGCGAAAGAGATCGGTAACGAGCTTATCGCCGGTCACAAAATTGTGCGGCCCTGGCTCGGCATTCGCATCGAATCACTCGGCGACGATCCCTCCATCCGCGAGTTGTTCAAAGGCGTCGAGAAAGGCGTGGTGGTGCGCACGATTGAGTCGGACGCGCCAGCGTCTAAAAGCGATCTGCGCCCATTTGATGTCATCACAAATGTCGATGGAACGCCGGTGAGCACCGATTCACAACTGCAACACGAAATTCTGAAAAAGAAGATCGGCCAAAATGTCGAGCTGACCGTCTGGCGAAAAGGTCAGACGATGAAGATCCCGATTAAGACTGGCGAACTGCCAACTGAGATCGCTCGCGTTTCAAACCAACCCATCCAGCCGGGCCAGCCAAAACCCGAAGATGTCGGCAAGTTTGGATTGCAGGTTCAGGATTTGACCAGGGAAATCGCCGAACGTCTTCATCTCGATGTTCAGCAAGGGGTCATTGTGACCGGCGTGGATGACAACAGCCTCGCCGCGCAACAAGGCATTCAGCGCGAAGACATCATTACCGAAGTGGATGGCAAACCGGTCAACAATGTCGCCGGTTTTCGCGAAGCGCTGACCAAAACCGATCCGAAGCGCGGCGTTCTTCTCTACCTCGACCGCAAAGGCGGCAAGACCTTCGCCGTGCTCAAAGCAGGCGGTTAGATCCCGCAATCAGGCCTTCCTGCTGCCGACCACTACCAGCACAATCCCGCCGACCAGGCAGATACCGCCCAAGATCGGCGGAAATGGAACCGTGTGCTCTTTGTCGGCGCTGACTTGAAGCGGCCCGGCATCAATCACCTTCTCCCGTTTCGTATAAGTAAATCCGCCATAGGCCAGCGCAATAATGCCAATGGTAATGAGAATAATGCCGACGATCCCAGCCGGTTTCATGAACGCGATCTTAGAGTGGGCGCCGGCCTTGGAGCAATTGAATAATTAAAACCACGAGGGCGATAACAAGAAGGAGATGGATGAAGCCACCCAGCGTGTAGGAGCTGACCAACCCAAGCAGCCAAAGCACCAGTAGAATAACAAATATAGTCCAGAGCATAGAGTTCTTTCGGTTGAGGTTTCTAACTTCTTTCGCGCCGCGCTACAACAGTGCGCTTATCGAATGAAAACTTTCAAGTCCAAATGCTTCCAAATGCATCCTCCATTTTCAGTAACTCGCATAAAATCGGCCACAGCGATTCTCGATCCCGTTACTTATCGATCTTGCCGACAACGGCGCGCAAATTCCAGCCGTTGGCTTCAAGCCGCTCGCGGGCGGATTGGTAATCGCAGTTTGCCAATTCCGCGACCACGCGCACTGCGCGATCGCGCAGCTTCGTGCTCGAGGCGTGAAGATCGATCATCAAATTGTCGCGCACGTTGCCGAGCGCGACCATTGCGCCCGTGCTGATGATGTTGAGCGCGACCTTTGTCGCCGTGCCCGCCTTTAATCTTGTCGAGCCCGTGAGAATTTCCGGGCCGACCGCGAGATCAATGGCAAGATCGACATCTACTTTTACGGAGCGCTCCGGATTGCAAGTGAGCAGAATAATTTTTGCGCCTAACGACCTCGCCCGCGCCAGTGCGCCAAGGATGAAAGGCGTGCGACCGCTCGCCGTGATCCCGATAACAACATCGACATTTTTAATCGCGCGCTCTGTGATGGCGAGCGCACCGATGCTCTCTTCGTCTTCCGCGCCTTCGACACTCCGGTAAAGCGCTCTCATCCCACCGGCGATAATGCCCTGCACGAGATCGGGCGATGCGCCAAACGTCGGCGGGATTTCGCTGGCATCGAGCACGCCGATGCGGCCGCTGCTCCCCGCGCCGATGTAGAACAAGCGGCCGCGTTTGCGCAGCGCCCCTGCCACGATCTCGATCGCCCTGGCAAGATCGACAATCGCGCCTCGCAACGCTTCCTGAACAAACTTCTCTTCATCGACAAAAAGCTCAACCAGATTGCGCGCGCTCATCCTTTCGAGATTTTCCGAGCGCGGATTGCGCTGTTCGGTGAGCGCGGCCGCGAGATTGTCGATCTCATCCTGGTCACTGCGCGTTCGGACCGTGGCATGGTCGTTCATTTCCGCGGCCAGCCAGGCTGCGCCCAATTCCGGCGCGCGCTCCGCCGTTGCCACGCGCGCGTCCGGCAGGTTCTTTTTGAGTCTGCGGCGAAAGGCATGGGTATAGATCGAATCCCGCTGAAATAGACCGCCGAGCAATATCACCTTCGGCGCGAGCAGGTGAAGACGTGTCGCGACAACTTCGACATACTCGCTCAGACAGCGCGCGCCTTCCTCAATGATTTCCAGGACCCGCGCGTCACCGTTAGCAGCCGCTTCGAAAACAACTGGAGCCAACATCGCGATCTCCATTTTATCGGCGGTTTGCGCCCAGCGAACGAGCTCGTCCAAGTTGTTCAAGGAAAGGGCCTGCAGAACTTTTGTTGTGAATTGCACTTCGCCGCGATGCAGATCGTATTCACGCAAAATGAGGCGCAAGGCTTGAACGGAGAGGAAATATCCGCCGCCGGCATCGCCCAGAATATGCCCCCACCCTCCCGCGTTCTCGATCTTGTCGCCGCGACGCCCGGTGACGGATGAGCCGCTCCCAGCGTTCACCACAATCCCATCGCCATGCCCGAGCGCAGCGGCGAGACCGGAATCACGATCGCTTCCGGTAGTGATCTTCGCGCCTAGCCAAATCTCCGTGCAAAGATTAGCGAGTGATTGTCGATCTTCGGCCGTCCCGCAACCGGCCAGAAAAATACCGGCGCGATCAATTTGCTTTGGCAGCTCGGAAAAAATCGCGTGCAAACGATCGGGAGTGGCCAGTCGAAAATTCGATGGCGGCAGTTTTCCCTGATCGAGAATGTGCAGTTCCTGGCCGTCGCGCTCAACCAACGCCCACGCGGTCTTGGTTCCACCGCCTTCCACACCGAGGATTTTCTCGGGATTGTTTCCCATCGACTTAATTTTGTAGCGGCCGTCTGCGACCGTCGCAAGATTCTCCGCAATACGTGCGACGGTCATAGACCGCCGCTACAGTTATTTGTATCATCCATTATGACTGCGGGCGAGAAGCAAGCCGCAAAGCGCGTGGCGCAGCTGCGGGAAGAGATTGAAGAGCATAACCGGCGTTACTACGAAGAAGCGGCCCCCACAATCAGCGACCGCCAATACGATTCGCTCTACGCCGAGCTTGCCGATCTTGAAAGCCGTTTCTCGCAACTCGCGACCCCAGACTCGCCAACGCAGCGGGTCGGCGGCAAACCGCTAACGGCATTCGCGCAAATCGAGCATCGCGCGCCGATGCTTAGTCTCGACAACACCTACTCGGAAGAAGAAGTCACCAATTTTTACGCGCGCATCACGCGTCTTTTGCCGAACGAAAAAATTCCCGTGGTAATCGAGCCAAAAGTGGATGGCGTGGCGGTTTCGTTGCTTTACGAAAATGGCGCTTTGCGTTACGCGGCGACGCGCGGCGACGGGACGGTGGGCGACGACATCACGCAAAACATCAGGACGATCCGCGAAGTGCCGGAACGATTGCGTGGAGCGGCACCGAAACTTCTGGAAGTGCGCGGCGAGGTTTACATGGACAAACGCGGTTTCGAAAAATTGAATGAGGAACGAGAAAAAGCGGAGTTGCCTTTGTTCGCGAATCCGCGAAATGCAGCGGCCGGTTCACTCAAGCAACTCGATCCGGCCATCGTGGCGCAGCGTCCGCTCGGCGTGGTGTTTTACGGGACGGGTGCGACGGAAGGAGTAGATGTCGATCTTCACTCGAAGATTTTTGCGTTCCTGAAGAAGCTTGGCTTCTCTGCGACGGAGAAGTTTTGGCGCGCAGATTCGGTTGAGAAAATTTTGAAAGCGATCCACGAACTCGATCACATCCGCCGCGATTTTCCCTTTCAAACCGACGGTGCCGTCGTCAAAGTGGATGCACTCGCGCAACGCGAGCGACTCGGCTTCACGGCGAAATCACCACGCTGGGCGATCGCCTACAAATACGAAGCGGAGCGCGTCGAGACGCGTTTGATCGACATCGTCGTTCAAGTCGGACGCACCGGAACATTAACGCCCGTCGCTGTGCTCGAACCGGTACTCGTGAGCGGAAGCACGGTCAGTCGCGCGACGTTGCACAACGAAGATGAAATCAAACGCAAAGATATTCGCATCGGTGACACGGTCGTGATCGAAAAAGCGGGCGAAGTGATTCCGGCGGTTGTCGCAGTCAAAACCGAAGCGCGCGCCGGAAAGGAAAAAAAATTCCGCATGCCGAGCGCGTGTCCGGTTTGCGGCGGCAAAGTGGTGAAGGACGAAGGCCAGGTCGCGGTGCGCTGTATCAACAGTCAGTGTCCGGCGCAATTGAAACGACGGATCGAGCATTTTGCGTCACGCGGCGCAATGGACATCGAGGGTCTCGGCGAAATGATGGTGGAACAGCTCGTCCGTCGCGCGCTGGTGCGCGAGGTGAGCGACATTTACACGCTGACCGCGGACAAGATGTCGATCTTGGAAAGGATGGGCGAGAAAAGCATCGGCAATCTGTTGCAGGCAATTGAGCACAGCAAAACGCGCCCGCTTTGGCGGCTGATTTTTGGATTGGGAATCTTGCACGTCGGTGAAAGCGCCTCGCGCGCGTTGGCCGAACATTTTCGCAGCCTGAAAAAATTGATGGAAGCGTCGGCCGAGGAGTTACAACGAATTCCGGATGTGGGCGAAGTCGTTGCTCGAAGCATTGAGCAATTTTTCCAGGAAAAACGAAATCGGAAAATGGTTGAGCGACTTGAACAGCTCGGCGTTCGTCCACAAATCGAACCGCGGCGCGTACCGAGCGCCGATTCGCCGTTTGCGGGATCGACATGGGTGGTAACGGGAACGTTGAGCGAACCGCGCGATGGATTTGCGGAGATGATTATCCAGCGCGGCGGCAAAGTGAGCACAAGTGTGAGCAAAAAAACGAGTTACCTCCTCGCGGGCGAAGAGCCAGGCAGCAAGCTGGCGAAGGCGAAACAACTTGGCGTTCGCGTTCTCGATGAAGCGACGTTTCGGAAAATGCTGGCGGGTTGAGCGCACTTCGGCGCGCGCGGCTACGGCCTGCGTTGCACCTCGGAGTCGAGTTTGAGCGGAATCGCTTGATTCATCGTCGGCGCGGCAATTAAGGGCGGATGCTGACTGGCCGGATGAAAATCGGCCTGGACGTTGAAGGTCAACTTCTCGTTTCCACGCATCACTGTGATGGGCACGGTGTCGCCGGCGGTAATGAAAAACGAAGCGTCCAGCACATCCTCGGGTTCGCGCACTTTTTTCCGTCCCACTTGCAAGAGAATGTCACCGGCCTTGATGCCAGAGTCCGCCGCCGGCGTGCCCTCCATAATCTTGGTCATTTCCGCGCGCGAGCCTTCTACCGGGGTCTCCGCTTCGGAGACATTGATCCCGATCCAGCCATGGCGCGCCTCGCCGAAACGGACGAAGTCAGCCCGGATCTTTTCCGCGGCATCGATCGGCAGCGCGTAACAAGCGGAATTATTTTCGAGGCTGCTGACCAGGATGCCGACCACCTCGCCCTGCAAGTTCAAAAGCGGAGAGCCGGCTTCTCCCCGCTGGGTCGGCAGATTGACGCGCAAGTGCGTCGTCGAAAAATACCGCCCCAGATATTTTCGATCGAAGCCGGCGATCATGCCGAAACTGGGCGTCTCGGGCAGATCAAGCGGGTAACCGATGGTGACAACCGGTGTCGCGACTTCGAGTTGTTCGGATTTTCCGATCGGCAACGCAGGCGTCGCGACATCTACTTTTAGCATCGCCATGCCGCTGCGGATATCGGCCAGAACCTGGCGCGCCGGATATTTTTTGCCCTCAAACTCAACCGTGAAATTTCCTGCCTCCCCGCCCACCGTATAGGATGTGTAAAGCGTTCCGGTTGGATCGACAAAAAATCCAGTGCCAGAAATTTCGCAGTGCTCGTCGACGCCGTGAATCTTCACAACCGCCTTCCCGACGCGCTCAAAGACGTCCTTGACCTGGCGGCTGATGGTCGCAGCGGACTGTTCTTGAGCCTGAAGCAGCGCGGGCGCCGTGAAGAAAATCAGCGCGAAGACGAGTCCGGAGATTGACGCCAGCTGAAACCGGAAAAGAAATTCCGGTGCGCGACTAGAATTTGAAAGTCGCCTCATAACTCACGGGAACGCTGTCGAGCACGTAGCGCGGCGGCGTCCCGCTACCGCGGAGGTGAGTGTGTGCGCTTTCACTGGAATTGCGAAGCGGTCGCGTGCTGAAGACGCGCGTGGCCACCGGGGACGACAACGTCCATTGTCCTTCTCCATCCGCAGTCGCGGATAATTCCGGCCGACTTTGGACCGCGACCATCGTCTCCGGCCCCTGATAAATCCTAAGCGATATGACCGCCGCGCAGACCAGAACCGCGGCGACCGCAGCTGGATAAGAGGTCAGGGAAGAGACATTTAGTCGGAAAAAGAAATCGTGAGTGCGCTCCATGCAAATGCGCCAGAGTGGCTGACGGAGTAATTCATCGCGCTGGCGCCGATGAAATTCGTGCAGGAAATTCTCGAAATAACCCGGCGGCGGCTGTTCGTGCCGTTTCAGTCGAAGCAGCGTTGCAATCTCGTTGTCGTCAAATTCGTTCATCGCTACGCCGGTTTAAGCAACAGGGTTCTTCCGAAATTCATCCAAATAATTTTGCAGTTGTCGATTCGCGTAAAAGAGTCTCGAACGTACCGTTCCTTCCGAGACACGCAAGATTTTACTGATCTCTGCGTGCGGCATTCCTTGAATGTGGAACATGGTGACCACGGCTCTGTGTTCATCAGACAATTTCATCATGGCCTCGTTCAATCTTCGTTGCAGTTCGGAGAGGTCGGCCTCACGCACCGGACTGCTCGTGGCCGTCAGTTCGAGAAATTCCTTGTCGTTCTGAATGCTGGCATCGACATCGTCCAGACTCAGTTGAAAACGGCGGCCGCGTTTTTTTAAGAAATTGAGCGTCATGTTCACCGCGATCGAGTGGACCCACGTATAAAACGACGACTTGCCGCGAAAACCTCGAATTGCCTTGTAGGCCTTGGAAAAAACGTCCTGCAAAAGGTCGTTCGTGTCCTCGTGGTTCGAGGTCATGTTGTAAACCAAACCGTAGAGACGCGGCGTGTATTTCACGACCAACTGGTCGAAGGCGCCGGGATCACCCGATTGCGTGCGCGCCACCAACTGTTGATCTTCATCGGTTCGTGGCTTGTCCATGCGCTGCCTTTTAGCTTTAACACGAGCCTCCAGACCGGACGACAACAAATCCGAAATGCGGCGAGCGGGCAATGCGACCGAAGGATTCATCTTCTTCAACAGCGCACGCCTTAGTTGCGACGATCGCGCATTGAAAGCAGCCAGAGCAAATTCCCCAGTGCCGCAATGAAAGCCGCCACATAAGTGAGCGCGGCCGCGTTCAAAACCTTGTTTACACCGGCCACTTCATTGCCCGGCTGGACAATCCCCATTTGCTGCAAAATGATCTTCGCCCGGCGCGAGGCATCAAATTCCACCGGCAACGTAATCAACTGAAACGCCAGGAGGATGGCATAGCAATAAATGCCGAGCGTGATCAGACCGGCGATGCGAAAAAATAATCCGCCGAAAATGACAAATGGCAGCAGCTGCGAAGCGACCATCGTAACCGGGACAATGGCCATGCGCGCCTTCAGCGGTGCGTAGGCTTTGGCATGCTGAATCGCATGACCGGTTTCATGCGCGGCGATGCCAAGCGCGGCGACCGAAGGCGCGTTGTAAACATTGCTCGAAAGAAAAAGTTTCTTCCGCGTGGGATCGTAATGATCACCGAGAAAATCGTTTGTCTCCATAACATCGACATCGTGGATTTGCGCCGCCTGCAAAATCTCGCGGGCGCACTCCGCGCCCGTGATGTTGGAACTCGCGCGCACTTTTCCCCATTTGCTGAACGCGCTGCTGACGCGAACCTGCGCCCAAAGACCGATGATCAGGGGGACGCCGATGTAGAGAAGCCAATAATGTCCAAAAGCGTATGGATAGAACATTTCTGTCTTAAGTGTGTCTGCTCCAATTAGACGTTCAAGTGCGCGCTTCGTTCATTTCAGCATCCGCGTTGTCACCCTGAGCCGAGCGAAGCGAAATACAGCTGCTATTCAGATTTCCAATTTTTTCGGAAATCGCGAAAGGATCTTGCAACCAATTTTTGTCACAACCACCACATCTTCATGGCGCGCCCCACCCAGCCCCGGGTAATAAAGCCCCGGCTCAACCGTCAATACTTGTCGATCTTTCAAAGTTACTTTTTGTAAACGCGGATATTCGTGAATCTCAAGCCCAAGTCCGTGCCCGGTGCCGTGAAAAAATCCGACGTTCTTTCCGTTCCGCACTTCGGTCGGAAATCCGCGCTCGCGAAACAGATTCTGGATCGCCTTGTGAATCGCCATTCCATCGACGCCGGCCTTGATTTTTTTTAGGGCGAGCGCCTGACCGGTTCTCACCGTCTCCCAAAGTTTTCGCTGTGCTTCGCTGGCGCGTCCGCGCAAAACCGTGCGCGTCATATCGCCGAAGTATCCGGTTTTGGCGTCGCGCGGGAAAACATCGAGAATGATCAACGAGTTCGCGTAAAGCGGGCCGCAGCCGCGCTCGTGCGGATCGCAAGCCTGGTCGCCGCCGGCGACAATCGTGCCGGTGGGCGTTCCGCCAGCGCGCAAAATTGCGGAATCAATCTCTGCGCGCAACATTTCCGAGGTCAGAGTTTTGCCCGACCAGCGCAATTTTTTTCCGCGAGTGATTGTCGATCTTGCGAGCACTTCGACGGCGCGCTTCAGTCCGATTTCGGTAATTCGCAAGGCGCGACTGATCATCTCAATTTCCTGGTCGGACTTGGCCTCACGCTTGGGCCAAAAGAGTCCCTTCGTCGCCCGTAATCGAATTTTATTGGCGGCGAGTTCCTGCGCATAGCCGAGCGGAAAATTTGCCGGAACGATTGTCGATCTTACAACGCGCTTCCGGAGAAAATGGCTGAGAACTTTTTCATAAGGCGGAGCGTTTTTCGATTTTCCCTGCACTTCGCGTTCGAGCTGGTTGAAGGAAACAAATTCATCGGCCTTGGCTTGCCGGCGGCCGCGACCGATCTCCAGATCGCTCAACACCAGCGTGTGTTTGCCGTTGCGTTGCAGAAAAATGAACGGATCGGGCGCGAAGAAACGCGTCGCGTAAAGCATGTCCGGATCAGTTTCGCTCGCCGCGACGATCAGGCGCGTTCCTTTCTTGTTTCGTTTCATCTCAACTCCTTCGCACCTGAAGTTGCCTGCGTAAAATCCAATTCAATAAGACGAGTAAGCCGAGCGTCGATCCAATCAAAACGATCGTATTGAAAACGAAAACGCTCACATTGATGCCAAGGTAGCGCTTTTGCGCGCCGAAGAAAACATTTGGCTGGCTGCCGCGGCGATAATCGCTTTGTTCCATCTCGGCGTTCGAGATCAGGTCGGAGACCTTTTGGTTCGTATAAACCTGCTCGGCTGTGACCGGGCCGGCCGCATCTTTGAAAAGAGCGCGGTCGAATGGCCGTTGCATGTCCAAAATCTGATCGAGCAAGCCGAGATAATGATCAAGCTCACTGGCGGATTTCGCTTCCAGACCGGAGAGAACGGCAAGTGTTTCTTTCAGATCGTCGAGCCGCTTTCGTTGCTCCGGCGTGCTGACTTTCGGTGCGAGGCGTTGAATTTCGTCATTAGCGCGGTCTTGCCGCCGCGTTAAAGGATTGAGCTTGGCTTGTGCGACGACGAGCTCTTCGTACGACCAGCGCATGGCGATAAATTGACAGACGAAGGGTACCTGCAGCTTGCTTTCCATTTTTTTGCTTTGCTCTTTGGTCGGGTGCTCGGAGAACCAGTGGGTGAGCGAATAAAGCAGCGCGAGATTTCGGTTCATGTCCTCGTATTTAATGAGTGCGCCGCCCATGATGATCTGCGGAATGAGGACAAGCGGGACGATGTTAGCCGCCGTTTTCGGATCGGCGACGAGCGACGAAATGAGGAGGCCGAGCGATACGCCGCCCATCGCGGTCATAAGCATGATGCCCAGATCGATCCAAAACATCCCCCGTATTTCCAGGACGTAATTGCCGATCAAAACAAAGAGCACAGACTGAACGAGGGCGAAGACACCGAGCGTGAGCGTTTTCGAGATGACGTAGTAGGGCAGTCGAACGTCAAGGTTGCGCTCGCGTTGCAGCACCGCCCGGTCGCGAATGATATCGTCAGCGCTATTGGTTAGGCCGAGGAACATCGCGACGATCAGGCTGAGAAACAGGAATGTTGGGATGTGATAGGCTGAGGCGAAATCGTATTTCCCGCTGTCCGAGTAGCGCAGAATGGTTGCGATAAGGAACGCCAGAACGGGCGCCACGCCAATGGTGATCACGAGATTGGCGCGATTGCGAAGTTTACTAACGAAGGAGCGGCGCAAGAGAGTGCGAAATTGCGTCCACTCGTCGTGCCAGCGAAATGGCAGTCGCTTTTTCTGCGCCGGCGCGGCAGGCAACGGGACGATCGGTTCTCTCCGCAGCGAAACTTGTTTGACGTCCTGGATCAATCGAAAAGCTTCATATTTGTCGCGCCAGAAATCCGGCGAGTAACGGCGGGTGGCGACAAGCTGACCACGATTATTTTCTTCGTAAATAATGTCGCCGCTTAAATCGCGCAGCGGAGTTTCGAGAACGTCGAAAATAAATTCCGGCCGGGTAGTTCCGCAAGAGGGACACGCTCCCAGCTCAGCGCCGAACTGATGTTGATGTTCCGCTTCGGCAAAATAGCGAAGCATGTCCGTCGGCGTGCCGAAAAAGACAAGCCGCCCGCCCTTATCGAGCAGGATCGCTTTGTGAAACATCTGGAAAAGTTTGGAGCTCGGCTGGTGGATCGTGACGATGATGATCTTATTGTGCGCCATGCCGCGAATGATCTCGATGACGTGCTCGGAATCCTTCGAGGAAAGGCCAGAGGTCGGTTCGTCGAAAAGGTAAACATCCGACAGGCCAATCATATCCAGGCCGATGTTAAGACGTTTGCGTTCGCCGCCGCTCAGCGTTTTTTTCGTCGCGCTGCCCACCACGGCGTCGCGACGCTCGCCCAGGCCAAGCTCCACCAGTTTTCCTTCCAGGCGGCGCATGCGATCGCGTCGTGAGAGATGCGGCGAACGCATCGCGGCCGCGAATTGTAAATTTTCCCCGATCGTCAAATGTTCGTCGAAGGCATCTTCCTGCGGGATATGGCTGATATAACGCTTGAGTGTGTCGAGATTCGGGTAAAGCGATTGTCCGTTCAGAAAGACTTGTCCGCTGCTTGGCTGGAGCTGTCCCGCCAGTACTGAGAGGAGCGTGCTTTTTCCCGAACCGCTGGCGCCCATTACGCAAACCAGCTCGCCACGAGTGATACCGAAGGAAATTCCCTCCAGACCGATCTCGCCATTGCTGAAACGATGCGTGACTTCGCGCACCTCGAGGCTGCGAATGATATTGCGCTCTTCCTCGATGATGCGTTCGGAAAAATTGCAGCGGAGAAATTGCCCGATGTCGATCCGGATGGTGTCGCCGTCCCGAAGTGGCGCAGACACTCGCACCGGCGTCTCGCCCACCAGAATGGGTCGGTCGGCTTCCATCACTTCCAGCTGACCGACGCGTTTGTCGTAATCGCAAAAGATCTTCAAGAGCACGTCCCCGCTGGTGCCCGGGGACAACAAGATATCGTCGGCTTCGAGTAAGCTTGGGTTATTAGAGACGAGATACTCCGACTTGGACGCCTTCAACTGAAATCGGCCCCCCATCGCGCGAGCGCGCCGGCGCAGATCGAGCAAGTCCATCTCGCTGTCGTTGTGAAATAGGATTTTATCTTCCAGAGTTGCTTCCACCTGTGCGCCTGATTTCAATTTCACTCCGTTGAGCACAGCATCCACATCGCGCAAAGCTTTAACCCGCACCTTTAAGCCGAATGTGACTTCAAGCGCGCTTTCACGCGTGCGCGCACGCTCGAGTCCCACTTCGTCAGCGTCCTTGTTTACGCGAATGAAGATCTGCGGCAGTGAGACGTTTTTCTTCGCATTAAAATATTGCGCTAGCTCTTGATAACTGAGCACCTGATCGCCCACGAGAATGCGCTGCCCCGGATAAATGCGGCAAAACCCGCCGCGCACGAGCGGGCGGCCGCGCACCGAAACGTTTTGCGCGCTGTAATTTTTTAGCAGGATGAGATCGTGATAACGAAACGCAAGGAGGCGATCGTTTCCACCCAGACTTTTCAGCGTTACATCCGCGCGGCCGTTGGTCCCAAAGGAAATCGATTCCAGCGGCGATGCGCCGCGTTGGTAAATCGACGGATCGGAATCTTCGGAAGCATTGAGTTGATAGACAATGTCGATCGCTTGCGCCGCCATGCCGAGTTGGGACATGAAAGAGTAAAAAGCGACCACCTGTTCCTGCTTCAATCCGGCCTGCGAGATCAGGTCGTAAAGCTGAACGCCGAGCATAATCTTGCGCTCCGTGCTCAGCTGCGAGCCGAGCTTTTGCGCCATCGCGGAAAGGTCCTGCTGCTCGTAAAGTGCCTGCCGGAAAAGCTGCCGCAGCTCCGAGTAAACGGCTTCCGGATAATCGTAGCGCAGGAAGCCAAGGCTCGAGTCGATCTCCTCTTCGAGCAAAACACCGTCGGCTTTCGAAAAACTCGCCAGGACCTGGATCAACAACGGCAAAAGATTCGGTCCCTCCGATACACTGCGCGGCTTGCGCAAAGCGCGCCGCACCCAACGCCGACCTCTCCGGCGCACCCGATAGGCGAACGGCGTCACCCGCTGCACTGCGCGGTCGATTTTATCTGCAACCGTTGTCACCAGTTCCGTCATATTGATGTTTGGGTTGAAATTTTACCGAAATCGACGAACGACGCAATGTGTTGCCGCCTGCTTCAACACTTCAACGCCTCACCATGTCATCTTAGATCGCGGCGCGGCTCCTGCTTCTTTGCATTGCCAATTTGTTCATGTTAGCATTTCCACCCGGCAGTTAACGCGCCGCATTCCTTATGCCCCAACCCGATCGCAATTCTCAAAAGGAGAATAAATCCCGCGGTAACGAGCCCAATTTTAACTGGCGCGGCGTCATCCTCATCGCGATCGCCTTCGGTTTTATTGCCCTCGCCATGCTCTTTTATCGCGGAGGGATGCAGCCGGTGGAAGAGGTCCCGTATAATCGTTTCCTCGAGTTGCTCGAGAATAAACAGATCGTTAACGACAAAAATCTTCCCCTGACGCTCATTGTCGAAGAAGGTCGCGCGACGCAGGCGTTGAGCGGCTATTACCTTAAGCAAAGCGTCGGCTCGCAACCCGCGCAGCCCATCAAGTTTCGCACCACCATTTACCTCAATTACAATACCAACTTGCAGGAGAAACTTGCGACGGCCGGAATGCAGCCCGCGATCAGGACGGAGTCCAATGTTATCGCGCAAACCGTCGCCGGTTTTCTGCCAATCGCGCTTTTTCTGCTCGTGCTCTATTTCCTCTTCCGCCAGCAAATCCGAATGGCCGGGAAAGGCGCGCTCAATTTCGGCAAATCGAAAGCGCGCATGCTCGCGCGTGACAAAAACAAAATTACTTTCCGCGACGTTGCCGGCGTCGAGGAAGCGAAGGACGAAGTACAAGAGCTGGTCGAATTTCTGCGCGATCCGAAAAAGTTTCAAAAGCTTGGTGGACGAATTCCGAAAGGCGTCTTGCTCGTCGGCCCTCCCGGAACTGGCAAGACTTTGCTCGCGCGCGCCATCGCCGGCGAAGCCGACGTGCCGTTCTTCTCGATCAGCGGTTCCGATTTCGTCGAGATGTTTGTCGGAGTCGGCGCGTCGCGCGTGCGCGACATGTTCGAGCAAGGCAAAAAATCCGCGCCCTGCATCATTTTCATCGATGAAATCGACGCGGTTGGACGCCATCGCGGCCACGGCGTCGGCGGCGGACATGACGAACGCGAACAAACGCTCAATGCGCTGCTCGTCGAGATGGACGGGTTTGATACGCAGGAAGGCGTCATCATCATTGCGGCAACCAACCGCCCCGATGTTCTCGATCCCGCGTTGCTGCGGCCCGGACGGTTCGATCGACAGATCACCGTGAACCTGCCGGATGTGAAAGGCCGCGAAGAAATTCTGCGCGTGCACGCCAAGAAAGTAAAACTCGCGGAGGGTGTCGATCTTGCCGTGGTCGCGCGGGGCACACCGGGTTATTCCGGCGCGGAACTCGCCAATGTCATCAATGAAGCCGCATTGCTCGCCGCGCGGCGTGGCTTAAAGGGAATCACGCTCGCCGAATTGGAAGAAGCGCGCGACAAAGTCCGCTGGGGCAAGGAGCGCCGCAGTCTCGCCCTCAGCGAAAAGGAAAAAACGAACACCGCGTATCACGAAGCTGGTCACGCGCTCTTGCTCGAACTTTTGCCCCACACCGAGCCGCTCCACAAAGTTACGATCATCCCGCGTGGCCCGTCGCTTGGATCGACAATGTGGTTGCCGGAAGAAGACAAATACACCAACCGAAAAAACGAGTTGCTCGCCAGCCTGACGGTAAAAATGGGTGGTCGCGTCGCCGAGGAAATTATTTTTGGCGATGTCACCAACGGCGCCGCCGGCGACATCAAGATGGCCACCGCCATGGCGAGAAAGATGGTTTGCGAATGGGGCATGAGCGAAAAGCTTGGCATGGTCGAGTACGGCGAGCACGAAGATTACGTTTTTCTCGGTCGCGACATTTCACGCGCCCGCGATTACAGCGAAGCCACCGCGGAAGAAATCGACCACGAAGTGCGCCGGCTTCTCGATGAAGCTTATCAAAACGCGAAGCAAACGCTGATTGCGAATCGCGACAAGCTCGAGGTCATCGCTAAAGCGCTGCTTGAATACGAAACACTCGACGGTTCGCAGATCAAAGAAATCATCAAGCATGGCCGGTTAATCAATCCACCACCGAGCATCACGCCACCGCCGGCCCAAAAGATGCCGCCGGAAAAGCCGCCCAAGCAAGTTGTTATTGGCCCCGATGTCGCGCCCCCGCTTCCCGGCGCCCTCGGCGGCGCGCCAGCATAATCTGCTCTCCCTCTCGGCCGTGTGTGGCGGGACGGCTTGCTTTTCGATTGTCGATCTTATTTCGGCGAGCGTTCGCCGGCGTGCGTTTTTACATCGCGTCGTTGTTTGTCAACGACACGGCGCAACTCGCGCTCCATCGTTTTGAAGGCGTCGTGGATGACTTTGTTGAGCGGTTCGTGTGAACCGTTGTCCATTTGTTTCTCGTCGGCGACCAGTTCGTGGCCGCGCGAGACGGTCACATCGATGCGGCAACGATGCGGATTTCCTTTGTGATGCGTGTGGTTCGGCTGTTCGATCGCGACGTCGCAGCGGTTGATGTGGTCGCAAAATTTTTCGAGCCGGGCCGCGTAATCCAGAATGAGATTGTCGATCTTGTCCGATTTTTCCAGGCCGCGATAAGTGATCCTAACAGGCAGTTGCATACGTAAATTATGCGCGCTTAGATCGGCCGAAGCGAACGAAAATGTGACGCTAATTTCGCCGCCTCCACTTTCACCAAATCCGATTTCACATGCTCGACGATCCGGTCGCGAGCATTTCTGGGCAAAAGATCAACAATCGCGGAATGGATCCCCGCCGGCGCCGCGAATGACCAGCCTTCGCTGCCGCTGCGGTCGATGATTTTCACGATTTGCTCGGCCAGCTCTTTGTAAATGCGTCGATCGGTTTCCGTTTCAAGCTGCGTCCGCTCGGAGATGGAAGCCCCATGATGGGTGCCGGCGCCATCGGTAACGGGAAATCTTCCGGCTTGATCGGAAACCTTGTCGACCAATTTGCCGTGCGCATCGGTAATGTTGAAGGCCTGAATCAAATGCAAACTTGGCCCGCGAGTCGGCGTTTCATCGACACGATAAGCTTTCAAAGTTCCGCGGTCCGCCACGATGATTAGTGAAGCCGGTGTCATAAGAGAAATTGCCAGCCAGGGCTCTCAGCGGAGAAAGAAGGGCGCATCCGCATTTCTATAACTAATTCGTTTCTCGCGACAAGATCGCGGTCACAAATTTTCATGTCGATCTTACGCGTCGGATGTTTTTCGGCCGGCCCGTTCTTCTTCCGCACTGACCGCGGGCGGAAGCTCGAGATGGCGTTTCTTCCACGATTCGACGCGCGCCTTCGCTTGTTCACCGCTGGTGAGTCGCAGCAAACGCGCGCTGCGCTCGGCAAGATCGACATCGTCACCCGAGGCGAATCCACGCGCTTCGCGCAAAAAGCCGTCCTCGTTTGTCGTGTCGAGAAATAGCTCCCAGCCCAGATGTTCCTGGCCCGGGAGGACGAACTGAATCGGTTCGAAGTGCGAATTGATCAGCAAGAGAAAGGTGTCGTCGCGAATCGGTTCGCCCTCGAAATTTACCACGTCGGCGGTATCGCCGCTCAGCAGCATCCCGAGGCAACGCACAAACGGCGAAGACCATTCCTCGTCGCTCATTTCGTTGCCGCCCGGATTGAACCACATCACATCTTTGATTTCACTGCCACGAATCCGCCGGCCCTGGAAAAATTTTGGGCGCCGAAAGACTGGATGATCTTTGCGCAGATGAATTAATTTTTTCGTGAACTCAAGCAGTTGGTTTTGTTTTTCGTCGCGTTGCCAATTGATCCAGCTGATTTCGTTGTCCTGGCAATAGGCGTTGTTGTTGCCATTTTGGGAGCGGGCAAATTCGTCGCCGCCGAGGAGCATCGGCACGCCTTGCGACAAAAGCAGCGTCGTTAAAAAATTCCTTCGTTGCCGGCGGCGCAACATGTTGATCTTGGGATCGTCGGTTGGGCCTTCCACGCCGCAGTTCCACGATTGATTATTGTCGTCGCCATCGCGATTTCCGTCCCCGTTCGCTTCGTTATGTTTCTCATCGTAACTAACCAGATCGTTCAAGGTGAATCCATCGTGCGCCGTCACGAAGTTGACGCTCGCATAGGGACAACGGCCGTCATGTTGATAAAGATCGGGACTGCCAGTGAGCCGATATGCGATCTCGCCGAGGCGGCCTTCGTCGCCTCGCCAGAAACTGCGCACCGCATCGCGATATTTCCCGTTCCATTCCGACCAGGGCACGGGAAAATTTCCCACCTGATAACCGCCGTCACCAACGTCCCACGGTTCCGCGATTAACTTCACCTGCGAAAGCACCGGGTCCTGCCGGATGATTTTGAAAAAAGCGTGAAACTTGTTCACGCCGGTGCCATCGCGCGCGAGCGCCGTCGCGAGATCGAAACGGAAACCATCTACATGCATCTCAAGCACCCAATAGCGCAAGCTATCCATGATGAGCTGCAACGTCCGCGGGTGAAGCGTATCGACGGTGTTGCCCGTGCCGGTGTAGTCCAGATAGAAGCGCGGATTTTCGGAGAGCAACCGGTAAGACGCCACGTTGTCGACGCCGCGGAAACAAAGAGTTGGCCCGAGATGATTTCCTTCCGCAGTGTGATTGTAGACAACGTCGAGAATCACCTCGAGACCGGCAGCGTGGAGATTGCGCACCATCGATTTGAACTCGCTGACCTGTTCGCCCGTTTGGCCGCTGCTTGAGTATTCGGCGTGCGGCGCAAAAAAACCGATCGTGTTGTAGCCCCAATAATTCGTCAGGCCGCGGTCGCCCAATGCCTTGTCGTCGATGTGCGCGTGCACCGGCAGCAATTCCACCGCAGTGACGCCGAGCTCTTTAAAATATTTGATCGCTGCCGCGCTGCCGACTCCGGCATACGTACCGCGCAATTCCTCCGGAACATCCGGCCAAAGTTTCGTGAATCCTTTCACATGCAGTTCGTAGATGATCGAGCTGGGCAACGGTGTGGCCAGCCGCTTGTCATCGGCCCAGTCAAACGCATTATCGATCACGACCGATTTCGGCATGCCCCACGCGTCGTCGCGAAAGTCGCAAGCAAGATCTTCCTCTTCGCTCCCGACCACGTAAGCGAACATCTCATCCGCCCAGATGATCTCGCCCGCTATCGCCTTCGCGTATGGATCGATCAACAACTTCGAACTGTTAAAACGCAAGCCGTGCTCGGGTTCGTAGGGCCCGCTCACCCGGTAACCGTAAAGCTGCCCCGGCTTCACATCGGGAAGAAAAATGTGCCAAACCTGATCGGTTTGTTCTGTCACTGGAACGCGAATATTTTCTTGTTGCGCATCGAGACTGTCGAACAAGCAAAGATCGACACTCGTCGCCGACGCGGAAAACACCGCAAAGTTCACGCCGTTACCCAGCCAGGTCGCACCGAGCGGATACGGATAGCCGAGCCAGGTCTTTACCGGAGTCATAAACGCGAGTTTCTATCCAACATGGAGAGTGCACGTTGGCAATGCATTAAACGAAATGGCGTGACCCAAGTTTTTATCTCTTGCCACCGGCCCGCGCCCGTGAATTCGCTTTTAAGCGTTACAAATCTCTCAGCGCGCGCTGGGCTTTTTCGAGATTGGACGGACGCAGAATCATCAGTCCTTTTTCCGCTTTCGGGCTGGCCGCGAGATAAGCGTATTCGATGTTGACGTTGGCCTTCGCCAGCCGCTCGGCGATTTTTCCAAGCGTACCCGATCGGTTCGTGCCTTCGATCATGAGCACTTCCGATTCGAGCGCGAGGGTGCCGGTCTCGCCCAAGAGCATGAGTGCTTTAGTTGGATCGCTCACCACCATGCGCACAACCGAATGATCGACTGTGTCGGAAGTGGCGAGTGCGTGAATGTTAATTTCGGACTGCGCGAGCGCTTCGCACACGCGGGCAAGGGCACCCGGACGATTTTCAAGAAAGACCGCGAGTTGCGTTGCCGTTTCCACGGAGAGCGTTGATTTCATGACGCTGCCAAGGTGAAGCCGGGCCGCGCTTCTGACAACCTGACAATTTTCACGCTCAGCTACGACGAACACGCTTCCACCAACTTAAAGCGCCGCGCCTCCGGACCCCGTTAGCTAATCATACCGGTGAATGAAACTCCGAAAAAATTCGCGAGTCCCGATTATTTCGGGATTGTCGATCTAACAATGCAAACCGCCACGCTCCGAGCTCCGCCGCAAGCGCCAGCCCCGCGTCGGACGATCGGTTTTGTCACCGCTTGCGCGATCGTGGTGGCAAACATCATCGGCACGGGCGTCTTCACCAGCCTGGGTTTTCAGCTGCCCGATATTCATTCCGGTTTCGTGCTGCTCATGCTCTGGATCGTCGGCGGAATCGTGGCACTCTGCGGCGCCTTGTGCTATGGTGAATTAAGTGCCGCTTTGCCGCGCTCCGGCGGCGAATATCACTTTCTGTCGAAAATTTATCACCCGGCCATTGGTTTCATGGCCGGGGTCGTTTCCGCGACGATCGGCTTCGCTGCGCCAATCGCGCTCGCCGCGATGGCATTTGGTAAATATTTCCAGGGAGTCTTCGATTTTGGTTCGCCGGTCTTTCTATCGTTTGCCGTCGTCTGGTTGATCGAGATTTTTCATCTTGGCAATTTGCGCGTTGTCAGCGCGTTCCAAAATCTTTGGACTGTGTTGAAATTGCTTCTGGTCACCGCGCTCATCGGCGCCGGATTTTTTGTTCAACCGAAGGAAGCGATCAGCTTTCTGCCCGCGCCCGATGATATGATGTCGATCTTTGGCGCGCCGTTCGCGGTGGCGCTGGTTTACGTGATGTATTCCTACTCTGGCTGGAACGCGGCCGCTTACATCGTCGGCGAGATCAAGAAGCCAGAAAGAAACGTCCCGCGCTCGCTTCTTGCCGGCACGGTTATCGTGCTCGCAATTTACGTTCTCTTGAATGCGATTTTTCTCGTGACGACACCGAGACGAGAATTGAGCGGCCAACTCGAAGTCGGCTTGATTGCCGGCAAACATATTTTTGGCACGAACGGCGGCCGAATCGTCGGCGCGGTCATTTGCATCGGACTTGTTTCGGCGATTAGCTCCATGACGTGGATCGGCCCGCGCGTAACCATGGTGATGGGCGAAGACCATTGGCTGCTTCGACTGCTTGGCCGCAAGAACCGCCAGGGGGTGCCAACGAACGCGATCGTTTTACAATTGCTGATCGTAAATTTGCTTTTACTGACGGGAAGTTTTGAGCGCGTTGTTGTTTACATTCAATTCGGGCTGCTGCTCTGTTCGTTACTTACCGTTCTTGGAGTCATTGTGCTGCGCTCCAGCCAGCCGGCGTTGCCGCGACCATATCGGGTCTGGCTTTATCCGCTGCCCCCGCTCATCTTCGCGGCGATTACGATTTGGATGATGATTTATCTTTTGCGTTCGCACACTACGGAATCATTGGCCGGGCTGGGAACGATGCTGGCCAGCTTGTTGCTTTACTTCTGCACAGCAAAACGTCAGCGCCACTCCGCATGAGCCAATTTCAATCCGGAAAGTTTTTTGCGAAGATCACATTGCCGATCTTTGTATTCTCGATCTTGCACCCGGTAGGCAGCGCTCCGGCACAACAAAATCCGCCGGCCAACAATTCCGCCCTTCCGTCGCCGGACGACACTGCACGGTTTCTCGCTGGAATGCCGCTCCCAAAAAACTCACCGCTCGCAGTGCTCGCGACCGATCCCGCGTGGCAGGATCACTCCGCATTTTTCGAGAACGCGTTCGTCAAACTCAACCAGCGACAGCTCCAAAAACTGCACGCCTGGGAGCGAAACTACCTCCCGGAAGCGACCCAGCCGATGCCGGTCGCGTTCTACATGTTTAGCGGACCCGATTTTCTTTACGTCGATCAATTTTTTCCGAAAGCCTCTGTTTATGTGCTCTGCGGCAAGGAATCGATGGGGCCGCCGCCCGACCCGCTGCGCATCACGAACCTGGCGGGCGCGTTGCATAATCTTGAAGACGCAATGAGCTCCTCCCTGCGTTTCAGCTTCTTCATCACCAAAGATATGAAAGTCGATTTACAATCGCAGGAACTCAACGGCACGCTCCCGATCCTTTACGTTTTCCTGGCGCGCGCCGACAAATCGATTACCGACGTTACGTTCATCTCATTGAACGAAAATGGCACGTTCCACGAAAGCAGGGCCGGCCAAGGCGGCACGCCGGGTGTGCGCATCGATTACATCGACAATCACTCGGGCGACAAACAGACGCTGTTTTATTTCACGACCGATATTTCCGACGGTGGAATCGCATCAAACCCGGGATTCTTGAGATTCTGCGACCACTTCGGCGTCGGATGCAGTTTTCTCAAGTCGTCTTCTTATCTCCTGTTCGAAGAAGGTTTCGCGCGGATCCGCAATTTCATTCTCGATCACAGCGATACGATCGTGCAGGATGATGCCGGGATCCCGCTGGCCTACCTTGATCGGGACAAATGGAACATTCGGCTTTTCGGCAATTACATCGGGCCGATCGAGATTTTCAAACAACATTACCAGCCGAAGCTGCGGGAGCTTTATGAGCAGAGCAATCCGCCACCGCTCGAGTTCAATTTTGGTTACCGCTGGAATTACAAAGAAAGCAATTTGATCGTCGCCCAGCGACATTGAATGTCGCGCCGATCTTTGGCGCGACCTTGTCATGTCGAGCGGAATGACAAAAGCTGGAGCTAAAATCGCCGGAACCAGGAGTAAGGAAACGCGTCGCCTGGGCAATCAGTTGGCCAGCGTGGCGGATTCATTTCGCGATGCGGTTTCACGATGGCGTAGTGATTGTCGATCTTGCCGCAGCGCTGCCGCAAGTAGCGGATGAGTTCCTCGCAGCACTCGAGTTGCGCGCGCGTCGGTTGGTCGCGATTGAAATCGCCGACCAGACAAATGCCGAGCGCGATGTTATTCAAGTAATCACTATGCACATGCCCGCCGTTGATCTGCCGGCGCCAGCGATCGCCCACTTCAACCTCGCCGTTGCCCGTCGATGTCCCGTTACCGATGACGAAGTGATACGCGAGTCCGTTGCGCATTCGGCGAACATTTCGGTGGTAGTAATCGAAGACGCGTGCATTGCCCTGCCGGGTGCCACTATTGTGCACGACAATAAACTGCCAGCGGCGCCGCTGCACCGGCGCACGGCGGATTTCTTCGATTACTGACCGTGTAAGATAGTGATAACTTTCGCCTGAAGTCGGCCGCGAGAACGGCCAGAAAAGGAACCTTCGCCGCGGTGGCGGTGACGGAGGCGGCTCAAGAGCCTCCTCGCCCTCGAAACCGGATTTCTCGATCGTGACTTGCGGCGCTTCTTGCGAGGGAACTGGAATGGCGCGGGCGATGCCTGGCTGTGCAGTGACGCTCGGTGTGGGCGCAGCCGACAGGCGCGGCGCCGGAACTCCCTTCCCAATTTCGGCCGATTGTTTCGGCGATTTCTTGGGCGAGGCGGAAGGCGTCGGTGAACGCTTCGGGCGCTTTTTCTTCGCCGGGGGAGATTCGTTTGGCCTGTGCGACTTCCGGGCTTTCACGACGGGACGCTTTCTCGGCGAAGGTGTGGGCGATTCCTCGTCGTCAGCATGTTTCGCTTTGGTTGGCGTCGGCGTTTCGCTCGGCGAAGGCTTCGCCGTGGTTTTCTTTTTGTGTTTCGCCGTTTTTGGTTCCGCGGTCGGGCTCGGTGATTCGTTGGGAGATGTCGATGTAGTGGCGCGTGCTTTTAAAAATTGCGCGCGCTTCTCTTTCTCCTCATCGGTTAGTTGTGCATGGACGAGCGTGCCAAGGATCCCGCTGAGCGTGAGCAAAACCGCAAGCCAAAGGCGAAAGCACAACACTGCAGCGAAGCGTAACAGAGCGGGCGGCGCGATCAACTCGCGAAAGCTTTCGGAGTCAACTCGTCCCGCCGTTGCGGGACTTTCGGAGTCAAGCGGCCTGCGCCGCAATGGCAGGCGTTGATGTCGCCGCTTCGCCTTCGCGTTCGCGGCGAAGGATCACGTTCAATTTTCCGCCAAGAAGCAGGAGCAAACAAGCGAGATACATCCAGGTGAGCAACACTATGATGGATGCAAGCGCGAGATAAGTCGGGTTATAGCGATCGTACTTTGCGACGTAGAACTGAAAGAGCTTTGTCACCGTAATCCAGCCGACCGAGAAAAATATCGCACCAGGCAGTGCTTGCCGAATCGTGAGATAATTTTCCGGCGTCAGAAGATAAAGCGCGAGCGCGAGCCCGATCAGCGCCACCGCGGTAAGCGGCAGATTCAAAAGCGTCACCCACTCTTGCAGCGGCACTGTCAGTTGAAAATTGACTTCCGCGATGCCGGCCAGCGTTTCGCCAAAAACCACGGCATTGAAACAAATGAGAATGGTGATGCCAAACCAGAAAAGCATGAAAAAAGAGATGACGTATTTCGACCACCAGTGGCGATCTTCGCGCACACCGTGGGTCTGGCTTAGTGCCCGCGAAATTGTGGCAATGAACACCGTGCCGAAATAAATCCCGACGATGATCCCGACATTGGCGAGCATGCCGCTGGAGCCGGTCACCACCACGCTGGCAACCGCGGCATCGAGGATGTCCTGCACTTTTGGGTCGGGCGGCATGAAACTTTTCAGGACGATAAACATACGATGCAGTTTTGCCGGATCGGTGCCGAACAGGCCGAGCAGATGCCACAGGAAAAGCAAACCGGGCGCGAGAGCGATGAGCAATAGATAAGCCATCTGCGCGGCCAGACCGGTTGTGTTATCCATCGCCGTTTCCCAAACCAGGCGGCCTAAAACTCGCCAGACAAATCTGAGATATCTCATTGCCGCCCAGAGTTTACTTTGCCGGATGCAAATATCCATTAAACTTGCGTCCGTTTTGCGTCAGTTGCCTTTGCCTAACGAGTCGTGAAAAAAATCCTGATCCTCAGCGCCGGTTTTGGAGAGGGTCATAATAGCGCCGCCCGCGGCGTGCGCGACGGGCTTGAGCGTGTTGCGTCCGGCGAGCTTGAGGTGGATTTGCGCGATCTCTTTCCTGAAACGTACGGCGCCGTCAATGAAATCGTCCGCAAAACTTACCTGGCGGTGATTAATCAGTGGCCGGGCTCCTGGGGCCACGTTTATCGCTGGCTTGATGGGATAAAGAATTTCGACCAACGTTTTGAGCGGTTCTCGCGCCTCAAAGAGCATCTGGCCCGCTTGATCGAGCGCTTTCAACCGGACGTCGTCGTTTCAACCTTTCCACCTTATCCTTATTTGTTGCGGCAAATTGTAGGATCAGGTCGCGGTTGCAAGAGCGTGGTCGTCGTCACCGATTCGATCACGGTGAACGCCATCTGGTATCGCTGCCAGGCAGATTATTTTCTCGTTCCAAACGAACAAAGCGCGGCGGTCGTCCGCGGCGGCGGCATTGCGCCGGACAAAGTTAAAACATTTGGATTTCCGGTGAGCCCGAAATTTGCCGATCTCGCACAAGATCGACAAGCGCCATCGGATAAATCGGAGCGCCGCGTTCTCTATGTAATCAACGCCGGCACCCGGCGGGCGCCGGGACTAGTGAAAAAACTTCTCGATCTCGACCTCCATCTCACCGTGACTGTCGGGAATGATAATCACCTTCGACGCGCGATCGAAACCGTCACCCACGATCACAAGGCCTGTCCGGAGTGCGGTCGCAAGATCGACATCTTGGGTTGGACCGATCAGCTTCCGCGCCTGCTTTGTCAGAGCCATTTGCTTATCGGCAAGGCTGGTGGCGCCACCGTTCAGGAGACGATCGCCGCCGGTTGCCCCATGATTATTAATCACATTGTGTCCGGCCAGGAAGAGGGAAACGCACAATTAATTGTCGAAACGAATTCGGGCGCAATCGCCCGCTCGCCCGCGGAAGTGATCAGGCAAGTTGAGCGCGCATTTGCGGAGAACGCCAGGCAGTGGCACGAATGGCGGGCCAATATCAGCCGCTTGAGCCGGCCGCGCGCTTCGCTCGAGATCGCCGACTTCTTGCTGTCTATTTAGATGACCGGCTCGATGAAATTGAACTCTTCGATCGGACCCATCCCATACGTGAATCACGGATGGATTCGGTTCGGTGAACGCGGAAAAATTTGCGCACCACTGGCAAATGTTTGGAGCACTTCGAGTTTTTGCGAGAGGACCACAAAATCCGCGTCTGCTCCCACCGCGAGACGTCCTTTCGTTTCCAGACGGATCGCGCGAGCGGGATTCTCCGTCGCCATCGCGATCGCTTCGTGCAGCGGTAGATCGACATCTCGAACGAGAGTGCGAACAAGATCGATCATGCGTGACGCGCTGCCGGCCAGCGCCGAACCATCGGCGAGAACACAAACGGCTCCCTTCACAATGCAATCGCGACCGTAAAGCGAGAACTGCGATCCTTCCGCTAAACCGGCGCCCGCGATTGCGTCGGTCACCAGGCAAATTCCGGCCGCTCCTTTTGCGCGATACAACATTTTCATCAACGTCGGGGAAACATGATGACCGTCCGCGATTAACTCGCAATTAGTCTCCGGCTCGCTCAAGGCGAATTCGAGTAAGCCCGCGACACAATAAATGCCGCGTCGGCGCGCGCTCGACATGCAATTGAATGTGTGCGTTACACTCCGCATGCCGCGGGCGAAGGCGGCACGCGCGTCGTCGTCCCACGCATCGCTGTGACCCCCGCTCACGCTGATTTTTCGTGCGTGAAATTGAGCGATCGCTTCGATCGCGCCTGGAAGCTCCGGTGCCAGCGTGACGCGTTTGATCACGTCCGCGTATTCGAGCAATTGCGCGATCGAGTCCGGACTTGGTTCACGAATAAATTCCTCGCGTTGCGCGCCGCGTTTGTTTTTTGAAATGAACGGGCCCTCCACGTGAACGCCGGCGATCTGTTTGATCGAAGATCGACAATCACGAACCGCGCTCAGGACATCGACAATGGCGGCGATCGGCGCCGTCGCAGTTGTCAGCAAAAGTGATGTCGTGCCGCCGCCAGCGTGGAAATCACAGATGGCGCGAAAAGCTTCCGTTGAAGCTTCCATGCTGTCGCGTCCAACCGCCCCGTGCACGTGAAGATCGACAAACCCCGGCGCGAGATAATTTCCGTCAAGATCGATAATGTTCTTCTCGCGCCGATCGGTTCGCTCACGAAGATCGACAATTTTTCCGTTCTCGACCACAGCGTCGATCCCGTCCCGGATTCCGTCGGGAAAAATGCAGCGCGAATTTGTGAAGATCATTTCTATTCGGAACACAATTGCGTTTGCGACCGGCAAAGTCCATTCTGTCTGTTGGCAATGAACTTCGATTACGATGTCGTGATCATCGGCGGGGCGTTTTCCGGGGCGGCGACTGCGCTCATGTTGAAACGGAAACACCCGTCCGCGCGGGTGCTCATTATTGAAAAGATGGCCGAATTCGACCGCAAGGTGGGCGAATCAACCACCGAAGTGAGCAGTTGTTACATGACGCGCGTTCTGGGTCTTACCCGTCATCTCGGCCACCATCAAATTGGAAAACAGGGGCTGCGATTTTGGTTCTGCAAGGCGCCGGACCAGCGCTTCGACGACTGCGTTGAGATTGGAACGCGTTATCAATCGCGACTGCAAACGTTTCAGGTGGATCGAGCAAAACTGGACTCGCATCTGCTTGAGCGCGCGGTGGAATCCGGCTGCGATCTTTGGCGTCCGGCAAAGGTGACGAAGTGCGACCTGAACGGCGCTAACGGACAAACGCTGAATGCCGTTGTCGATATTGACGAGCGAACGGTGCGCTGCCGCTGGGTTGTCGATGCAACCGGACGGGCAGCCATGTTTTCTCGCAAGCTCGGCCATTTTCGCCAGAACAATGAACACCCGATCAACGCCGTGTGGGCGCGATTTAGCGGCGTGAAGGATTGGGATAGTTACGAGTGGCGCGAACGTTTTCCCGATTACGCGGCGGCATGCCGCACCGCCCGCTCATGGGCGACGAACCATCTCATGGGACATGGCTGGTGGTGCTGGATCATTCCACTGCACGGCGGCGATGTCAGTGCTGGAATCGTTTACGACAGCCGTATCTTCAAACTTCCCGAAGGATCGAGCCTGGGCGAACGCTTGCACGCACACATTCTCAGCAATCCGATTGGCCGCGAGATCTTCGGCGCCGCGCGGGTCATCGAGGGCGATGTGCATGCCTTGTCGATGCTGCCGTATCATAGTGAAAAAGTTTGCGACGACGGCTGGGCGGCAGTGGGTGACGCGGCCGGTTTTCTCGATCCACTTTACAGTCCGGGTCTCGACTTGTGCGCCTACACAAGTTATTACGTGGCCGATCTTCTCGCCTGCCACTTGAGAGGAGAAGATGTGGCGCCACGTCTCCGCCAGTATAACGAGCACTATCCAGTGATGTATCGCTTTTGGTTCGAAGGGCTCTACAAAGACAAATACTATTATATGGGCGACGCCGAGCTGATGTCGCCCGCCCTGCCCCTCGACGTTCGCGTTTATTACATCGGTCTGGCCATTCCCGCCTATAAAAATCCGGAACGCGCGCTGCTCGATCTTCCCTTTCAAGGCCGGCCCGGCCGAATCGCCGCGGCAGTGGTCAAATTTTATCAGAGCCGGCTGGTGACGCTGGGCAAACGGCGATGGGCCACCGGTTACCACGGAAAAAACAACGCCGGTTGGAGAGAGCTTTACACTGGATTTTCGCCGGATTTCAGCCTTCGAAAGCTAATGCGCAAAGGGCTTTTCCGCTGGTGGAAAGCGGAACTCACGAACTTGAGATTGATGTTCGCTTCGCCTGCACGTGTGCCGGCGGCGGAGAGCTCCGCGCCCGCGCCGGTCGAAGCTTGAGCGAATCGGCGCCGGCGGAATGAGCAAAGCCCGGCGATGGTGGCACGGATTCGCGGTGCAGGGAGTTCAGTGGAGGATATTCGTCGACTGGGCAATTCTTAATGTGCCATCCTGGTTTCATCCGGCATTGGTTTGGATGGGGACTTTTGTTTTTTTCTTCTTCGCCGGCCGCGCGCGCAAAACAACGCTTCGTCATTTGCGCATTGTTCTTCCGGGTTCATCGCGGCTGGTAAATTACTCGAGGGTCTTTCGGATATTCTCGAATTTTGGTTGGACGCTGGCCGACGCGGCCGTTTATCGGCTGCAAAAGCCCGCGTTCACTTACGAACTCGAAGGCGAAGCTTATTTGCGAGAACTCACATCCGCGCAGGGCGCCATTGTTCTCACCGCGCACATGGGAAATTACAATCTCGGTGCCGCGCTCTTCGCGCAAAAGTTCGATCGCCATCTGCGCATGGTGCGTGCGCCGGAGCCGGACGCGCTTAGCGCGCAACATGTCGATCTTTCATTACACGAAGCAAGCGCCGGCGGAGTGCAAGTCGGTTACAGCAGCAATAGTACTTCACTCGCGCTCGATCTCCTGAACGCATTGCGCAACGGTGAGATCATTTCCATCCAGGGCGACCGCGTCATTGGCGATGTCGCGACATCGCCGGTCAAACTTTTCGGCCACAAAGCGTTTTTACCGACTGGGCCTTTCGTTCTTTCGTTCATGACACAAAAACCGATCTACCCGCTGTTCATCGTGCGCTCTGGATACCGCAAGTACAAGATCATCGCCTGCGCACCAATCGTGGGTTCGCGCAATCAGACCCGCGAAGAAGAAATGGCGGAGGCAATGCGCCGCTGGACGGAGGTTCTGGAAGAACAGGTTAGGGCTTACTGGGAGCAATGGTACGCGTTTACACCGGTATTTGCGGACCGAACGGCTAGTACGGATTAAGGAACGCGAGATACCAGCGCGCAAACGCGTCGCCGAAAAACATCCAGGTCACAGCGCCAAAGGCGAGGTACGGGCCGAAAGGCAGTTTGGCCGACCAGACTCGTTTCCCGACCACCAGCGTAATCAATCCGACGAGCGAGCCGAGAAGCGAGCCGGCAAAAACACTGAACAACACGGCGCGCCATCCTAAAAATGCGCCGATTGCGGCAAGAAATTTCAAATCGCCACGGCCCATCGCCTCGCGTGGAATCTGAAGTTCGCGCACGATCCCTGAGATTTGCGCCACCTGATCGAGAGCCAGGACATCGTTTTCCACCGCGACGCGATCGTAATGGAAATGCAGGACCGTGTTTCCGTACGAGTGATTGTCAATCTTGGCTTCGTCGCAGTGCAACAAGAGGCGGTCCTTCTCACGCGCAAAATAGTCGCTCCACAAACTTCGCTCGCTGCCGACCATGAAATCGGCGTCGTCGCCCTGTCTCGTCCAGGTAAATAAAGTTGGTGCGTCGAGACGAATTCTCTTTTTGCCAAACGCGACCTTGCCCGCTTCCAGAACGATCAGAAGAATGAGATAGCCAAGCCCAGCCGCGAGCAAAGAACGAACTGCGGCCGCGATTCGCGAATCCGTGTTCATCAATTCCGGTACGGCGAAGCTGGCGATGAGTCCCGCGATTGTTCCACCGATCGTCACCTGGTCGGGAATGATGAAATGTTCGAAATCGACAAACGTCGCGACGACAACGAGCGAAATAAAGATCCAGTAAGCCATCGCCATTTGCCAGGAAAAGCTTTGCCAGATCGCCAGAAAGAGCAGTGCGGTAAACAACTCCACGGCAAAATAACGGAATGCTATTTTGGTACCGCAGTTTGCGCAGCGGCCGCGCAGCAGAAACCAGCTGATCAGCGGCAGATTCTGATGCGCGGGAATCGGCTTCTTGGATGGCGGCGCCAAGAACAAATGCAAACACGCCGAAGAGAAATTGGTAAACGGAATTGTCCATGCAATCACCTGGCCGTCGATGTCGCACGGCGCTCCATCATCCACGCGATCCAGATGCAGCTTTCGTAAAGCAGGCACATCGGAAGTCCCATCGCGATCAAAGTTAAGAGGTCCGGCGCCGGGGCGATGATGGTACCGAGAATAAGAATGAGCACGATTGCATAAGGCCTCGTGCGCGCCATGAATTTGTAAGTGACCAACCCGAAGCGGACGAGCGCCAAAACCACCACCGGCAATTCAAAAGCGAGACCGAAGCCGAGCGTGAATCGCGTCACAAAAGAATAATACTGCTGTACGGTCCAGGCCGGCGTCCAACCCAGCGACTCGGTATCGCGGAAGAAAAAGAGGATCGTTTTCGGCAGCAACCAGAAATAACAAACCAGCACGCCGAGCAAAAAAAGCGCGAAGCTGACGAAAATCGCCGGGAGCAAAAAACGCTTCTCTACCGCGGTGAGCGCGGGGAGAACAAATTCCGCCAGGAAATAGAGAAGTAGCGGAAAAGAAAGAACGATCCCGGCATAAAAGGCGAGGTGAAACGAAATGACAATGGAATCAGTGATGCCGAGAGCGCGTAGCGCGCCGATTTTTTGATCGACATCGTGCAACGGCGCCTGCATCACCCGCACGAGGACCGATCGAAATGCAAAGCAAATGACCATCGCCAGGACCAGAGCGATGGACATCTTGACGATTGTCCAGCGCAGGTCTTCCAGATGCTCGAGGAATGGCTTCGAGGTTTCGCTTTCCGGAAGCTCGCGAAATCTAAAAATGTCCCGCAGCGGCATTAGTTGGACAATCAATCACGCGAGTCGAGCGAAAGAAAACCATGCGCCGCCAGCTCTGCGCACATGGTCAGCGTGTTAGCGTCACGAATGTCGTTCTCAGCGATCATGCGCCGCAATTCCTCCGCGCTAAATTCGCGGCAATCGACAATCGATTCCGTTTCATCGCGCGAGGAACCGGCAGACGACTCGACTGGCCGCACCAGGAAAAAGTAGCCATGTTCGTCGGTAAATCCGGGCGACGAGAAATAATGACCGAGCGGCGTGACCTCGCCACCTTTGGCCAGTTCATAGCCGGTCTCTTCGCGAAGTTCACGCAGCGCGACTGCTTCAATTTCGCTTTCTTTCGCTTCGCCGGAATCATCGATTTGGCCGGCGGGCATTTCCCAAATTGCGGCACGGATCGGCACGCGTTCCTGGCGAATGAGGACGACTTTCCCATCACGTGTCATTGGCGCGACGATCACGGCGGCTTTGCGGCGAACCACTGTCCAGGTCAAAGGTTGTGGACGCGTTGGCGTTCGAACGTGGTCGGTTACGACTTCAAGATGCGAGTTCGCAAAATGGATTTCACTGCCAACCGTTTCCCAACCACCTCGATCCTCGACAAGCTTGCTTCGCCGCACGCCGGAAGATTATGGAGCGAGAGATGAAAAGCGAATAGTTAGGTAGGGACGGACCTCCGGGCCGTCCGACTAATTCTTCGGCGCGCTCGGAGATCGCCCCTACCTCCGACAAGCTGCCCGCGCCAATGTTCGATTTGCGCGTCGACGTTCTCTGGTGATGGTGCGCCGATCGCACGCCGTGACGCCAGCGAGCGCCGAACGTCGAACACGTTTGCAACATCGACATCGAACAATGGCGAAAGCTTTTTGAGTTCCTGGCGAGGAACTTGATTGAGCGGCAACTTCGTTTTCGCGGCATGCGCCACAAGTTTGCCGACGGTCTCGTGCGCTTCGCGAAAAGGCGCTCCTTTCTTCACGAGATATTCCGCCAGGTCGGTGGCAAGAAGATTTGGATCGCCCGCGGCCGCTTCCATGCGGTCGCGATGAATTTTGATTTCCGGCAACATTGCCGAAAACACTTCGAGCGCGGCGCGAACGGTGTCGACCGAATCGAAAAGCGCCTCCTTATCTTCCTGCATGTCGCGATTGTAAGAAGAGCGAAGCGCTTTCAACGTGGTCAAGATCGACATCAGATTTCCGTAGAGCCGGCCCGTCTTGCCCCGCGTCAACTCGGCCATGTCCGGATTTTTCTTTTGCGGCATCAAACTGGAGCCCGTGGAAAAAGCGTCGCTGAACTCGATAAAGCCGAATTCACTCGTGCTCCAAGCGATCAGATCTTCGCTCAAACGTGACAAATGCATTCCGACAATGGCAAGGCAGAAAAGGAATTCGCAGGCAAAATCGCGATCGCCGACAGCGTCGAGACTATTCTGACTGACGCGCGCGAAACCAAGCTGACGCGCAATCGATTGTCGATCTAAGACGATGGTCGATCCCGCGAGCGCGCCGGAACCAAGCGGAAGAACATCAGTTCGAGTCCGGCAATCGCGGAGGCGTTCGAGATCGCGCTCGAATGCTTCGATTTGGGCGAGCAGGTAATGCGAGAAAAAGATCGGCTGCGCCCGCTGCAAGTGGGTGTAGCCCGGCATAACAACTTCGACGTGCTGGCCGGCGAGATGGAGTAATGCGGTTTGCAGTGAGCGAAGACGGGCGCCAATCTCCGCGATTTCGGCTTTCACATAAAGCCGCAGATCGAGCGCGACTTGATCGTTGCGACTGCGCGCGGTGTGAAGTTTCCCCCCGGCGGCCCCAATCCGTTTCGTGAGGGCGGCTTCGATGTTCATATGCACGTCTTCGGACGATTCGTCCCACCGAAATTTTCCACTTTCGATCTCCACCTTGATCGCGCGCAGTCCATTGTCGACGGCGATGTCGTGCCGATAAAGCCGCCAATCGAATGAAACCGATGCACCGTAACGTTGCGCTACCTCCGCCATCGGCTTGTTGAATCTTCCTTTGCGCATTGGTCAGCCAGCCGGCCGGGTTCGCGTCACCGTGACAGAAACATAATCGACATCCGGCAAAACAAATTTGCGCAGCTCAATCTCGATCTTTTGGATGGAGAACATTTGAAGTAAATGCGCGGCGAGACCCGCAGCCAATGTTTCGATGAGCTTATCGGATCGAGTGGCAACAAATGTTTTCGTCTCGGCGCAAACCTCCGAGTAGCTCGCCGTCTTGACGATGTGATCATGCAGTTCCTCGGCCGCTCGTTGAGGCCAGAACGTGATGCTCGCGGTCAAGCGTTGTGACGCGGCGCGCTCTTTTTCAGGAACGCCAACATGCGCAGCCAATTCCAACTGCTCGATGTGGATCCGATCGGAAAATAGATTTGTCTCTTTGGGCATGTCGGGAATCAAAGTCGCTGCGTCGTCGATCAGAGCAAGATTCGTCCGGTCGCCCGGTTTTGCCTACTTCGGCGCGAGGGAGGCGAGGACCTTGCCGAAGCGCGGATCGCCGCGCAGCGGCTCCCAAATGGGATGAAGACGCAGTTGCCCATAGCTCAGATATCCCGGAAGCTTCGCTGCTTCATCTAGCCGTTTGAACGCGCGATCCTTTTCGCCCGTCCATGCATAAATGAGGGCAAGATACTTGATCAACAGCGGGCCTTCGATGGAGTTTTTGCTGACTGGCATCAACTTGACGGCACGCCGGCCTTCGCGGATGGCGTCCTCCTTATTTCCAAGAGAAGCGTCAATGACGCCGAGTGCGCAGAGAGCCTCTGCATAGTCGGGTTGGTCGTGCAGCATTTTCTCGAGTTCTTTCTGTGCGTTGATGAACGCGGCCCGCGCTGCCGGTTGGTCGCCTCGCATGCGAGCAGCGAGACCCTCGCACCAAGTGTTGGGGAAAGGAATCCCTGCGTCGTAGCACCCGCCGGGTGGCATAGTGGCTAGTGCGCGCTCGGCCGTGGCGGGATCGCGCTCGTATAAAGCAAGAGGAAGCCATTGGTCTGCGAGAAGGGGGGCTGCGTTCGGGTTCTCGGCGAGAATCGCCTGAATTGTCGTGTGCAGAGGTTTTGGGTCTGCGTGCGAATTCAGCGCAACTCCAGCGCGCTGCGTCCGGAGAGCTACGCTGGTCGGGGCAATTGTGAGTGCGCGATCCAGCATTGCTGCAAGATCCGCATAGCGACGGAGATTTTCATAGTTCAATGAAAGTTGCTGGAGGATAGCAACATTTCGCGGGTCCAGTTCCGATGCGCGCTCAAAGTTCCGCGTAGATTCTGCCCAGCGGCCCTGTCGCCGGTCGATATAGGCGGCAAGTACGAAAGCATCGGCGTTGTTGGGTAACGCCTGCTCTGCCGAAGTCACTTCCTGTCGAGCCCGATCGTAATCGAGGTATCCCCAGTAGAGATGTTTCGCCAGGGCCAGATGCGTTTCGCCGGTGTCTGGGCGCAATCGGCGCAGCGATTGAATCGCCCCATCGGCCAGCGCCAGGCGCGCCGGCGTGTGGTCGAAACCGCTCTGGTAGATTAGATCGTGAGCGTGCGCCAGTTCGTAATAGGCAAGAAAAAAGGACGGGTCACGCTTCACCGCTTCGCCAAGCAGTCGTACAGCTTCGAAAAGATCTTTGCTCATCTCACTCAAGAGAGCGTTAGCGATCAGGCTCTTGGCGTGCGCGTAAAGATCGTACGCTGCGAGATCCGCCGTTGGCCGCTCTTCGATCGCCGCCTTCTCTTCGGGTGAGAGCTTACTTTTGAGTTGAGCGACGATCTTCCCGGCCAGCTCGCTTTCGATTGCGAATACGTCCGCGACATCGCGATCGTACCGTTCCGCCCAAAGGTGGCTGTCCGTTCGCGCTTCGATCAACTGAGCGCTGACGCGCACCCGGCCGCCGGCACGCTGCACGCTGCCTTCCAGCACGTGCGCTACGCCAAGCGCCTTGGCGATCTCGCGCAGATTACGCTCTACACCGACTTTGTACTGCATTGTCGACGTGCGGCTAATGACTTTCAGGTCGGCTACTTTCGCCAGGCCAGTCAGGATTTCATCCTGCACGCCATCTGCGAAGTAAGCGTTCTCTTTTTCGCCGCTCAGGTTCTCAAATGGAAGAACGGCAATACTCTTCTCGGGAATAGGAGCCTCCGCGATACTAGCTATTGCCCCGGGAGCGGCCAATGCGGCCGGTGGCCGTGACGTTGGATGGAAAAAGATCAAAGAACTGATAACCAGTGCAATTGTCGACACAAGCAAAGCAACTATAAGCGCGAACTTGGGCGAACGCGGAGCGCTAATTGGATGAACCGTGGGCGCCTGCTTCCATCTTTTTCGCCGCTTGAGTTTTTCAGGTAGCGCAGGATTCCCAAGACCTTCCTTGTAAAGATTAACGATATGCAACCTCAGGCCATGCTTCACCTCGCACTCACCCAAATCGTGCAAGTAAGGTTGCCAATGGCGATATTGGGCCAAGTCATCGGCCAGATGTTTCGATAAGAGAATGTGTCCGGCATCGCCACAATCCATCACCCGCTGCGCGACATTGATTCCTGATCCCGCTATGTTCGTTTT
>QHPX01000001.1 GCA_003219195.1 Verrucomicrobiota bacterium
TCGAATCGGGCACTGTCACTGCAAGGACGCGGTAAAGAAACCGGATGGCAAGGGCTATGGGTGGGCGGCCATGGGCCAGGGCATCATCGATTGGGCTGGGCAGTTCAAGGCGCTGAAGCGCGACGGCTATCATTTCGCCGTGAGCCTCGAGACGCACTGGCGCGGCGCTGGCACGCCGGAGGAATCAACACGGCAGAGTTGGGCAGGCATGAAAAAAGCCCTGCAAGAAGCCGGAGCGATATAATTCAGCTCGAATCGCTGAAAGCATTATGCACCCATTCGAACGCAGACAGCCGCAAGTTTCCTCTCGCAGAATCGCATCCCCGTAAGCGCACGTAATCGCAGTGGCAAGGGCAAAATGATATGGAGGATTGAATTGGCTCAGGCCAAGGGAAGGACTTCTAAGGAACGCATCGTACTGGCGGAGAGGGGGGGATTCGAACCCCCGGTACACGTTTTAGCGCGTACAACGGTTTAGCAAATTCCCGATTCCACACGCTGTTGTTCGGAATCAATAAGTTATGTTCGGGTGAGAATGCCCTATGTTTGTGCAAAACGGCGCTGTTTGGGACTATCTGTGCAACTATTGTGCAACCCGAATTTCAACGGCTTCCGTAGCGTTGTTGGAAGAGCAAGCCGGTAATATAACTCTTCAGTAAACAACCTAGGTTTTTGCCTTGTTGCAAAACCAACGGCGATCAACGCTGTAGTGGCACTAATGCAATTTCTACGGTAAGCATTATTATATGGGTTGAATTAAGGGGTGAAAGCCAGTAAAGCCAACTGCATCAACAGGCTTTATGGAGCGGGCGATGGGAATCGAACCCAGCTTCAGAAAATTACCCAGTTTTAGAACGAGAGTGTATTCTTCATCACTAATGACTATCGTTTCGCAGCCCTGACCAGCCAAGGTCAGCTTGGGTGCAGGCCAATGAGCAGGCCGAGAGTTCTTTTCTTTGTCGCTTGTCCCGCGACATTCGCGGAGATCATTCCCTTCCTGAAGGCTAGCGGTTTCAAGGTTGAAACGCAGCCCCTCTGGCAAAGCGCTGATTCGCTGAGGCTTGCGGTCTCGCATGAGGTCGTGATCGTCGAGCACTCAGAAGATTCCGGGTACAGCGCACTGCATTGGGCGCGAGAGTTCAAGCGCTCGAATCCCACCTTACCCGTGGTTGTTGCAACCACAAATGGAAGCGAAGAAGTTGCGATTGATGCCCTGCGAGCCGGCCTACAGGATTACATTAAGCTGCCTTGTCCCCCTCCGTCATTTTTGGCTCGAATCCAAAAGCATCTGCCCCTCGAACAGGGGCTGATGGAGTTTTCAACAAGCCAATTTGCCGGCAAAGGTTCCAGCCAAATGGTCGCGGCCAGCGACTCCATGATGGAGATCCGGAAATACCTGCAAAAAGCCGCCAATTCCAGCTGCACGGTGCTGATCACCGGTGAGACGGGAACGGGGAAAGAGCTTGTGGCGGAATTCATTCATGAACACAGCCCCCGGAGAGGCAAGCCCTTTGTTTGCGTAAATTGCGCCGCAATTCCGGAAACCCTCCTGGAGAGCGAACTGTTTGGCCATACCAGAGGCGCTTTCACCGGCGCTCAGGAACTGACCGACGGACTTTTGTGTTCAGCGGACGGCGGGACCGTATTTCTGGACGAGATCGGAGACTTGAGCCCGGTGGCACAAGCCAAGATTCTGCGTGTCCTGGAAACAAAGCAGTTTTGCCGGGTCGGCGGAACCAAACAGATGCGTCTCGACTTGCGGTTTGTGGCAGCGACGAACCAGGATCTCTATACGATGACCGCTCAGAAGACCTTCCGGCAGGATCTGCTCTTCCGGCTGGACGTTGCTCACGTCCACCTGCCTCCCCTGCGCGAGCGCAAGGAAGACATTCCTCTGCTGGTTCAGGAGTTTGGCCGACAGTTCTCGCAAGAAAGATCCTCGCAAATCCCAAAGTTTACTGACGAGTTCCTGGGGGGGCTATTGAAATACGATTGGCCGGGCAATGTCCGTGAGCTCAAGAACGTGATCGAGCGTCTCTTTCTTCTGGAATTGTCGACGCCTGTCGGCGTCGAGCATCTTCCGGCGCACGTCAGGCAATTCCTGGCAACCAGCAGCAGTTTCTCCAAAAGCGAACGCGAGCTGCTCATCTCCACTCTTTTCTCCACCAAGTGGAACAAGACCAAGGCAGCGGAGATGCTGAATTGGTCCCGCATGACACTTTACAGAAAAATCGCCAAGTACCACATCCCCGAAAACCGCCCGCCGGAAGAACTCTAGATTCACGGTGCATCAGGTGCGCCTCTGAAGTATCAAACGTGTGACGGCGTAACATCGGGTTGTTACATCCAGCCGCGTGAGGGCTCCCCCGAAGCAAAGCTCCATTTTTCCTTTAACTTGGATCTCTCCGTCTCCTCTTCGCGGCGTCGCGCGGTTGTCACTTTTCTTGTTACACCTGTGGTCGAGCAGAAGAGTTCTCGCGTAGTGCGGTTTTTCTTATCCACTTGAAGTTCAGCAATTTGCGGATTTCCACAAAAGAGAAATGAGATGGCATCGCAAATGCCAGAGACGCACGGAGGCTTGAATGCCAGAGCAGCCGCGCACAGGCAACCTCGGCGGGGAGCCGGAGGGCCGGTACGCGAATTATTTTAAAGCCGGGCACAACGCCTTCGAGGTGATCTTGGAATTTGCGCAGTTTTACGAAGGTGACGTGCAGCCCCGCGTGCATACGCGCATTATCACCAGCCCTGCGTATGCCAGGACGTTCATGGATGTGCTGAAGGATTCGCTCGAACGATATGAGAGCGTTTACGGGCCGATAGCGTCTGGAAGGCCGCATGAGTGATTACTCGGTACTCAGCGCTGTCAGCAGTTCCCTACAGGCCATGTTGACCGCCAACATCACCAACGCTCTAGCCGTTCCGCTGAATGTGCCTATTCAGCTCTTTTCGCCGCCGGATATGAATACGTTGGGGTCCGTGCCGGGAATTTCGCTTTGGCTGTACAAAGTGTCCCGTATGGCCGAAATGCTGAACGAACCCCCGGAAAGACGATCGGCAACTCAGCTGGTGCGGACACCACTTCCGGTCTTGATGCATTACCTGGTTACTCCGATGGCCTCTGATCCTCTGACTTGCCAGACACTATTGGGCCGCGTCCTGCAAGTCTTCAATGACCACTCCATTCTTCGCGGCGCTGACTTGCATGGAGTGCTCCAGAACTCGACGGAGCAGCTCCGCGTGAACCTCGAAGCGCTGACGCTCGAAGAGCTCAGCCTGGTCTGGGAAGCCCTGGGCGAGCCCTATCAGCTCTCGGTCACCTATCTCGTGCAGGTGGCAAAGATTGATTCCGAACTCGAACACGTCAAGTCGAGCCCGGTGTTGGACAAGGAAGTGACGTACTCGCAGATTCTTTCGATGACGTAAGGGAGCTGAGTTTTGACGAGTCCGCACCAGGTTACTGTTGGCGATTTGCTCTATGCCGTCGCGGACGACTGCACCACGTCGTATTTGGCCCTTCTCACGGGTTCGGTGACGGACGAAATTCTCGGTGAATTGTATGCACCTGATTTCACGGTGGTCAGTGGTCGCGCCGACTTGCAATTGAAGAAAACGGTGAATGGACTGTTCGCCCTGACGGGCTATCCCGATTTGTCTTTTCCGCACCACGACACAACCGGTTACAACCTCAACTTGCAGCTAATAGCCCCCGGATTTCGAGACTTGAGCTGGGTCCAGCCCGTTCCTGCTGCTCAGCCATTTCCTATTCCCATTCCGGCCAAAGCTTTGCGCCGTTTACCGTTGCGCATCCAAGGGCGAGTTGTGAATGACTTGACTCGAGCGCCGATCCCCAGTGCTCAAGTCTTGAGCGTGGACGATCCTTTAAACCCGCCAACGATCCATGCCACGGCGATGCGAACGCCTTTGTATTTCGATCATACGCTGGGAACTCAAGCGCAGAACGTCACGATGAATACGCCGGTGGCGCTAAGCCTCACGGAAGATGTCGCTGTTGGCGACAATGTCCTGAATCTGTCGAATCGCCCCGGGCTGGCCGCGAACTCCGTCATTCAGCTTCGCAATTCGTCGCAGACGGTGGTCGAGTACAGCGTCGTGGATCACCTGGGACCGGGAGCTCCCGCGGCCGGCCAGGTGTTCTTGCGCAACACCTTGAACCATAGCTACCCCATGTCGGCCGCCGTAACGCTGCTCACTCCAAGCCTCGTGGGAGCACCAACCACGCTCTCCGCCGATGCCAACGCAGGCGACGGTGTATTGCTCGCCGGTCAGCTTCTGAACGGCGCGTCGACCCTGGTCGTCGATTCGGGTTCGCTCACCGCGGAATACCACGAAGTAGGAGCGCTTACCGACAGCGACGGCTATTACGGGCTCGACGGCATGGGCCGGGTTCGCGAGATTTTCCTGTTTTCGACCCAGGGTGGACTACAGCAAACGGTTCCGTGGTTCATCGAGTACGACCACGCCACAAACTTGGTGGATTTGCGACTTTCGTAGCGAATTTTGAGGAGGCTATGCCATGCCAGAGTATCTGTCACCCGGAGTTTACGTCGAGGAAATCACGGGAGCACAGCCCATTGAAGGAGTAAGCACCAGCACCACAGGTTTTGTGGGGGTTACGCAAAAGGGTCCGCTCGATGGGCTGGCGCCTGTACTGGTCACCAGCTATCCCGAATTCGAGCGGACATTTGGAGGCTATTTCACTCCCGGGTTCACTGGAGCTGGATTCGACTTTCTTCCTCACGCGGTGGCTGGCTTCTTTAACAACGGGGGGAAGCGTCTCTATATCAAACGCGTGGCAAATCAAACAAGTCCGCCCGCTGCCTCCACCGCAGCCAACGCTTTGGAGAACAGCGCTGGAACTCCAACTCTAATGACCCGCTTGGTTGACTCTGTCCAGGCGAATGCGATCTCGGCGAAGCTGAAGAGCCTGCTGGGACTGGAGAACGGCACCACATTCACTCTGACTCAAATAAAGAATGGGATTACCACGGTTTCCTCAACACTGACGGTGTCCAGTTACAACAGCCAGAATAGCGTGGTTTGGTTTACCCCGGCGCTTACCAACTCCTTTGACGCGCAGTACACCACTGTGGCACTCACGGGCGCTACGGCAGTTACTGCTCAGGGTGCGCCTCTCAATTCTGCAGGGGTCCCTCTTGCGCCGGTTCCAAATACTGCGAATTTTGCCCTGAGGGCTGCCAGCCCGGGGATTTGGGGTAACACACCGTCCGATCCCACGCTTGTCGGATTACGCGTGCAAGTCGCGCCGAGTTCGCGTGCGCGGTCCCAGGTGCAGGGAGTCAGCAATTTTGGTGGCGGAACAAACAATCTCGTAACCCTGAATTCCGCACAGAATTTCTACGCCGGAGCGATCGTCGAGTTTGATCCTGGAGGGAACTACTCTGTGGCGGGGGCTGTGACTTCCGGGACTTTCACAGCGGGGGAGCAGGTTAAACAGACCGGTACGAACGCAACGGGAATCGTGGTCGGAGCCGTTCCTCCGGGTGGTCCTATGGTCATTACCGGGCTCACAGGCACGCCAAACGCTGGCGGTACCTGGGTCGGGCAGGCCAGCACTGCTGTCTTTACTCCCACGGCCGTGCCTACGGCCAATCCCGGCGGGAAATTCTACGGTAAGGTGCAAAGCGTACAGGGGACCAAGGGGATTCAACTCGTTAACGGGCTCACAGCTGCACAGTTGACCGCCGTAAACGCCAATGCCGCCTTTGCGCCTCCCCTCCCAACCTGGGCACGGACCTGCGAATTCGATATTTCCGCGTCTTGCGGCAATGTGAGCGAGGCTTTTCGCGGTCTCACTCTCGATAACACTACACCTTATTTTTACGGAACGGCGATCATCAACGGATCCGCGCTGCTGAGTGTTCCAAGTCCTGCGCCATCGGATCAGTCCACTACCGACCCCAGTACCATGCCTGTGGCACCCGATGGATGGAACGTGGTCATGGCCGGGGGCACGGATGGCAGCGCTCCTACGGGAACTGATTTCGTTGGAACAGATCTCGGGCCAGGAAACCGCACAGGAATTGCGGCTCTCGTGGACGCACCGAGTATCAGCATCATCGGCGCGCCGGGGATTACCGACCAGGACACCCAGAACGCGTTGATCACTCAATGTGAATTGTTGAAGTACCGCTTCGCAATCCTGGACCCTGCGTCTTCAAAGACTGGCGGGACTCCCAGTATCCAGGACATACAGAACCAGCGGGATTTGTACGACACCAAGTATGCCGCAATTTACTACCCGCGGCTCATCGTTACCGACCCGCTTACCAACATGCCGCTCACAATTCCGCCCAGCGGGCACATGGCCGGCATTTACGCGCAGACAGATAACGATCGCGGCGTGTGGAAAGCACCGGCCAACGTGGTCATCGACAGTATTGACGATTTGGAGCTCAAAATCAGTAAGGGCGAACAGGACATCCTGAACCCCGAACCCAACAACATCTGTTGTTTGCGTGATTTCCGGGCGCAAGGCCGCGGCCTTCGAGTCTATGGCGCCCGCTGTATTACCAGCCTAACCGAGTGGAAGTACATCAACGTCCGCCGCTTGTTCATCTTTCTCGAAGCATCGTTGGACCAAGGTACGCAATGGGCAGTCTTTGAACCCAACGACCAGACGCTCTGGAACCGCTTGATCCAAAGCGTATCCGCCTTCTTAACCACTATCTGGAGAGAAGGGGGCCTAATGGGCTCAAAACCTGAGGAGGCGTACTTCGTGAAATGTGGACGCGACACCATGTCCCAGGACGACATCGATAACGGGCGGCTCATCATGTTGATCGGCGTCGCTCCGGTCTTCCCCGCCGAGTTCGTCATTATCCGAATCGGGCAGTGGTCCGGCGGTTCTTCCGTCCAGGAACTCTAAGAGAATCTAGGAGGAGCAAATGTCAACAACGCGCGTCGATCCTTTTCGTGGCTATAACTTCCGCGTCGAACTCGACAATACCAGCGTGGCGTCCTTCCGGGAGTGCGGAGGTCTGACCGCCAACACGGATTCCGTCGACTACCGCGAAGGTAAAGACATCCCACTCTCGGTACGCAAGCTCACCGGGCTTCGCAAGTTCACCAACATTACGCTGAAGCGCGGCTATACAACCAATGAGGATCTCTGGAAGTGGTACAAGAACATCCTCAACGGCGTAGCCGACCGCCGCAACGGTGCGATTGTCCTGCAAGACGAACAACACAACGACGTGCTTCGCTGGAATTTTGAGAATGGCTGGATCTGCAAATGGGAAGGTCCAGCCATGAACGCCACCACCAACGACGTGGCCATCGAGAGCATTGAGATCTGCCACGAACGTCTCGAACTTGCCTAGAAACTCAGGAGATCGCTAAGGCATGCCGACCTACGCCACACCCGGCGTTTATTTTGAGCGCGTGGACAACGCTACTCAAACGGTCCAGCCGCTGCGCACGGACATTGCTGGATTTGTCGGCATTGCGCAAAAAGGACCCGTTCACAAGGCCACTCTCGTCGAATCGTGGCAGCAGTTTCAATCGACATTCGGAAACTTTATTTCCAACGGCTATCTCGCGTACTCCGCGAAAGCATTTTTCGACAATGGGGGCGAGAGCCTTTACGTCGTACGAGTCGCGGCCCCAAAAACAAGCACGACAACAAACGGCGCCCAGTCGGTCGATGGGATGAGCTCCGTCGTCCTTTCCGTCGCCGGGTTCGCCAAAGGCGCACTGGCGACTCTGCAACAATCCACGGTCGCGAATGCCGTTGGTGCCCAGCCAGCGGATCGTCAGAGTTCCATCGTCAACAGCGTAGCCGGATTTCTCCCTGACTCTGTTGTTCAGGTATCGCAATCGGTTCTTCAGGTCTGGCACAAAATCAAATCGATCGACATCCCAGCCAAACGAATCTATTGGGAGGTCCCTCTGGAGTCCGGCTTCTTACTCGTGTCTCCCATTACGTTCACTGACTTTCATCACGAAGATCGATTGGTCGACAAAGTGGACGCTTCCACCAACACCCTAACTTGGTCCGAAAGCATCGCTTCCGAATTCGATCTCACCCAGACGATTCAAGTCGACACCGGCCGTTCCAGGTCTCACGGAGTCTTCTACGACGCCAATGGCTTGCCCACGCTCGAAGTCAAAGCTGTAAATCCTGGTAGCTGGGGCGACAGCGTTCAGGTTTCCGTTTCGCACTTGAGTCTTGCGGCGACGGCGACGTCCTCGGCGGCTCAGCCTGTCACGGGCAAATATTCTTTCGTGAAGTCTGTCGTGGGCTTCCTGAAATATTCTCTCGTGAAAATCTATCAAACGAAGTCGCCCGCACCCATCGTCGATTACCGCACGGTGACGCTCGTCGACCCCACCACCAACATGCTGCAATGGGATTCCCCGTTGCCAGCCGCGCTGGACTTCACAAAGTCCATTGCCTTCGAGACGGTGGAATTCGCTTTTACCGTTTACGTGAACGGGAGCGCAAAAGAAATCTTCGCGGGCTTGTCCATGAATACGGGCCACATGCGCTACTTCGAAAAGGTCGTGAACCCGCAGAAATCCGCGGAAGACCAGCGGAAGCAGGTACAACTTCCTTCCCAGTACGTTCATGTCAAAGACCTGTTCTCCGGCTCGAATCCCCCGGCCAATTTGCCGAACCCCAACGCGCCGCAATTGGACGAAGGCGTTCTGGACTTGTGGGGCGGCCGTGACGGAATTGCCGCTTTGCAGATGGTCGACTTCACCGGCGATCGAGGAAGCGATCACAAATGGGGAATTCGGTCGATGGAGGATGCAGACGAAATCTCCATCGTGGCCGTGCCGGATATTTTGATCGAGCCAGCGCCCCCCGTTACCTATTCGCCTTTACCGAAGCCGCAGCCGGATCCCTGTTTGCCCAGTGTGGCCGCCCCTCCGATTGCTCCTCCTCCGCTGCCACCGCCTACGGAGGCCGCTCCTAGCTTCACTCTTGACCAGGTCTACCAGGTTCAGCAGTCGCTGCTCCAGCACTGCCAACTCATGCAGTTCCGATTTGCCATTCTCGACCCACCCGATTTTGGCTATCCCAAACTGCACGTCGACCTCGGTGAAGTGCAAAGCTGGCGCCAGCGTTTCACGACCATGTACGGCGCGTTGTATTACCCATGGATTCTGGTGCGCGACCCTCTGCAACTCGGAAACTCCGCAGTGCGCCGCGTTCCACCAAGCGGGCACATCGCCGGAGTATACGCGGACACGGATTTGTCCGTCGGTGTTCACAAAGCGCCGGCTAACGTGGAACTGCAGTGGGCCCAGGACTTAACGACGGATGTCACCGCAGAGATGCAAGGGTTCTTGAACCCGATCGACGTCGATTGTCTCCGTTCCTTTTCAGGTCGCGGGTTGCGCGTTTACGGCGCGCGGACCCTCAGTGACCTCTCCAGTTGGCGGTTCATCAACGTTCGCCGCCTATTCCTCATGATCGAACATGCCTTGCTGATTTCCCTGCAATGGGTGGTTTTCGAGCCCAATAACGTGCACCTCTGGCATCTTCTCCGCGCTTCCATTACCAGCTTCCTCGAAGCGCAGTGGAGAAGAGGAGCTTTTGCGGGGAACACAGCGGAAGAATCGTTCTATCTGAAGTGCGACGAGACGAACAATCCGCAAGCAACTACGGCGAATGGCCAGTTATTTATTGAAATCGGCATCGCCCCCGCGTTGCCCGCGGAATTCGTTGTTTTCCGAATCGGCCGCGTTGGCGACGCATTGGAGATTACGGAATAGCGGAGAAACAGAATGGGAAGCACTCCACAAGCCATTCGGGTCGACCCCTACCGGGCGTTCAATTTCCTGATTACCCTGGTTGATTCCGGCGCAGGTTCCGCACCGCCTCAGAAAAGCCAGGCGTCCGGCGGTTTCAGCGAGTGCAGCGGCCTGGATATGAGCCTGGAGATCGAGGAATACAAGGAAGGGGGAAACAACGGCTTGATTCTGAGATTTCCCACTCGCGTGAAGTGGTCGAACCTCCGCCTCAAGCGAGGTGTCGCCACTTCCGATGAATTGTGGCTTTGGCATTTCGGTTTCGCGAGCGGACAAGTCGTTCGACGTGACGGCGTCGTCACTCTGCAGGATGAACAGCAAAAACCGGTGAAATCCTGGTCGTTCACCCGCGGGCTTCCCGTGAAGTGGACGGGGCCGAGCTTGAATGCCTCCCAAAATCAGGTTGCCATCGAAGAACTGGAGATTGCGCACGAAGGTTTGAAATTGCTTTGAGCAATTCATCGGGAGAACCCATGGATTTTCGCATTAACAACGTCAACAGCAATGTGCATGTGGGGGACTCGCAATCTCTGATGGATCCCCATGTGATGCGTGAAGTCGTTCGCGCCTGCGTGAAAGCTGTCAAGGAAGAGCTGGAGCGAGACAAGCGGCTATCGCAAGAGCGCCGCCTAACTTCCAAGGAATCGGACTGAACCGGCGCGAGGAGAATGGAATGGCAAATCCCTTAAAGGCCACGTTTCAAACGGTGAGTTCGAGCGGCAGTCTTGGTGCACCTCTTGAGGTGCGATTCAACCCTACTGAGTATACCTTGAACAAGGGTGCGCAGATTGCGGAAGTCACAATTCCAGGACTCGATTCCCCAATCCTTCAGTTTGTCCGCGGCCAAACCGAGACCCTGTCTCTCGACTTATTTTTTGACTCGACGGAAGACGGGATGGACGACAACGCCAAGTCTGTCACCGAACGTACGGACTTGTTCTATCA
>QHPX01000166.1 GCA_003219195.1 Verrucomicrobiota bacterium
TCAGCCGCTCGAGCCACTGCTCATACGACCACGACAGGCGGTCGATCCAATACCAGTTTCCGCCCGCGGCGGTGTAGAGGAAGCGTCCGAGCTCCGGAGACACGACCGTCGCCCTGCGTATCTCAACGGGTGGGGCGGGCTCAAGCGAAGGCCGCAGCTCGGAGGGAGTGGTCATCTCCAGGCTCCAGGTGGTGACATCGACCCGCACGGCCGCAGCATGGCACGCGGGTCAGAATGATGTGCCATGCGGCTGTACCGCGACCCTGACGCGCCGGGCCGTCTGGATTTCGACCGCGGCCTTTACGAGCGGATCGCGAAGACCGATCGGAAGCAGCTCGTGCACGCTCACACTGTGCCGATTCGCAGCGGATACGCGTGGCAGGTGAAGGCCGGCTCGGTGGTCCGCTTGCTCACCGTCGAAGGGCCTCAGGTCTGCGACCTGAACCTCTGGAACATGAACAACCCACGCGAGCGGTTCTGGGCGGCACGGACGCGTCAGCTGCAGGGCGCGCACGTGACCACGTTCGACCGCCTGTGGTCTTGCCTTCCGTATCTGCGGCCGATGGCTACCATCACGAACGACACGCTGCCGACCACGCCCACGGCCAATGGAGGCCGGTGCCACGACCTCCTCGGGAGCCGCTGCGACCCTTACCTCTATAAGCTCCTCGACGACCGCGACTACGACGTCACGTGCCACAACAACCTGACGCGCGCGGTCGCGCCTTACCACCTGACCGAGCTGGACGTTCACGACGTGTTGAACGTCTTCCAGGTCACCGGCCTCGACCCCGTGCACGAGATCTATTTCATGGAGCCAAGCCCCGCCAAGCCGGGCGACTTCTTCGAATTCTTTGCGGAGATCGACCTGCTGTGCGCCATCTCGACGTGCCCAAGCGGCGATCTGTCGGAGTGGGGCTGGGGACCAGAAGGTGCCGACCCCGTGGCGAACTGCCACCCGATCGGGGTCGAGGTCTACGAGGTCGACGGCGAGGTTCTAGAGGGATGGAAGCCGCCCGAGCCCGTCAGCATCGATTCGGTGTACGAGCGCGACGCGCGGTAACTTCAGCCTGACTGCGTATAAGAGGACGCGCGAGGCACCCCTTCGGCGCTCGAAGCACGTAACGTTTTGAACACCGCGGAGGGCACCAGCCCCGTACATGCCCGGCTGTTGACCGAGGTAATTGCGGGCGTAACCCGCCGCGGTATGCGCCGGTGTGAGGGCGGCCAGTCGCCGTCCGGGGGTCGTTTGAGCTCAGGAGGTGGACATGAGACGAGTTTCGGTTGCTGCCGTCCTCGCGCTGGTGGCGATCGTGGCGCTGGTCACGTTCTCCGGCACCAGCGCCAACGAGGGGACGCTCAAGTTGCGTGCGTCGCTCAACGGTTTTCAGGAGGTGCCGCCAAAGCTTACGGACGGCTCCGGTATGTTCACTGCGACCATCAACGGAGGCACGCTGACCTACACACTCACCTATTCGAATCTCTCTAGCCCGGTGCTCCAGGCGCACCTCCATTTCGGCCAGAAGGCGGTCAGCGGTGGAATCTTCATCTGGCTGTGCCAGACGGCGACCAACCCTTCCCCGAGCTCAACCACGCCGATGTGCCCGGCGGCCGGCGGAACGGTCAGCGGCACGGTGACCGCGACCGATGTGCAGAAGATCGTGGGTCAGACGCTGCGCGGGGGCAACTTCAACGACGCCATCGCCATCATCAGGAGCGGTGAGGCGTACGCCAACGTGCACACGACCAACTTCCCCGGCGGCGAGATTCGCGGCCAGGTGAGCGTCCAGGAGGACTGACTTCAAGCGGCCGGTGGCAACACCGGCCGCTTCCTATCTCGGGCGATGAAACTCGCTCCGTTTGCCGCCAGCGTTGCTTTATGAGCGAAGCCGAGTTGTTGTAGTATCCAGCTACAATGCTAACGGTCCCGGAGGCAGCGCGCCGCACGAAACGCGACCCTGAAACCGTGCGTCGCTGGATCCGGTCCGGCCGGCTGCGAGCCACCAAGGTCGGCACTCAGCACATGATCGATGAAGCCGATCTGGCAGAAGTCGCCGAGAAGAAGTCGGTCCTGCCCGTACCGTCTGGCTGGCGTCGAACCGCGACACATGGACCGATGCCCGATGTTATCGCCGCCATCCGCGCTTCGCGTACCGGTCGCTGAGTGCTCGTCGTCGACGCCGCAGTTGTTGTAACAGCGTGTCTGTCCGAGGCCGGACTCGACCCACTGGCGAAGGAGCAACTCGTTGCCCCCTACCTGATGTGGTCCGAGGCGTCCTCTGTGCTTCATGAGCTGCGCCGGCAAAAGGAGATCTCGAGCGAGCTCGCGGCTACCGCGGTTCGGCGTCTTTCGCTGGCGGATATCAGCCCCAGACGCCCGAAGGGCCTGACCGACGAGGCTTGGCGGATTGCTGATCGCCTGGGCTGGGCGAAGACCTACGATGCTGAGTACCTCGCTTTGGCGCGGCTCCTTCGTTGTCGGTTGCTGACGACGGACGCGAAGCTGAAGAATGCGGGCACGAGGGTTGTCAGAGTGATTGGACCAACCGAGCTCCAGTCGGAATGACTGACCAGGCGAGGCGCGGCGAAGCGGCTCCTCGGCGCCACTAAGGTCATCGACGATGCGTCTACCGGTGCGGGTGCGTAGGCAGGCGGAGTTCGTCTTGGCCAAGTTCTGCCTCGAACGCATCCCTCGTGCCATGTCCGCCCAGGTTCGTCTTGAGTACGACGTACATGGCCTCACGGCAGTCCTCGTCGAGCGGCGCCCGACATGGCCGTCCCAGACGCTGGACGAGGAGTGGCTAAGAATCCCGATCGCTCGATTCCGCTATTCGGTCGACCCTTCCAGGTGGACCCTCGATTGGCCCGACAGCGACGACAGGTGGCATCGCTATCAGTTCACAGGTGCCAGAACGCTGGCTGGCCTGTTGCGCGCGGTTGATAGCGATCCTACCGGCATCTTCTGGGGCTAATAGCTCGCCGCGAACGTGGCCGACACCTGGACAGGGATTCGAACCCTGAACCTTGCGGTTAACAGATCGCTGCAGCCCGTTCAGAAATGGGCAGCAGAATTCGCTGAGTGCTGCCAAACCGGTCCTTCGGTTAGCGGACCTTGAAGCCGGTTGGCCGAATCGTGACGATAACTCTGTATTCCCGGTCACTCACCTCGCCGACCATTCCCCGGTATCTCAGCTGTAGAACCTGATAGAAGGCACCTGTGGGATCGTCTTCGATCGCTTCGACAACTCCACGAATTTGCAGGTACCGGTATGGATCATCCGCCCGTTGTCAGCCCACCACCCGCTGTTCACGTACCGATTGGAATTCGCATACGAGTAGTCGAACGCCCAACCCACTCCTTCGAGCGCGCCGTTGCAGGCGACGCGCACGTTCAGGTCGAATCTCCCAGTTGGCGAAGGCTGGTAACCCTCGACCCAACTCAAGGTCGCGTGGGTCTGGAAGCACCACGTGAGGTCAGGGGCCACGATCCGCTCCAAGTCGAGCGTGATCTGCTCGTGCCCGCCGCCCCCCGCATAGCCGATCGCTACCGTTTGGGTAATGCTGGCCGCCTTCCAATACTGTGAACCCGACTTCGCTGAGCATTGGCCCCCGCCGCTAATGTTTGGCCAACCCGCTGGGCGGGATCCTTGAACTGGCCCATACCGTATTCCCCCGGGAGCGCCGAAAGTGGTCAAGAAGTCATTGAAATTGTTTCCGAACCAGGTCGGGTCGTTTCCATTCCATTGGCTATGGCCCAGTGGCTGATACGTATTTGGGTTGGCCCAACCAGTTTCAATGCCCGTACTAGTTGCGCACCCGGTCATTTGGCCGACGTACATGTACGATCGAATCAAGTCGAGTCGCTGAACATTGGGCGAAATGCATTCAGCGACATACACTTCATAATTCGTCGCCAATCCCTTGGTTAGGTGATAGGCGATATAAGTACCCCCTGGCCAACCACACCCACCGGTGCAGACATAATCGACCACGCCATCACCGATCGAATAGATCGGGCCGGAGCCCAGATAGTCGACGCCTTGATCAATCCGCGCAGGTGTGACGTTGGCATCCCTGAGCGGGTTGTTGTACGGCGCCACCTCCGTGTACGGACTGTCCGCGCGGGCTTCGATGACCCCACCTGCGATGGCGAGCCAGGGAACCAATGTGCCAACAGCAAGAGCAATTAATAAAGGGCGACCCGGCCCTCTAATGATCAATTGTGCACGCATTCCCATCTTGTCCCTCCTTACACACGTCTTGGCGCAAACGAACCTAATGTTGTGTGTCAAGGCTCTAGAAACAAGTCAGGAATAACCCCGCTGCAGGTTGCTAGGTAAGCAAATAATGTTGGCCATGATGGCAGCTGAATTTGGGGAGCCAATCGGTAGCTCAATGAGATATGGGTGTGCAATCAGTCGGACAGCAGGAGACTATCGAAGAGGGAGTTGCCTAGCTAGGAAACTATGAGCCCGTCGTCGTCAAGCTTTGGGTCTGTAGCCACGAGACGACGGCGTGAGCGCGACTTTTGAATTTTCCCCGGCGATAGAGGCGACCCAGATGGCTCTCTACGGTCTTATGTGAAATACCCAGCCCTTGGGCTATCTCCTTGTCGGTCTCCCCTGCTGCAACGCGTTGCAGAATTTCAGTTTGTCGACGCGAAAACACCTGGCCGGCACGTGGACCAGTCTCCATATTCCCCCCTCGCTGAGCCTTTGCGGTTGCGCTTCCCTTGCGCTTTACTTTTGCTTACCGCAGAGTGATTGTCTTCGTACAAATGAGGTACGGCCACGGTCGTTGGATACGGTGGTCATTACTCCGCATCACGAGCGACAGTGGGGGGTGCGCAATCGCTCACCTCCGATAAAGACGGTTTTTGGGAATTCAGATTGCAACAGTACCCCGACCAACTAAAAGACGACAAGAGATCAGCGACGCGATCACGCCAAGAGCGCCGAAGCTTGCCGAGCCGCGAGCGATTGCCGAGACCGCTAGAACGAATCGCCCGCACCAACTAGAAAGAAGCCGACTGCGTGTCTCGAATCGATGAAGGCAACGGTACAGGCACGCTGAGTGCTGCTGAGTGCCGCCAAATATCGCCGTTTGCCATCGGCCTTGCTGTACGACAAGCCCCTTGGGTGACATTGATGCGAGGCTCCACTCCCCGCGGTTTTGAAGACCGGGTTTTTCACATCCGCTGCCGTCCGCCGACGTCCACCCCAGATCAAAACGGCGCATCAGGCGTCCGCTGACATCCGTGACCGTGCGCCGGCGTTCGCGAAGTTGGCTGTCAGCTTGGCTGTCAAAGCCGTCGTCACTTCCCACGCGGGAATCGGGAAGCCGGCGCACTGTCCCGAACCGACATGAAGAGGGTGCCTACGTATCCGAACGATTCCTGTTGTGTCCTCCAGTACACAATTTCACGCGCCTCGCCTCCTTTGCTTTTCTACCGTTTCCTCCTGGTCCACGAATGCCTCACAGGCCGTGATCCAGCGCAGGATTCTCACGCGGCCTCTGGCGCCGACCCAAGACCTGACTGTGCTTCGCGGAGCGGGTCGGGAATGCGGCCGCCGAGTCGAAGCAGGACGGCTCCGGCCAGCACCGCGGCAACCGCGCCACCCCACCAGATGGCGTCTGGCGAGGTCTGCAGGAGAAGGCCACCAATCGCCGGGCCGAGCGCCAGGGAGATGCTGAAGGTCAGACTGTAGAGAGACAGGTAGCGGCCGAGAAGATGGGCTGGAGCCATGTCCGCGACCAGTGGCCC
>QHPX01000167.1 GCA_003219195.1 Verrucomicrobiota bacterium
CTAAATCCGATGCGTGCCTTTCGAGATCTTTCCATCCGGCAGAAATTAACGGTGATGGGCATTTTGGCCAGTGGGACTGCCCTGCTGCTGGCCTGCACGGCGTTTCTTGCTTATGAATTGTTCTCTTACCGGGCGGGAATGATCAACGCCCTCTCAATTCGGGCCAATATCATCGGGGTCAACAGTGCGTCAGCGATGTTGTTCAACGACGAGGCCGCCGCCGGTGAGACTCTCGCAGCGTTGAAGACCGACCCGCACACCATCGCCGCAGGCCTATATACACGCGACAATCGTATATTTGCGAGGTATGTGCGTGACGATCAGAAAGAACAGGTCGCGCTTCCTCTCCATCTCGCCGATCAGTCAGATGAGCACCGGTTTGAGGATGACGGTCTGATTCTGTTCCGAAAGATTGTATTTAAGGGAGAGCCTATCAGTACGGTCTACATCCACTCCGACCTGCAGGAAATGAATGCCCGCGTCTGGCAATACCTCGGTATCACCCTCTTCGTCTTGTTGGCCTCTTCCTCGTTAGCACTGGTCGTCTCGTCAAGACTCCAGCGAAGGATCACTCAACCGCTGTTCCACCTGGTGGAGACGGCAAAAACCGTTTCTCGTGAAAAGGACTATTCGGTCCGCGCCGTAGCCGACAGCAAGGATGAGATGGGCATTCTCGTGAGTGCCTTCAACGACATGCTTACCGAGATTCAAATACGAAATGTGGAGCTCAAAAAGTCCAGCGACGAGTTGGAGCAACGAGTCATTGCTCGCACCCAGGAACTACAATCCGCCAACAAGGAGTTGGAAGCCTTCTCCTACTCCGTCTCCCACGATCTGCGCGCGCCCCTCCGCCATATCGACGGGTTCTCTGACTTGCTTCAGAAACACGCCGCTACGCTGGATGAGAAGGGCCGCCGCTATCTGAAGACGATCTCGGAGTCGGCGAAGCAGATGGGCCGCCTGATCGATGATCTGTTGGCCTTTTCACGGGTCGGCCGTACGGAACTGCATGAGACGGAGGTCAATCTGGGGCAACTGGTCAAGGACGTGCTGAGTGATTTGCAGCCGGATGTGCAGGGACGACAGATCACCTGGAACATTGTGCCCTTGCCCGAGGTGCACGGCGATCCCTCCATGCTGCGGCAGGTGCTGGTGAATCTGATCTCCAACGCGGTGAAATACACCCGCACCCGCGAGCGCGCCAGCATTGAAATCGGATGCGACGGGGTCGTGCAGGATGAGACCGTGGTCTTCGTTCGCGATAACGGCGCCGGCTTCGACATGCAGTACGCGCACAAGTTGTTCGGCGTGTTCCAGCGCCTGCACAGCGCAAGCGAGTTCGAAGGAACCGGCATCGGGCTGGCGAATGTCCAGCGCATCATTCATCGCCATGGAGGCCGGGTGTGGGCCGAAGGAGCGGTGGATGTCGGCGCAACCTTTTACTTCTCACTCCCTGCTCGCAAGGAGGCGAGCCATGATGGCTGAGCTCAAGCGGATTTTGCTGGCCGAAGACAATCCCAAGGATGTGGAGCTGACCTTGACGGCGCTCGAGGAACACAATCTTGCCAATGAAGTGGTCGTGGTGAATGACGGCGCGGAAGCGTTGGATTACCTATACCGCCGAGGGAAATTTGCGATGAGCGCTGACAACCGTCCCGCTGTGGTGCTGCTGGACCTCAAGATGCCCAAGGTGGACGGGCTCGAGGTGCTGCGAACCATAAAAAAGGACGACAATTTCAAGACGATCCCGGTGGTCATCCTCACGTCGTCCCGCGAGGAGAAGGACCTGGTGGAGAGCTACAAGCTGGGCGTGAATGCCTATGTGGTGAAGCCGGTGGACTTCCAGCAATTCGTGGATGCCGTCAAAGAGCTCGGGGCATTCTGGGCAGTCATCAACGAGCCGCCCCCGGGAAGCGCGACAAGAACCAAGAAATGATTCTGTCCTTGGGGGGTGACAACGATGGAACAGCCGGTGCGGATCCTCAATCTTGAAGACAACCCGAGGGATGCAGAACTCGTACGGGCACGACTGGTCACTGAAGATGTGGCCTGCGAGATCGTCTGTGTCGAAACCGGCACCGACTTTGCTTCCGCTTTAGACCAGGGCGGATGGGCTCTGATGGGACAGTCGGCGAGGAAGCAGCGATTGAAGCGCTCAAGAAAGGTGCTACCGATTACGTGTTAAAACCGCGGCCCGCCCGTTTGGTGTCCGCAGTAAAGCGAGCCTTGCAAGAGGGCAAGGAGAGGGCCGAGCGCAAGCAGCTTGAGCAACAACTTCGCCAGGCCCAGAAGATGGAAGCGATCGGGCAGCTCACCGGGGGCATCGCCCATGACTTCAACAACATGCTCACGGTCATTATCGGTTACAGCGAACTCATGCTACAGAAGCTCAAGGCTGATGACTCACTGCGGAGCGATATCGAACAGATCAAGGAAGCTGGGGAACGGGCCTCTTCGCTGACCCGGCAGCTCCTGGCGTTCAGCCGCAAGCAGGTGCTTCAGCCCAAAGTATTTGACCTCAACGCCGTCCTGACCAACATGGATCGGATGCTCCAGCGGCTGATCGGTGAAGACATTCATCTGGTCACCGCGCCGGCGCCGGGACTGGGGCGCGTGCGCGCCGACCCGGGCCAGATCGAGCAAGTCATCATGAATCTGGCCGTCAATGCCCGTGACGCCATGCCCCATGGTGGGAAGCTCACCATCGAGACCGCGAACGTTGAGCTGGACAATGCCTATGCTCGTGAGCACGTTTCCGTCCGACCGGGATCCTATGTGATGCTGGCGGTGAGCGATACCGGTTGCGGCATGGATGCGGCAACGCAAGCCCAGATCTTCGAGCCTTTCTTCACTACCAAGGAGGTGGGCAAGGGGACGGGGCTGGGGCTCTCCACTGTCTTTGGCATCGTCAAGCAGAGCGAGGGCTATGTTTGGGTTTACAGCGAAGTCGGTCGAGGCACGACGTTCAAGATCTACCTGCCGCGGGTCGAGGCGGCGGTTGAGACGGTCGAGCCCTCTGGCGAAACCGCTAGACCTGCCCGCGGCTCCGAGACGATCCTGCTTGTGGAGGACGATCACGCTGTGCGGACGCTGATCCGTTCGACTCTGCAAGCGCACGGCTATACTGTGCTGGAGGCGAGTCAGGGCAAAGAGGCGTTGCTTCTCTCCGGGCAGCACAAGGGTTTGATTCATATGATGGTCACCGATACAGTGATGCCAGGGATGAGCGGGCGCGAGTTGGCGGAACGGCTGAAGCCCTTGCGTCCCAACATGAAAGCCCTCTTTATGTCGGGCTACACCGACAAGGCCATTGTCCATCACGGGGAGCTCGACCCAGACACGGCGTTTCTGCAGAAGCCGTTCACTCCGGATGCACTGGCGCGCAAGGTGCGCGAGGTGCTAGACTCGCCGCACGGGCAGCAAGGAGTCTGAGCGTGGCGACGATTCTCGTGATAGATGACGAGCGGATGGTCTGTGACCTGCTGCGGGCCGTGTTGAGTCGGCATGGCCACGAGGTACTCACAGCCTTCGACGGACGAAACGGCCTCGCCTTGTTCGAACAGCACCGACCTCGTTTCACGCTGCTAGACCTCCACATGCCCGGGATGGACGGCATCGAAGTGCTCACGCGTATCCGCGCGCGCGATCCAAGGGCCGCCGTGATCGTCTTGACGGGAGCAGGCAGTGCTGACTTAGAAAACCAGGCTCGACAGATGGGAGTCACTGATTTTCTCAGCAAAGGACTCTCGCTGGAGGTCTTGGTAGGGGTCGTGGAGCGGGTCATGCAGCAGCCGGTCAAGCCTCCGGCGTTTCTATCGCAATCAGAAGATGCCCGGAAAGCTCCGTCTCATTCGCAGGAAACAGGTTCGATCCTGGTGGTGGACGACGAGCCGCAGATCAGGGAATTGCTCAAGAAATTCTTGTCTGCACGCGACTATCAAGTTCGGGAGGCTGCTGACGGCCAACAGGCGCTGGCCTTGGTTGATCAGAAGAGCCCCGATATCATCGTGCTGGACGTGAATATGCCGGGTATAAATGGCATCGAGGTGCTGAAAAGATTACGGGCGAAGAACTTCGCTGGTGGAGTGATCTTCCTGACGTCCAGCCAGGATGAGATGTTGCTGCAAGAGGGCCTTGAGCTGGGATCTGTGGATGTCCTCGGTAAGCCTGTGGATCTGGAGCGGCTCGAGTTGACGATCCAATTGGGGTGCGTCCTCTCCAAACCCTAGACGCGCCGTCACGCGCCGTTGAGCCAACCTCGCTAACCCTGTGCTAAACATGCGTAAAATTTGCTCCGGCACGGGGTTTTCTGTATCATTCTGAATTTACGCTGGGGGATCGTCTAGTGGTAGGACTGCGGACTTTGGATCCGCATACCCAGGTTCGAATCCTGGTCCCCCAGCCAACCCTCCTCGTACGATCCTCGGCGCCCATGGCGTGGACGCGGCAGGAAGAGGGAGATGATCATGCCTAGAGGAGAGAGCCGCCAACTGTACGCGTGGTTGCCGGTCATCATACTCGTGCTCGTGCTGGTGACCTTGGCGGTAGGGGGTGTCGCCCTCCATTACGTCGAGCACTACCTGATCGCCGCGACAGGGGACAGCCTGGCCCTGGCAGCCGCCGACATCGCCGACAAATTGGACACGATCTTGTTTGAGCGGTACGCCGACACCCAGGTCCTTGCTCACTCGCCTGTCTTCCGCACGCGCGACGTTGCAGCCATGACCCGGCACCTCAACCTCAACAAAGAAGTCTACGGCTATTATCTCTGGCTGGGCGTGACGGATGCCAAGGGCCGGATTGTGGCGGCCACCGACCCGACAAGCGTGGGCCGGGACCGGAGCAGGAGCGGATGGTTCAGGGCCGTGCGGGAGCAGGGTGGCATCTACGTGGAGGACGCCGAACCTTCGGAGTATGGGGGCGGTGCCTTTGCGGTGACCTTTACGGCGCCGATCAAGGGATCCAGGGGGGAATTCCTCGGCACTGTCTCGACGCGGGTGAGGATGACGGAACTGGAGCAGGTCTTCGAGCGGACGGTTCGCGCGTTCCAAGCCCAGAGAGGACCGGCCGGCAGGATTGAATGGCAGTTCATGAACCGCGACGGCGATCTGATCGTGGATTCATTCCTGCGGCAGGAGGGCATGGTCAACCTGAAAGTCATGGGCCTTCCCTCGGCTCTGTTTGTCGGCACGACGCAGCCAGGCTACGTTGAAGAGACGCATTTACGGCGGCATGTGCCCGTCGTCACGGGCTACGCCCAGACCGAGCAGCGCGGAA
>QHPX01000176.1 GCA_003219195.1 Verrucomicrobiota bacterium
CGATGGCTCGCGCAAGACGATGCCCTTATCTTTGACGTAAACGAGCGTGTTGGCCGTGCCGAGATCGATCCCGATGTCGCTCGATAACCAGCCGAAAAGTCCTTTTAACATAAAATTAAATTAATTGTGCTCCAATCTATTGGCTTCGTCTCTACAGCAGACCTCGTGCCGGAGCGCAATTCGATCGGCTGAAACGCCGTCACATGAATTCGCTCATGCCACGAGCTGTGCACAAACTGCCTCATTCCAACGCGTTAAATAATTGTGACGATTATCCTGGGGATTATCCTGGGTAATCAGCGCTCTGCCTCATTTCTGCGAATGGGCGCACGAGAATGGAGAGGCATTGTCCGCGATTTACTCAGTCTTCCTGCCCCATGGATGCAGCGTTGTCATTTCACATCGACGCCTCGCCTTCGCCAAGAAGCACACCCCGAATACGCTGACGTCTCGACTTCTTTGCATCCGCGAAGCTTTGGGTTTCGTCTGCTCTCCTCGCTAAATCGGAAACTGTGAGTTAAAATCTGCAATCCGAAATCGAATGTTCCCGTAGTTCAACGGATAGAACGGAGGTTTCCTAAAAGCAAAACCGCGTTTTTGCAGGAATCGCCTAACGAGATCAGCAGTGCGCGAATGGCGTTGCTGCAACGTGTTCACTGGTTGTTACGATCATCGCGCTTAATCAAGAATTTGCCTGTTTTTGACCCGCCGGGTGACACAAAAATGCTGATGCTCCGTCGCCTGGCACCGTTGACCCCGTCTGCGCATCCGTTAGTTTGCACAAGCCACATGCCGCCGAAGTCATCGACGACGTAAACGAACGCAAATGCAGCGAAAACCGTCATTGTATCCAGCGTCTGATCTCAAAAACAAATGAACGAAGAACCGAATCAGCTCCAAAAGACTTCGCTTCAACAACTCGGAATTTTGCTTCGACCAAAGAATCTCCTGCGAACAGTGGCTTCGGCTGCGCCCGGCGCGAGTGCATTCCTAGAAATTCAGAGCCAAATAGACGGAGCGAGGCTCGATGAACGCATTGATTTGCTCGAAGAAACCGATCTCTCTCTAAAGGCAAAGCTGAACGAGCTTGAAAAATTGCAGCCTAAAACGGCGACGCATGAATCTAATTGGCCTGTAGCGATCGCAGATTACCTCCGAAGAATCGTCAATATCGCTGTGGTGTACGATGGAGCCGCTGACTCACCACCTCGGCCGGGTCGTCAACGGTTTCTCACTGTAGCTCACGGATGTTTCGTAGGGCCCCACGCAATTCTTACGTGCGTCGAAGCACTCGACCTCGCGAGTGGAGTAGCAAATCACAAACATGGACAGCTCGCAATCATCGCCGGACTTAGTTGGTATGAATTTGAGATCGAACCGATAGACAAATTATCGGGTTTGGTCATTTGCAACATAACGCAACGCGACGAGGAACGGTACCTACGAACAAAGACCAAAATGAAAAAAGCTGGTCTTCCCGACAGTATGTTTCCAGAGCCTTTGGAAACGGCAATTACCGCGAGCGTTTACCCTTTCGTCGGGCAAGATGTTGGCTTCATCCACACGGGCGAGGCCACTGACGTTTGGCGGGATGGAATCTCAAAGTTTCAATTCGACAAAACAGCTATCTCTCATTTCAGAGATATTCGTGAAGACGCGATCAAGACATTTGTGACGACTGTCGTGCCGGGGCGAATCCTCAAAGCTGGTTCAGCGGTTTTCGCGGGCGATGGCACTCTCGTAGGCGTGATGGCGGATACGGAGAACTATCCGTCTGATGCGGGAAGAAGAGCGATCGTAAGATCCCTGCTTGGGCATCCGCGGTTCACGGTGTGGCCGAAAGCCTGACAGCGGAATTTGGATTGCGCCAATCTAGAGAGGGAATGAGAGCCGGAACACCTTTTTGGCATCGTCCAAAGAAGGTGTATCCAAAAAATCTAGGCGGGAACAGTATGACACCTAACACGCCGCGCGAATGAAAGTACACATTGCTCGCGATGGCCAAGTCCTCGGCGAATGGACTCAGACTGAACTTTACCCGTTGCTACGCGCCAGCGAAATTTTGCCGAGCGACTACTATTGGCATGAAGGGATGACCGAGTGGAAACGATTGGCTGAACTGCCCTCTGGTAAAAGTGTTCTGGCCACACCAGCTCAGCGGCAGATGCTTGATAATCACGGGCTGCCTTGGGACGAATTCACGACCAAATACGAGGTCTCGAACCTGATGGATTCGCGGCCTTACACCGACAAACAACGGTCCTTCATGGCTGGCGACACTCCAGATGCTCCGGCTACACGGACACAGATATTGATTATTCCGCAACTCGCCGCCGATCGCGCACTCAGCTTGACCATTTCGCCTCCGTTTTCGCGACGCGAAGTAGCTCGTGAGATTCATGCCCTGCGGTGTTTTCCTGCCATGCCAAACTGAAAGGAGATGCTTTTCGACTGCCTGCCCTTAGGCGGGGACAGTTGTTTTTGTGCGCTCAATCGGGGCCCCTAGATCGAGCAATATCCGCGGATCAAATTATCCCCGGCGAGAATCGAACTCGCATTTAAGGTTTAGGAAACCTCCGTTCTATCCGTTGAACTACGGGGACAGGCGATTTTGGATTCTAGATTTTGGATTGCGGATTTCCAATCGCGATTTGCAATTGTCGGTCTTAGTTAGCGCGACCATGGACGCTCACGGCACATGAATTGCTTTGAGACCGAAGCCATGAGACTTCCAACAAGCTGGGGTGGGACTAGTAAATCTATGTTCAACGGACTTTTCGGGTGGTTATCGGGAGGCGACATCGGGATCGATCTCGGGACGGCCAACACGCTCGTTTACGTCAAAGATAAGGGGATTGTCTTACGGGAGCCCTCGGTCGTGGCGGTACAGTCGGGCACGAACAAGGTGCTAGCGGTGGGCGACGAAGCGAAGCGGATGCTGGGTCGAACCCCGTCGAACATCGTCGCGGTGCGTCCGTTGAAAGATGGCGTGATCGCGGACTTCGAGGTGACCGAAGCGATGTTGCGCCATTTCATTTCGAGAGCGCACAACCGCCGGGTGCGGGCGCGGCCGCGCGTGGTGATTGCGGTTCCATCTGGAATCACGGAGGTGGAGAAGCGCGCGGTGCGGGAAAGCGCGACACACGCCGGGGCGCGAGAAGTTTATCTCATCGAGGAACCGATGGCAGCAGCGATCGGCGTCGGACTTCCGATCCAGGACCCGGCCGGCAACATGATCGTCGACATCGGCGGAGGGACGACGGAAGTGGCCATGATTTCGCTTTCGGGAATTGTGTTCAGCAGCAGCGTACGCGTAGCCGGCGATGAGATGGACGAAGCGATCGTGCAATATATGAAGCGCGCTCACAATTTAATGATCGGCGAACGCACGGCGGAGGAGATCAAGATCAAAATTGGTTCGGCCTATCCGAGCGAGAAGGAGACGAGCATGGAAGTAAAGGGGCGTGATCTTGTGGCCGGCGTGCCCAAAACGCTCACGATCACGTCACAGGAAGTGCGCGAAGCGTTACAGGAACCGATCTCGACGATTGTTGATTCGGTGCGCATCACCCTGGAGCGCTGTCCGCCCGAGCTTTCGGCCGACCTGGTTGATCGTGGAATTGTGCTCGCGGGCGGGGGGGCCTTGCTGCGCGGACTCGACAAACTTTTGAGCGAAGAGACGGGTTTGCCTGTCCATGTTGCGGAAGATCCGCTGGGCGCAGTAGCGGAAGGAACGGGGAAGTGCCTGAGTGAATTTAAGTTTTTGCGTCAAGTAGCGGCTTCGGAGCCGGCTCGTGCGGCAGGGCGGAATTCATCGGCCAAGTTTGACGAGTCCTCCTTGGGTATTGAGAGAGCAGCGATGATTTTTGCGGAGGCACGTCTTCGAAGTTAAACGCACAATGACGGCACCAGCGAACCCCTGCAAAAACGTGGTTTTGTCCTTGGGAAACCTCCGTTCTATCCGTTGAACTACGGGGACAGTGAATTTCAGCTGTCAGATTTGAGATATTAGTTTAGCAGATTGGCATCGCAGGTGCTTTAAGAATTCTCGCGAACTAGGAAGACACCTAACTAAATACTGAATTCCTTAGCTTCGGCAGCGCGATCAGTAATGGTCGCGCTCTTTTTTTGGCATTCCGCCGGCCCTTAGCCGCTGAGACGGCGGCCACTACAATGAAGTCGGCGCGAGAGTCGTCCCGCCCTACCTCCGCTTCGCAGCGCCGGCGAGAAGGCGCTCGCGGGAAACAATTGCGCGTTTGTGCGTGCCGCTTCCGATTTCGCCCGCGGGATCGTATGCGACGACCTCGAAGACGAAAAGTTTTCCATCCCGGCCGCGATAAGTCGCCGTGGCGGTGACGGTCGCGCCAATCGGCGTCGCGGCGGTGTGGCTAACATCGACATGTGCGCCGACCGACATTTCGCCAGCTTGCAAGAGCGGATGAAGCACGCGCGCGCCGGCCAGTTCCATTAAAGCGATCATTCGAGTCGTTGCGAACACCGCCGGAAAATTATCGCGCGGATCATCGCTCAAGTTCAGAACATTTGCGCAATCGGGTTCGCGCACGACAAGATCGACAGTTGCGCTCGCGCCGATCTCCGGTCCGGTCATCCTTGCTTCCAACCGTTGCCATTGCCATTTCCGTCCGGCGCAACGGCGGGCGCGTACTCGGGGACAAGATCGACATCTTCACCCGTTGGTTCTTCTTCCGCTTCGGCCAGGGATTTTTCGTGATGTTCCTTCGCGATGAGCATGTAAAGCGACGGGACAATGAACAAAGTGAAAATCGTCCCGATCGTCATTCCACCGACGAGCACAAGACCAATTGAGTTTCGCGCGGCCGCGCCGGGCCCGGTCACCAACGTCAGGGGAAAGTGACCGGCCACTGTCGCGGCGGTTGTCATCATCACTGGGCGCAAACGAATGCGAGCCGCCTGTGCCACGGCCGCTAGCTTAGCCAACCCCTGCCGTTGTAGCTCATTCGCAAACTGCACGATCAGGATTCCGTTTTTGGAAATTAGTCCGACCAGCGTCACCAAACCGACCTGCGAGTAAATGTTTAACGACGTCGTCCATTTGTCCGTCCAGAACGCCATGTTGGAATTCGGAATCTTTAAAAACATGAAAATGACCGCGCCGAAGAGCGCGAGCGGGACTGAGCCGAGCAGAATGATAAATGGGTCGCGGAAACTGTTGAACTGCGCGGCCAGGACAAGGAAAATCAAGACGACGGCGAGGATGAACGCAGGCACGAATTTATCGCCTTCGACGCGCAACTGGCGTGATTCGCCGGTGTAATCGAGGACGTAGCCGGCCGGTAGAATCTTGTGCGCTTCGTCCTCGAGAAATTTTAGTGCGCCGTCGAGCGATCGCGCTGGCACGCCGCTGATCGTGACGGCGTTGAGTTGCTGCATGCGATTGAGCGAACGCGCGACGGTTTTGTGTCGAATCGACGCCACCGTGCTCAGCGACACGAGCTTATTATCGGGCCCAGTGACGTAAATGTT
>QHPX01000175.1:0-3520 GCA_003219195.1 Verrucomicrobiota bacterium
AAGAGAGTCTGGGATGCCGAAACGATGGACCTCCCCGTTGTGGAGCATTCGAAGCAGAAGCGCCCATCGCTCAAGGCAGACCCGATTTCGAAACTCATTCGCGGGAGCAAGGGCCAAGAACAAGCACTTTACGTTCTGCTCGCAGCCACCGGAATGAGGATATCGGAGGCTCTTGCGCTTGAGACAAAACTCTTCATCAACAAAGGACGCACCATTGCAGTCGAGCAACAGGTCGAAAAGGACGCCCCGCGCATTGTTCTTCATCTCAAGACGAATGCCGCGAAGCGAGAAATCGACCTGCATCCCGACATCGCAGAGTACCTGCGCAAATACATAACCGGTAAGATGGGGTTGCTGTTTCACACGGCAAACGGGACGCCCTACCTTAACAACAAACTAGAAGGCCGCTGGCTCACTCCCCGACTTATAAAGATGGGACTGGACCAAAAAGGAATGGGCTGGCACGCGTTCAGGCGATTCCGCAAAACATGGTTGCGTGGACAACGCTGTCTGGAGGACATCAATAATTTCTGGATGGCGCATCGTCCGCAAACCATGTCCGAACTCTACTCACATCTTCACGAGGAATTGCAATTATGACTCGATGAAGCTGAGCGAGTGGGCTACGGATTCGCTCTTCCGGCGTCCAAAGACGCTTCTGTTGTACCGATTGTCCCGAAATCGCAGCAACAAAATGGAGCAGAAGTTGCAGCGTAAGTGTCTCAGAATGTTAGTAGTGCCGTAGAAGTGGGCGTGTAGCTCAGTTGGCAGAGCACCTGCTTTGCAAGCAGGGGGTCGGGGGTTCGAGTCCCCCCACGTCCACCAACCTTTTTCATTTCAGCAAAATAGCGCGGGAGTTTGTGCCGAATACCACCTGCCACTGAAGCAGGAGGTCGCCAGAAACAACACAACAATGCCAGCGGGTCCGGCAAGTGATAAAGCTTCCACTCTGGCCTCCGTCAAAGCCGGGACCAAACTGCTCCTCTACGACTCCTCGACAAAACAGGCATATGAACTAGGTGATCAGAAAAAGGCCGAGCAATTTGCTGGCGAGAAAGTGACGCACGCTATGCCTGTAAACTTCTGAAAGTGAAGCGCCGGTACGACTCGTTTCTACTTTACCAGAATGAGTTCTTTTTGGAAAACTTCTGCTAGCTTTATCCGGCCTAGCAGACCCTATTCTTCGGACTGCCTACGGGAGCATCCAGGCAATGTTCCGTGCCGGCACGAACCCGACCGGGATACGAGCAATTTCTTTCATGGACTTGATCTCGACAACCGAGACGTTGTTCGACTGTTCATTTGCCACGTAGGCAGTCTTGTTATCAGGTGTGATTGTCAGCCAGCTTGCACCTACTCCGCTAAGCGCGGCACTTCCTAGCAGTTTCAAGTCCGGCAGCGAATATGCGTAAAGGGCGCTGTTTAGCCTGCTGTTAACCAAAAGCGTTTTTTGATCCGAAGTGACGGCAATGCCGTGAGACGGGGAGGGTGGTCCAGAGGGGTTCTGTTTTTCGAGAGGTATCTCCGGATTGTTAACCCGTTTGATTTCCCGGCGCGTCGCAAAATCCACGACCACGAATCCATTGAGACTTCCATTCTGAGCAAGTATCCACTTCGTAGAACCGTCGGGATTCGTGTAGATCGCCATTGGGGACGGGGACGGTGACATCGAAAGCGTCCAAGCGACTTCGTTGGTCCCGGTGTCAATCACGCTCATCATGTTCACCGGCGGTTCGATGTCTCGCGCGGCCCCGCCTACCACGTATTTGCCGTCCGGGGTGACATACAGGTCGTGTATGCCGCCCTTGAGCGGGATCGTCTTGACATCCTGAAGCGTACCGGTGTCAATCACATCGATGGCGCCGTTGTTGCGAGCCAAGACCTGCGGAAAATGCGATAGGTCGTCCCAGGAAGGTCTTAGCGCCACATAGAGCCGTCTCTCATCAGGGGTCAATGCGATAAGGTTCGGCACACCTCCGCTCAGAGGAATTCGTTTGATCACTTCTAGAGTTTTGCCGTCAACGACATCGAGAGTCTTCTGCGCCTCTTCGCTAACGTAGATTCGGCTGCCGTCCCGGGATGCCGCAATCCCATGAGGCGCTTCGATACCCTTGATCTCCCCCACCACCGCATGCGTGGCGGGATCGATGATGTTGATGTTATCCCCAGCGGAGTTCGTTTGGACAATCCGCAGCCTCGGTTTAGGCGCGGCCACGGTAAAGTACGCCGCGCACAGAAGAATACCGCACAAAAAAATCATGCACCCGCGAAACGTCTGTTTGTTCGACATCTCCGCACTTCCTCCTTTTGCGAATCGAGCAATTCGTCGGGAAACAAAATTTAGTTACTTCTCCTTTGCCCCAAACACCCATGCTTTCAATATCAGCCATTCCGGATTGTCCTGCGATTCAAAATGCTTGCCTCCTCCATGAGTAGGGTCGCCGCCGGCCTGTTGGGCGAGAGGATGCCTGAGCAGAGCGCTTTTCTCCAGGTTGTCGAAGTCAACTGCCTTCTGGACCAATTCGAAGTTCCGACGCGACTGTGCTTCATTCCAGGTCGTTCCCCCGGGTGGGAGAGGCACTAAGTGGAACGCCACGTGGTTGGCCGTATGGCAGACAACGCATCGAGCGTGACCGGGACGCTTGTTGAGGAAAACAGGCTCCACCTCGGTTTTGAAAAATCTGTAATCGAGCACTAGCGGTTTGGCAGAAGAAGAAGCCGGCTTCTGAGCCCTCGACGACACGGCCCCTGCTAAGAATAGACATGACGCGACAAGCATGCAAGACAGCCCTTTTGCATTCATTTTTGGATCCTCCTTACGAGAGATTCCAAACTTTCGATTACCAAATGAACTTCAGGGCGAAACGGAGCCGGGAGTTTCAGCGTCTACATCATTTCGTTTATTCAGTCTTTCTCTGACAATACTGATGTCTACATCCAAGCTCAGATAGATAAGTCTCACAGTGACTCCCTAACGTTAAGGAGCTCATCGCCTCACCCCCCTGCCAGAATAAAACGGGACGGAAAATAGCACTATTGGGATGCGTGTACCCCGGCCTGGAAGAAAAGTCAACGAATTTTCCGACATTAACCTACCCGCATGGCCCTACCAGCGCGGCCAAGTCCTGGAGTCAGCTATCGACATGTGCTGAAAACCCCGTTCACTCCCGAGGGCTGTTCCTCGACTCTTCATTCGTCCGACGAAGCCCTACGAGTTTTGCGCGGGTTTCCCAATGCGTCGCATGCGGTCGGCGCTTCCCTCTGCGAATATCCGCAGCATAGGACCAGGAGACACCGAGCGCAGTAGCGATTGCCGACATCGAAACGTTCGAGAGTCGAGGCTGAATTTCCTGAGCATAAATTTGCGGGGTGAGTCTGCTAGCTGGGGTGGCTCGCACGTATGGGTTTGGCGATCGCTGTGCGCCGCTACGAAAAGCGCAAGAGCAAGAGTTCCTGTTATCGGAACCTGGCCAGACCCAAAACGCAGTTGCCGAGAACACCCCGTTTATCGGGAGTTGGA
>QHPX01000175.1:3587-4319 GCA_003219195.1 Verrucomicrobiota bacterium
GCTTACCTCGAAGGCATTTTGGCGCTCGGCATCGTCACTGGTGCAGTGGTAGGGTTTTTGATGCATCCTCGCCGGGAAGTCTTCTACGTCCGGACTACCGTGCGACGATTGACCCAGACCGAAACGAAGCCTTAGAACATGACTTTTTGGCCGTGCGGGCTGACCTTGTACGACTGTGGCTGTTGTTTGTGCCTACGTTTCTGGCTGCGTCTATTCTCATGTTTTTCGCAGCCGGTGGTCCCACAAAGTTCAGTTATTTGAATTGGGTTTTTTCATCACGATATTCATACCTCGTGTTTGCGTTCTGCCAGTATCCGCCGCTTCTCGTTCTTGTTTTGCTGTCGGCCTGGATTGATGAGAGGAGAGTCATGAGAAATGCCGACGCGTGCGGTGCCACATCTTTCTCCGTCTTTCGCGCTCGAGCTGAGTGGGTTGGACGAGTGTCTTACGCGTTTAGGGGGAAACACGGCGAGTATTATGGTGGAGACTGTTCGTACTTCGGGTTCCCTCATCCCCGTGAACTGGCGTCGGTTGTATTTCACAATGTCCGAAAACCGGAATTGAACAAAATCGCAATGGGTTTTCTATTCCATCGTTTCATCATCTTGGGGCGTGGCGTAACCGACTTAGACAAACAAACGGCGGCGGCTCAGGCTGCCTTGGTGGGAACCACACCCGCGGCTTGAATCCCATTTGTCGCCAAGTTGGAAGCTATGTCTTCGGGTATCGTTT
>QHPX01000180.1 GCA_003219195.1 Verrucomicrobiota bacterium
CTGATTCTTTTCGCGCCGGATGGCAGTGCATTGGCGGGTGTGGCTGAAGGAGGCGGGCTGAAAATCGCGCGCGAAGTTTTTGCGGACCGCAATTATCTTGCGGATGGCACGCTTGTTCCGCGCACACGCCCGGACGCATTGCTGCGCGATCCCGTGGAAGCCGCGGCGCGCGTTTTGCGGATGTTGCGGGAAGACAAAGTTCGATCCGTCGATGCAGTAGATATCGACGTACAAGCCGAGACAATTTGTGTGCACGGCGACACGCCGGGTGCGGTGGAATTCGCGCGCGTGTTGCGAGCGCAGCTTAAAAATGAAGGCGTGACAATCGCGCCGCCAAAATCATAACAACGCATATTTTGCGTAGGGCGACGCTCCGCGGGCCGTGCAATTCGCCGGCTCGGTCCGAGCCGGACTGGCAGTTGAGTCTCGCCCTACCGCGCAGATCATGAACGGCAAGATCGATAATCGACAGGACCCAAAGTTGGTCCGCGCTCTCGGCCCGATCGACGCGACCATGATCGTGATGGGTTCAATGATTGGCTCGGGCATTTTTATTACATCGGCGGAATCGTCGCGATTGATCGGCGCGCCCGGTTGGTTGTTGCTGGCATGGGCTGTTGCTGGCTTGCTCACGATCACTGGTGCGCTTTCCTGTTCCGAGCTCGCGACAATGATGCCGCGCGCGGGCGGCGTTTATGTTTTCCTGCGCGAAGCTTACGGCCCGTCGATCGGATTTTTGTATGGCTGGACATTGTTCCTCGTCATTCAAACCGGAACAATCGCGGCCGTAGCGATCGCGTTCGCAAAATTTCTGGGCGTTTTTGTCTCGGCAATCGCGCCGGACAATTATTTGATCGCGCCGGTCTTGTTAGGCGGCGGTTACGCGATCAGTCTTTCCGCAGAACAACTGACAGCGATCTTGCTGATCGCGCTTCTCACGTGGACAAACACCCGCGGGCTCGAATTAGGCAAGCTAGTCCAGAACAGTTTTACATTCGCTAAGACTGTCGCGCTCACGGCCGTCATCGTGATTGGACTCTCGTTAGGGTGGAGCGCGAGTTGCGCCGCTCGTTCTTCCGATTGGTGGGATTCTTGGAGGAATGGCTGGAGTCCAGAAATTGCGCAGCCTGGTTTCACATTTGCCGGCGGGCTTGCCCTTACGCTGCTTTTTGGCAAATCAATGGTCGGCCCGCTCTTTGCGCAAACCGCCTGGACGAATGTCACGTTCATCGGAAGCGAAGTGCGCGATCCCGCGCGAAATCTGGTGCGCGCATTGCTCTTCGGCTGCGGAAGCGTGGTAGTTCTTTATCTGCTGGCGAACGTTGCTTATCTCGCTCTGTTGCCATTTTCCGAAATCCAACACACCCCACAAAATCGCGTGGCTGTGGCGGCGATGGCCGCCGTTTTTGGAAATCCGGGCGCGACGTGTATGGCGGCTGCGATCATGATCTCGACTTTCGGTTGCAACAACGGACTGATTCTCTCCGGCGCCCGAGTCTATTTTGCGATGGCGCGCGATCGGCTGTTTTTCAGAAGAGTTGGGACGACCAATCGCCATCACGTCCCCGCGGCGGCATTGGTCGCGCAAGGAATCTGGACCGCGTTTTTGACTTTGCCGCGGACCGTCACGACCGACGCCGCGACACACAAGGTGACTTACGGAAACATCTATACCCAATTGCTCGAGTATATCGTTTCGGCTGATTTAATCTTTTATATCCTGATGGTGGCGGCGCTCATCATCTTGCGACGAAAAGCGCCCGCGGCTGAGCGTCCATATCGGACCTGGGGTTATCCGATTGTGCCGCTCATGTCGATCTTCCTGGCCGGTTTGTTAATCGTCGATCTTGGTTTTCTCGCGCCGGCTACTTCCGGGATCGGAATCTTAATCGTGCTCACGGGTGTGCCGGTTTACTTTTTGTGGCGCAAAGGCGCTGCAATTTAGGGAATCCGTTTCCGAATCGGCACGCGAAACATTTGTATGCCTGCAAAATCAAAGAAACAACAGATGGCAGCCGGCGCGGCGCTTGCCGCGAAACGCGGAAAGCGCTCGAAGTCATCGCTCAAAGGCGCTTCGAGAGGAATGTACAAGTCGATGAGCAAAAAACAGCTGCGCGAATTCGCAAAGACTAAACGCAAGAAGTTGCCGACGAAAAAGCAAAAGAAGAAATAGCCTCAGATTCGCTCGCCCGCGGTTGAGAGGTAACTTCGGATCGCCGCGGTAAACGGCTGGGCGAAATCGCGCAACTTCTGCTGACCGACGCCGGGAATGTGGCTGAATTCTGCTGTCGTAGTTGGATAAGTGCGCGCCATTTCGCGCAGCGCAGCATCGGAGAAAATAATGTAGGCTGGGACGTCGCGTTCGTCAGCGAGTTTGCGGCGCAACGTGCGTAATTTCTCGAAAAGCGCCTCGTCACATTCAATTTCACCGGCGCGACGTTTGCGTCGTCTAGTTGTCTCGACATCGAAGGGCTTGGTCAATGTGATCGGCTTTCTTTCGCGCAAAGTGGCCAGGCCGGCATCGGTGAGTTGTAACGTTGCGAATTTTCCCGGCGCCGCCGCAACCAGTCCGAGCCGTAACAGTTCGCGCCCAATCGCCTGCCAGGCACTGCGTTTCAGATCCTGACCAATGCCATAGGTCGAAAGTTGATCATGACCGCGCTGCCGGATTCCTTCTGTCTCGGCGCCGCTCAGGACATCGACAATGTGATTCGAGCCGAACCCGAATCCGTGTTTCGCGTGGATGCGGTAAACGCACGATAAAAATTTCTGCGCGTGCATCGTGCCGTCGAAAGTTTCGCGCGGATTCAGGCAATTATCGCAGCTCTCGCACGATGGCGTCACGAAGTCTTCGCCGAAATATTTCAGCAGCGTCGCGCGCCGGCATTCGCGCGTCTCCGCGTAGGCGATCATCGCACGCAATTGCTCGTGCGCGATCCGCTGCTCGTGCTCGCTTTTCTCCTCGATAAAACGCCGCTGCTTCACCACGTCGCTTGCGCTGAACAGCAACAGACAATCACTCGGCAATCCGTCGCGGCCCGCGCGCCCGGTTTCCTGATAGTAACTCTCGATGTTCTTGGGCAGATCGTGATGCACCACAAAGCGCACATTCGGCTTGTTGATGCCCATCCCGAACGCGATCAGTTTTCCGGCCAATGAATCTGCCGTCTTCCTGCTGGCGCAGTAAACAATGCCGCTTTCGTTAGGCCGACTGCGGATAAACGCGAGCACTTGCTCGTATGGCGATGATTTCGGGACAACCCGATACGTTAGGTTCGGGCGATTGAAACTTGCGACGTAGCATCGGGCATCATCGAGATGCAATTGATCGACAATATCCTTGCGCACGCGTTCGGTTGCAGTCGCGGTCAACGCCATGATCGGCACATCCGGGAAATGTTTTCTCAGTTTTTTCAACTCGCGGTACTCCGGGCGAAAGTCGTGGCCCCACTCGCTGATGCAATGCGCTTCGTCGATGGCGATCTGCGCGATTTTCCAAGTCGCCGCCTTGTCAAGAAACGTCTCCAGCATCAACCGCTCCGGCGCGACGTAGAGCAGGCGATACTCGCCGCGATGAAGCCCGCGCAAGCGCGCGACCGCTTCATGTCGATCTAGCGCCGAATTCAAGAACGTTGCCGCGATTCCGCTGGTTTGCAGCGCATCGACCTGATCCTTCATCAATGAAATCAACGGCGAAACCACAATCGTTAAGCCATCGCGCAATAACGCCGGCAATTGAAAGCAAAGCGATTTCCCGCCGCCCGTCGGCAGCAGCGCAAACTGATCGCGACCAGCTAGCGCATCCCGAATGATTTCTTCCTGCAGCGGCCGAAACTCCGAGTAGCCGAAATGCTTCTTCAGTGCACCGGGGAGATCCATTCAAGAGTTGTAATCAATTCGACGTCGCTTCGCACAGCGCAAATCAAGCGCGCCGCTCTTTGATCGACAGTAAAATGTCGGCGATCACTCCGCTGCGCTGCTTGGCATTTCTCGCGCCCACTACTTCCGGAATTGGAATTTTGGTCGTGCTGACTCGTGCGCCGGTTTACTTTTTGTGGCGAAGGTGCATCGGTTAATTCCGAGCGGAGCCGCTGGAGCGGATCAATCCATTCCAGGGTGAGGCATACGAACTTTTGGTATGCCTGCAAGATCAAAGAAGCAGCAGATAGCGGCGCAGCGCTGGCCGCGAAACGCGGAGAACGCTTAAAATCCTCGCTCAAAGGCGCTTCGGAAAGGATGGTAAAATCGATGAGCGAAAAACAATTGCGCGACTTTGCGAAGACGAAGCGCAAGAAGTTGCCGAGGAAAAAGCGGCGCTAGAAAATTTGCCGAGGTTTTAAGGGATGGCGAAAGGGTTTCCTCATCCTTTCTGCATTATCTCCATCACCTGTTTCAAAGGCTCCGCGCTAACCTTGCTTGTTCCTGTAAACGGGTGGTCAAGTATATATATCAAAAATAAAATCAAAGTGATCGTCACCGTGAGCGCGGTTGTTATCATGTACTGCGCCTTGATGTTCTTCATCCCGAAGAAATAGGTGTACGAAACTGTGATCACCCCGCCAACAAGCAAGACTAACCAGATAACTGATGGCACTGTGTTGTTCCCGGCAAATATCCTAAGTCGGCGGTACTGCGCGAGGTTATTTAATCGCCTTAATGTTTCGGCGTATAATTCTCTATTTGGAATCGGATTTTCGTCCATTTGATAGAACAACGATATAAGCTTTGAATGAACTCCGCCGGAATAAAGGCTTATCTCGCCCTGTGAAATTATTTTCACCTCATCATTATAAACGGAAGCGGCATAATCCCTTAATCCCTGCTGTATTATTTTATTGGCAGGGTCAGGAAATGCTTTCGCACTGTGAAAAATATCGATGGCCTCGCTGGCTTCCATTTGCAGGCTTTTTGTAGCGTCGTCGTATCCACTCCACGTAACAAATACAACAAAAGCGACCATCACGCCGTAAAACAGTCCGAACGCATTGAAGATTATGGCAGCTACTTCGTGGTTCTCTTTTAACACTTCTGCCGGATATTTCTTTCGCACCAAATGAAGGCCGCCCAGCGCAACCGCAGTGGTAATAGTCGAGACAATCAAAAATGAGATTCCCGTCGGCAAATTGAGTAGGAACTGCATAACTCTTAATTTTGTCGAAAAAATCCCGGCAACTCGGCAAGATGAAAGCATCGCGTGATCGCGAATTTGCGGGACATAAAAGGTGTTGAATCCTTCGTTGCTCTTGAAATCAAATTAGATCGCGGATCTTTTAAGCACGACGTTCTTTAATCGACGCCAATATCTCGGCGATGGCTTCGGCGCGCGGCTTGGCGCCGAGGTTTCCTTGGCCGTGGATACGGACGCTGACGGCGTCGGCTTCCATGTCGCGCTTACCGATGACGAACATGGTGTGCACTTTCATTTGCTCAGCACGCTGGATCTTGCCGTTGATCTTGTCGGTGGAAAGATCGACCTCGGAACGCACTTGATGCGCGCGCAGTTCGTTGTCGATCTTGCGCGCGTAATCAACCAGTCCCGCGACTGCAGGATCGCCGATGGTGAGGATGCGCACCTGTTCGGGAGATAGCCAGAGCGGGAAATTGCCGGCGTAATGCTCGATGAGGAACCCGATGAAACGCTCGTGCGTGCCGAGCGGCGCGCGATGAATGCACAATGGCGTTTTCTCGGTGTTGTCGCGATCCTTGTAATTGCACGTCGATCTTCGGCCCGTAAAACGCGGCCTCATTCGGCACTTCGACATAATCGATGCCGGAATTCTTCAGCACGCGTCTCGTCATCACTTCGGTTTGCTGCCAAAGCTCCGGTTCATCGACAAATTTTGCGCCGATCCCGCTGAGGCGGGACGGATCATGCGTGGAGAAACGCATCAGGTATTTCTCGATCCCGAAGAGCTTGAAATATTTCAGATACATCTGGTTCACGGCGTTGAACTCCTGTTCGAACTGCTCCGGCGTGCAATAAATGTGGGCGTCGTTCATCTGCATCGAGCGCACGCACATGAGCCCGAACAATTCGCCGCTTTGCTCGTAGCGATAACACGTCCCGTATTCCGCCAGTCGCAACGGTAGATCGCGATAACTGCGCGGCACGGCCGCAAACAACGTGTGATGATGCGGACAGTTCATTGCTTTGAGGTAGTAGCGGCTCCGAGCGAGCATCTCGTTTCTCTTGAGAGTGTGAGCTGTTAGCTCGCGCTTGCTACTTTCGAGTCGTTCAAATGTCTCACGATGATCTCTCGCGGCTTCTTCCATTTTTAAGCCGGTAAAAATGCGCTCGAAAGTTGCGATCTGTTTCTGCTTTTCATCAATTGTAGCTTCTAAGGCTGCGATTTGGCGCTCATCCGCGAGGTCAAATTTCAGT
>QHPX01000002.1 GCA_003219195.1 Verrucomicrobiota bacterium
AACGTCGCTCTTCGCAACACCGAATCGTTTGTTGAAACCGTTTCCTCGAGAACAACAATCTCGCGGCCAATCGTGCACGCTCCCAGTGCATCGCGCAGTTCGTCGGCGACCAACCGATCGGTCGCGGCCGATTTGTCCATCTTTGGCATTCTCAAACGGCGACCGGCGTCATTTCCAGCGAAAGATCGATGGCTCGCACGGAATGGGTGAGCGCACCGATCGAAATGTAATCGACGCCAGTGGCGGCGATTTGACGGATGTTTTTCAAGGTGACGCCGCCGCTCGCTTCAAATTTTACTTTGTTTTTTCCCAGCGCCACGGCCTCGCGAATTTGCGCCGGCTTCATGTTGTCGAGCAGGATCAGATCGACATCGTCGATTTTGAGCAAGGTGCGGACTTGTTCGAGACGATCGGCCTCGACTTCAATCCGCACGTTCGGCCGCTGTTGGCGCAGTCTCCGCACCGTCTCGGCAAATGTAGTGAATCCCAAGTGAGCGACGAGGTGATTATCTTTTACGAGCGCCATGTCGAACAAACCGAAGCGGTGATTTGCGCCGCCGCCGGCGACCACGGCGGCTTTCTCCAGCGCACGCAGCCCTGGTGTTGTTTTTCGAGTATCGAGGATCTTGACGTGATCGTTTCCTGCCGCATCGACAAATTTTCGCGTCAGCGTTGCGATCCCGCAGAGATGTTGCAAAAAATTCAGCGCGACCCGCTCCGCTTTCAGGATCGAGCAAGCCAGTCCGTCAATCTCGATGATCAAATCGCCGGGATTGACGTTGGAGCCATCGGCAGAAACGATCCGAACCTGTGTGGCAGGATCGATCCTGCGAAAAACTTCGGCTGCTGTTTCGGTGCCGGCCGTAATTGCTTTTTCGCGCGCAATGATTCGCGCTGAGACGCGCAAATCTGGTGGCACGAAAAACTCGGTCGTGACGTCGCCTTTTCCAACGTCCTCTTGAATCGCAATGGCGATTGGATCGAACGGAGTCGGTTTCATGAAAGCGAAGCGAGGTTGGGCGCCTGATAAACGCATTTTCCGCGAACATAAGTCTCGAGGTTCGCGTGCGGACCGCCACGGTAGACGCAGAGCGCGAGTATGTCTTCGGTGGACAATTCACCCAGCGCGTCGCGGTCCCTAGGATAGGGAACAAGCGCGGCAAGATCGACAACGGTAAGGTCCGCTTCCTTACCGACATCGAGTGTTCCGATCATATTGCCTTTCCCTAGGGCGTGCGCCCCGCCGTGAGTGGCAAGATAAAATGCTTCGCTCGGGCGCAACGGGCGCAGGTTCGGTTCGTAAGCTCCGCGCGCCTTTTGCACGTCAATGGCCGCGCGCATCACCCGCCACATGTTCAACTCGGGGCCGGCGGCCACATCGGAGCCAAGCCCAACAGGGATGCCGGCTTTTAAGAGTTGGTCGAGCTTGATCAGGCCGCTGCCGAGAAAAAGATTCGAAGTCGGACAATGCGCGATACTCGACTGCGCGCCTGCGATCGCCGCGATTTCCCGAGGATTCAGATGGATGCAATGTCCGAGCATGGTTTTCGCCGTGAGGAGTCCGCACTTTTCATAGACGTGGGTGTAATCCCGCGCCGACATGTAGAGATGGTGCACTTTTTCGAGCTCTTCCCGATTCTCGGCCAGATGGGTCTGAAGATAAGCGTCGAAGCGCGCCGCCATCTCGGCCGCACTCCGCATTAATTTTTCCGAGCAGGTGACAGCGAAACGCGGACTAAAAGCATATTCGAGCCGGCCATCTTCCGAGCGATGCCATTTTCGGCAGAGACGCTCACTTTCCATTAACGATACGGAAATGACTTTCTTTGGTTGGAGCTGGCCATACGAGCCGAGGTCCATCATCATTTCGCCGAGGATGACGCGCAATCCGCTTTGCTTGGCGGCTTCGAAACCGATTTCGCAGCTATCTTCATAGATTGCCGCATAGACCATCGCGGTGGTTGTGCCGTGGCGCGCGAGCTCGTGGAAGAATTGGGGCGCCTCGGCCCGCGCTTTCGGCCCGGTGAACTCGCGTTCCACCGGGAAGATGTGCTGGCGCAGCCACGGGAGCAATTCGCTCTCGCCTCGCGCGACGGCGGAATATTGCGGCAGATGCGTATGGCAATCGATGAGCCCGGGGAAAATCGCCACCTGGCTGCGATCGATCCAGCGGACGGGTTTCGGCCGTTGCAGCCGGCGAAGATCGTCATAATCGCCTGCTTCGGAGATGCGTCCCTTTTCAATAATGAGGGCGCCGCCACGCCGGCCGCGCAGGGCGCCAAATTCCGGTGTATCGATCAGGAAGCCCCGGATTCCAAACAAGGAGACGTCCTCTTCCATAGACTATCGTCTAGGAAAACATCATAGGAAGAGAAGGCTGGCAACCGCAACTCCGCTCACGTTGGAACGGCAAAAAAGATTCGGGCGGTGCACGCCAAGGAGAAACAACAAATACGAGAACGTGCAGCCACCCGAACCGCCTTAACCTGTTACCTTCGACACCTCAATCAGGTTCGCGTTCGAATTTTTTACGAAAAATTCGGACTACGACTGGAGCCGCCCTGTGGGCGGCGCACCGGGTACAATCGACGGCACTGGCGTGGCGCTTCGCACAGCGAAGCGGCTACAACAACTCGGCCTGGCCCGACGTCATTTGCGCTGCCTCGTCGCGCACTTCCTGCAAAAGTGATTTAAATTCACACATCTCCAGGGCACCGATCAGGCCGGGATACTCGGGCTTGATCCGGAGATCATCGATTGCCACCGGCAATTCCAGATCGCAATCGAGCTCAACCATCTTCCGGTTCTGCAAGATCTGTTCGCGGGCATTGAGCAGCTTCTCGCGCGTGCGCTGATTTTTCACCTTGTCGATCTTGCCCAGCAAAGCTTCCAATCCGCCGAATTCGCGAATCAGCGCGGCGGCGGTCTTTCGGCCGAGCCCCACGCCCGGGATGTTGTCCACCGAATCGCCGGCCAGAGCGAGAACGTCGCCGATCAGATTTGGCGGCACCTCCCATTTTGCGGTCACCTCCGCTTCGCCCAGAAGCGCAAACGTATCTTTGGGCGATGCGAGATCAGCTTTGGCCGTGGTGTAAATTTTCACGCACGACCCGACAAGCTGAAACAAATCCTTGTCGTTAGTCGCGAGCACGACTTCGACGCTGCGTTTGCAGGCAGCGAGCGCGTAACAACCCATCAGGTCGTCCGCCTCCGTGTTGGGCAGCGAAATGTTCCGGAAACCGAGCAGTGGAGTCAGCTTTTGGATGAAATCGAGCTGCGGAATCATCGGCTGCGGCATCTCTTTGCGCGTTTCCTTGTAGGCGGGCTGCAGTTCCATTCGCTTTTGCGGCAGACCTTCATCCCAGAAAACGGCGCCCAAATCTGGCTGCAAATGTTTGATCATCAGGCGCAGGGTTTTCGTAAATCCGAAGATCGCGTTCGTCGGTTCGCCGCGCGAATTTGAGAGATTCTGAATCGCGAAAAAAGAGCGATAGACGTAATAATGCCCGTCGATGAGCAGTAGCTTCACAGCGATATCGTAGCTAAAGCGCGCATCAATTCATCGTTTTTTCGGACGCATCAAAAATATAGTTTTTCTTTCGATTCACGGTTAAATCACGAAATGGCCGAAGAATGGATTGTCCGCGTCCAGGGCAAGGAGTATGGACCGGCCGACATTGAAACCTTGCGTGAGTGGCGGGACGAGGGTCGCCTGCTTCCTCCGAACCAGGCGCGCCGCGCCGATGTCGATCTTTGGACAACGGCGGCGAAAATTCCTGGTCTTTTCGAATCAGTCGATGACTTGGAAAGGCGCACGTTTGATGTGTCACTTCCTCGACGCAGCTTCGCCCAAATTTTGACCGAGACCCTTCGGATTTATCGGAAAGGTTTTTTTCAATTCTTCTATCTGACCCTGCTCGTGGCGCTGCCGTCCATTTGCGCGCAACTGAGCGGTTCCGCTTTAGGCACATCACCGGAGATGAACGCCGATTTGCGGACGCTGATTGGGGCCATGTTCACCTTTTGCATGCTCCTGCTCAGTCTGGCCGCATGGCCCGCATTTATCGTCGGCATCCAAATCGTAACCGCTGAAATAGCCGCCGGGGATCGTAAGGCGCGAATCTTCGCCCTTGTTCGTCAGGTGCTGAAGTTCTGGCCGCGCGTCGCGCTGCTCTGCATTTTTGTTTATGGCGCTTACTTTTTTTGGACGGCGCTTCCGCTGGTAATCATCTGGATGATCATGAGCGGGCCTCTTTCCTTGCTGTCGATCTTGCTCGTGCTCGCTGTTCTTGCCTTTCAGGTTTGGATCGTCGGACGGTTGTTCGTCAACTTCCTCTTTTGGCAGCAATTCGCTGTGCTTGCCGAATCGGACGCCGCCGGCGCATTGCGCCAAAGTAAACAACTTGCGCGCAGCGGCCGCGAGCTTCCTTGGTTTCGTCGCCCGCTCTGGCGGGGCGTTTTTCTTTTTTCAATTTGGTCGGCATTCGTACTCGCAATCGATATCGGAACGCAGTGGTCGTCACTCCGGCATTATTTTCAGGAGCTGACCACTTCGCAAAATCCGCAAGCTGTCCTTCAGGCGTTCGCAACAAGCTCGAAAGCTCAACCTTTCAACCTCGTCAGCTTCATGCTCGGCATCCTGCAAGCTTTGCTAAGGCCGCTGCTGGGAATTTCCTTTGTCCTTCTGTACTCGGATTCGCACGCATCAAGAGCGGAGAATTCCGCGGAATAACTTTAGCGATTCACAACTCCATCCCATGCGGCTCCAACGTTCGATTGCTTCTTCCTTTCTGGCTGTGGTCGGTAGTCTTGCGGCCGCGCAGATCTCTTTCGCGACCACGAAAGGACTGAGCCAAATCGTGACGCCTGACCTTCAACCCGAAGGCGATTTTTCGCTTAGCTTCCAGGCGCAAAGCGAGCGCATCGGGAATCCGTATGAGCTGCAAGGCGAGCTGGGATTGACCAAGTGGGCTGAGGTCGCCGTTTTCAAAGGTTTCCAGCCGAACGAGCTGATCTTCGGCACGGAACTCGGACTGATTCAGCACGAGCCGTATTTGCTGTCGGTCGGTTTCGTAAACTGGTCGCCGCACAGTCATGTCGATCCTCAACCGTTCATCGAAGCCGGTTACTACACGGAACACCACAAGTTCATCGCGGGCGCAACACATGTCGATTATCGCAACGAAGCGATCGTTGGTTATGCCTACGATTTCAATGAAACCTGGCGCGCCCAGGTCGATTTCCAAAGCGGCTCGGGCAATTCATCCACGATTGGCGTCACGTGCAACCTGACGAGAGATTTTCAGGTCAATCCCGCGATCTACGTTACCAACGACAGCCCGCATCGCGTGCTCGGTTATGTGGTTTTCACGTACACATTCCATCTCTGGAGAGAAAAGGAAAAGCGCGCCGTTCAGGGTAACAAAAAATAATTGGGGCCTTGAGCGGAGACGCTTATCGATCTTGCGTTCTTAAGGGCGGTCGTGATGCCATTCCTGCCGCGCCCGTGAGATTAACGGCACAAGAGTCCTGAAAAAATACAGGACATAGCCGAGATAAATGGCGAACACCAGGAGCTGGGCGGCGGCGAGCCAGACGTGACCGTTGCGAGCGGTAAAGAACTCCGGCCACGTGCGAATGCAGATCGCGCAAGCCAGATTCAGGACGAATAGCGCCGGCACCAGCACGCCAATATTAAGCCGTTGGTCGCGCGTCACCAAAGCATACAACCGGTTGCTTGATTCTCCCGCGCTATCCTGTTCGCGGGCGCGGATGAGACGCAGATCGTAAATGAACAGCAACCAGACGATCGCTGCGTAAAACGCGCCGAGGGCGAACCACGCTCGCGGGTTGCTCAGCCGCGTGAAGAGAAGCGACTCGCCTAGTGCGCATACGATGTAAAAGAAATTGTGTCCGAATTCCAGCGGCCAGCGGATAAGGGTGAGCGTGTGCACGACCGATCGAGACCAGAAAATCAGGATGACAAGCAATCCGACCGCGACATAGGGCCAGAAAACGCTTTGTTGGATCGACAGGACGTTCCGCGCGTTCTCGATTAAAAAATAGAGTGCAACGCCCTGAACAATGCTCGTCAGCGTGAGCTCGATTTCGACGATCATCGCGTCGAGCTCGCGGCGACTGTCCCTTGGCGCGTTCATGGCTGCGACTCGTAATCAATTCGCACACGCAATGTCAAGCTGGGGCAAACTGTAATCCGCCCGAACTTTCGTGCCTGGAGGGATTCGAACCCACAACCTTCTGATCCGAAGTCAGATGCTCTATCCAGTTGAGCTACAGACACAACGACATTGTCGATTTTAAGCCAGTGGGGAACTCCCTCAAGCGAAGATCGGCCAAGATCGACAATCAAATCTCGGAATTCAGAATCTGACTCTTGATCTCTGACCGCTGAAATGGGGTGGCCGACGGGACTCGAACCCGCAACAACCAGAACCACAATCTGGGGCTCTACCATTGAGCTACGACCACCACCTCAGTTGTAGATTTTAGATTTCAGATCGCGGATTGCAAAGGAAAGCATCTGGCCATTGTGGCACACGCTCCGCTTATTTTGGGAGCGACGTGGAAGGCCGTATTGCAACTGGACGGAGGCCGATTATCATTCCGCCCTGTTATCGCATGAGGAGAATCGGTTCGATTTTGCTGGCCGGCTTCTTTTTTTTACTGACACCGGGCCAGCTCCGCGCGCAAGCGAACGATCCGAGCGAAATTTTTCTCAAGGCGTACATGACTTCTCAGCAGGGTGAAAAGCTGGAGCATGAAAACCAATTTAAAGCTGCTCTGGCAAAATACCGGTCCGCCGGAAGCCTGATCGAGGAGTTGCACACAAAGCATTCCGATTGGCAGCCGGCCATCGTTGAATATCGCGGCCGTAAAATCAGTGAGAGCATTTTGCGGGTTCAGGACAAGGCAGCGACGCAAAATGACCTGGCTGCTACTTCAACCCCATTACCCGAGACCACTCCGGCGCTTCGTGAAAATGCCGGACCGGCGGAACCAAGCACCGAGATCGTGGCGCCGCGCCCGAGCGCAGCTTCTGCTCAAGCGCCGAGCGACGCTGCAATCAAGGATGCGACCAAGAAATTGCACGATAAGATCGATCAACTTGAGGCGGAGCTGCAAAACTCGCGCAGTCAGCTCGACACCGCCGAAAAAGAAAAGCAATCTCTGGATGGGCGTCTTAAGGACACAAGCTCCAAGCTGGGCGAAGCGCAAGGCGAACTTGACAAATCGAGGGGATCAGAGCGTGAGGTCCGCGACCAACTGGCGCAAGCTCAGGAGTCGCTAAAAAAGCTTCAATCGTCCGGCGGTAATACCGCAAAGGAGCAGCAAGCATTGCGCGCAGAGGTCGCGCATTTAAGAGACACACTCACCGCCGCCGAAGAAGCGCGTTTCGCGGCGGAAAAGGAAAAAGCCCAGATCAGTGTAAAGATGGCGGAGGCGAGCAAGCAAACCGCTGGTGTCACACGAGAGCGTGATGAAGCGCTCACGCAGTTGAAAGGCATGAAGGAGCCCGAACAACGCGTTCAAATACTCGTGGCTGAGAACAGCGATCTGAAACAGAAACTGACGGACGCGGAAAAAAGCGTGCGCAAGCTAAGCGAGGATAAGCCGAAAAAAGAACAGGAGCTTGCCGAGGTAAAAGGGCAGATCGAGCAACTCCGCCAGCAACTGGCCGCGCGTCAAAAACAAAATCAGGATTTCGAGACGAAAGTCGTAAGTCTTCGTTCGCAACTCGATGAAGCGGATGCTGAATTGGAAAAAGCGAAGCTCAAGGGCGCGAACGCCGAGGAGACGGTTCGGCTCACGAAGGAAAACGAAATGCTTCGTAACATTGTCGTTCGCGAACGTCAGGAAGAAGCGCGACGGGATCAGACCAAGAAACTCATGTTCGCTGAGTTCGATAAGCTGAAGATCAAATCGGACGCCTTAAACGAGCAAATCGAGCTGCTCGCTCAACCGATCACGAAATTGAGCGATGAAGAGCTCGCCTTGTTGCGGCAACCTGTGGTCGCAATCTCAGAGCACAATCCGGCGGCGTTGAAGACGAGTTTTACCTTCGCTAAAAAATCCTCGATGAAGGCAGTTAAAATCACCGGCTTGGATGAAACGCAAAAACCGCCTGATGGCGGAAATGCGGCGGCCTCCAATGATTCCAGCGCCAACTCGCAGAGCGGCTTCAACCCGGATGTGCCCGAGAATCTGCGGAATCTGGCGCAATCGGCAAAAGATAACTTCGAGCATCGCAAATATCGAACGGCCGAAAAACAATATCAGGAGATCCTGAGCAAGAGTCCGAATAACGTCTATTCGCTTTCCAATCTTGGCGTCGTTTATTTTCGCACCGCCAGATTTAAAGCCGCCGAGGTGACGTTGAAAAAAGCCGTTGCCGTCGCTCCCCGGGACGAGTTTGCCCACACCACCCTCGGCATTGTTTATTATCGGCAGTCCAAGTTTGATGACGCGCTTGCCGAGCTGACCAAGGCGCTCGCGATCAATCCCAAGAGCGCCACCGCCCACAATTATCTCGGGATCACTGCCAGCCAGAAGGGCTGGCAGCAAGCGGCGGAACAAGAAATACTCGAAGCCATCGCCGACAATCCCGACTACGCCGATGCTCATTTCAATCTCGCCGTCATCTACGCCACGGCGCAACCGCCGGCAAAAGAGTTAGCCAAGCAGCATTACACCAAGGCCACGTCGCTCGGCACCCAGCCCGATCCGTCGCTCGAAAAATTATTGCACTGATCAATTGTCGATCTTGTAGCAGCGGTCTGTGACCGTCGGAAAATTTCCGCGTGCGTGAAACCGTTTCTGACCGCGAACTGGCGCTATCTCACCATGCTCAATTTCGTTGTCGATCCAGCGATCATTGCGCCACTTGTTCCGCCGGGCGCAGAGCTCGATTATGAAAATGGCGAAACATTCGTCAGCGTCGTCGGCTTCCTTTTTCTCGACACGCGTTTGCTCGGGCTCCCCATCCCGTTCCATCGCGATTTCGAAGAAGTGAATCTGCGCTTTTACGTGCGCAAGAAATCAGCCGACACCTGGCGGCGCGGCGTTGTCTTCGTCCGCGAATTGGTTCCACGCCGCGCCATCGCGCTCGTCGCGCGCGCATTCTATGGCGAACGCTACCTCGCGCTGCCCATGAAACACGTAATCGAACATGCCGATCTTAAGGTGAAGGTCGCATATTCCTGGCGACGCGGCCGCAAATGGGAATCACTCACAATGACCGCAACCGGAGAACCGGAAAATATTCCTGCCTGTTCACACGCAGAATTCATCACCCAACATTACTGGGGTTACACGTGCGTGAGGGGTGGTTGTAGCGAATACCGAGTAAATCATCCGCGCTGGAAGATTTGGAACGCCAATAACTTTGAGTTTCGCGGCGATACCGCGGCTCTTTACGGCCAACAATTTGTCGAGACGTTGTCGGCTCCGCCGCGCTCCGCCTTCATCGCTGAAGGTTCGCCCATCACCATCGAACGTAGAGAAATTGTTTGGTAGCGGCCCCGAAAACGTTCGGGGTCGCACTTCTTCTAAGATCGAAATTCCCTAACCAGCGCTTTCTTTCTCTTGTGCCGTGAGATCGCAAGATCCACAAGTCTCGACAAAAGTTCCTTGTAACTAATCCCTGAAGCTTCCCACAGTTTTGGATACATGCTGATCGAAGTGAATCCAGGGATCGTATTCAATTCGTTGAAAAAGAATTTTCCACTCATTCGGTCGAGCAACAGATCGACTCGAGCCATCCCTTCACATTCGATCGCTAGGAACGCTTTTTTCGCGATATCCTGTACGCATTTCATCTGCTCGGAGGCGAGCTTTGCTGGAATGATTAGCGTCGCGCCCTTCTCGTCCAGATACTTGGCCTCGTAAGAATAGAATTCGTGCGTTGGGTTGATCTCGCCCGGGACGCTGACCAGTGGATCAGCTGCTGCATCCGGATTTTCCAGAACCGACACTTCGATTTCCCGTGCGTTTACGGCGGCTTCAACCAGCACTTTCGTGTCGAAATTGAACGCATCTTCGAGCGCGGCGTTGAGCGCGCTCGGTTCCTTCACCTTATGCACGCCGACGCTTGAGCCAAGGTTAGCCGGCTTAACGAAGACGGGATAGCCAAGCTCTTTCTGAATCCTTTCGGCCGACAGCTCCTTTTCTTTTTTCCAGAGCTTGTGCTTCAACGAAACATACGACACGATGGGAAGCCCGGCATCGCGAACCACGCGTTTTGTCATCTCCTTGTCCATCGCGACTGCTGACGCAAGCACTCCGCACCCAAC
>QHPX01000003.1 GCA_003219195.1 Verrucomicrobiota bacterium
ATTTGCATCATCCGTAAGTTCGGGCATCGCGACCGCTAAATTGCGGCCGATACGACTCCCGCTGCAGAACTGTCCCAGACGTGCTCTTCATATACATATACGTTTGTCCATATATGTGCTTTCTCGATGCGCTCATTGGCTTGGCTCGCAGAGATGGAGCGTGATGGGAATTAAACAACTTGGAACCCGCGGAGGAAGGGCGACTGTTGCGGCGTATGGGACACAGCCAAGGTAGAGATAACGTTAAGAAACGCGCGACACGCCGCAAAAAGACAGAGCGCCTCGCCCTCGCCAAGAACAAGAAGAAAGCGGCGGCGAAGGGGTCGAGTTAACAGTTAACGGATAATATAGAGGCCAGCTCCTCCGTCCCGCAGCCGCGGAACTACGGCGCGGCAAGCAGGGGAATTACTCGCTAAAAAAACGTCTTCGCGATAATTCGGCAGGGTAATGGTTCCAGTTTCGGGTTATCCGTCAGATTCGTGCCGGAGTAGGCGACGACTACGTCTTTCGTTCGGCACTTCGGGTTCGGTGTCGAGCCAATCAGCAAACAAACCGAGTTGGTCCGCCGAGATTTCGCGCGATCAGGATGCGATCGAGAATGTGATGCAACAATGCCGGCGGCACATTTTGCCGCCGAATCTTAGGCATCGTAGCCCTGGCCGCAGAATCCTCGAACGATCGCTTCGCGGACTCGCGCGGCTTCCACCGCGTCCGTCGTATTGACCATGCGTTCGGCCAAGCTGGACAATTCGCTTCCGGTCAGATGCCGTTCCGCGTCGAGTTGATAAGCAAAGCGGATGACACCCAACTTCGCGCCCATGAATGTAATCAATCACCGACGATCTGGACTTCGAAAAAGTCAAAAAGGGCTCAGAGCTTACAATCGACACTCTTTAGAACTGCGGAACCGAAGCGCGTGCTTTCTTTCCGAATCCCAAACTGAACGCTGACCATAATGCCGATGTCGCCTGCGACATCGACGTGACACGCCACGTGGTGCTAGCGTTCTTTGACTCAAGATGAGCGGCAACATCGATATCCGAGAATTTTCCATTAACGATTACGACGCGGCGGTTGAGCTATGGCAGCGAGTCGAAGGTCTTGAGATCGCCGAGGGTGATGACAGAGAAAGCGTTGCTCAATTTCTCGCACGGAACCCGGGACTGAGCCGAGTGGCGACCGATGGGTCCGCGACTGTGGGCATCGCGTTATGCGGTCATGATGGACGCCGCGGACACATCTATCATCTGGCCGTTGATCCTGCTTATCAGGGACGCGGACTCGGTAAGCGTCTGGTGGATGAATGCCTGGAGGGCCTACGCCGGGCCGGGCTCAAGCGGGTCATTATCATGGTGGCCGACGATAATCCGCGCGGCCGCGAATTCTGGAAGGCCTGCGGCTGGGTAGAGATCACCGGCACCATCGAGATGGGAATTGATCTTTAGGATGCAGAGGAGAATTTGCAGTCTATAATCCAGATAGACGGAGAAATTCGGCCTAAACCCTGTTAGACCCATTGAGACAACCTTATGGCCACTGCTTTCCAGTATTCCGCTCCGGAAATGTCGGGGCGCTTGCGGCTGATGAGGATCTTTCTTTGGATTTCAGTGCTCGGCTGGGGTGTCGGCTTGGGCGCCAAACTATTCGACCTTTTAATCGTGGCAGGAGCTTGGAGCGCAGCGCCGCCGGCCTCGCTTGTGCTCATGCCTTACGGCCCACGTTTCCCGATGAACCCCGGGGATTTTTTCCAGCCGTTATCAGTGCCGATGCTGATGGGAATTCTCGGAGCGCTCATCTGTGGATGGAAGACCCCGTTCGAGTACCGTGTTTGGTTGTGGTTACCAGTAACAATGTTTCTCATCCTCTGGGTCCTTACCCCCACAGTTTTTTGGCCTATGAACCATGAACTCTATCTCGCGGCCTCCAGTTCGAGCGGAAAAAGCGAAGCCGAGGTGATACAGATGGCGCGACGGTGGATCATTCTCGATTGGTTGCGAGTGGCAATGATCGCGGCGGGATTCGTTTCATCCGTTCGGGCGATCAGTCTTCCCATTGCGGCAAAAAGCAGTTCGTAGTGTTTAGCGGCTTAAAGTTTTTGCGCAACGGGTCTAACCAATCTCGTTAGGCGGCGTTAGCGTCTTATATCCATGAACCCAAACCTTATCTGCGGCGGATGTTTGTGCGGCTCGGTACGATATGAGGCGACCCGGCACCCTTACAACATCACCCACTGCCATTGTTCGGATTGTCGCCGGAGCAGTGGCGCGCCATTCGTGACGTGGGCATCGTTCTGTCGGAGCGGCTTTCGGTTCACCACAGGTCTGCCGCGAGAACTAGAATGGGCTGAGCGGTTGCGCTCGTTCTGTCCGGATTGCGGCACGCCATTGACGTTCATGAGCGGGCCAGAAGCAGACGAGATCGATGTTACGGTTTGCAGCTTCGACCAGCCAGCGACAGTAACACCCGCCGACCACACTTGGATTGACGACCGGCTGCCTTGGATTCGTTTAGCCGATGATCTGCCGACTTATGAACGGAAGAGAAAGACCCATGCCGCCTGACCCGTGGCGAGCCGGATTTTACTCGCGTGCGCCCACTCGACCTGAATCACTACGCGCGTTTTCATACACATATACGTTTAGCCATATATGTGTTTTTCTGACTCGATCTATCCTTCGCTTAGCGCGCCGAGAAGCAATCTCCACTCTTGCCTGGCGCGCGTCCATTCATTCGCTATGCGTGCTTTGATCCCATCCATCACACGCGGCTTATGTTCGATGTGAGCGCTTTCGGATTTCGGATCCGGCGGTTTCGTTGGCTGCGCTCAGGACAGGCGCCGACCGCCACTACAGAACTGCTTCGGACGTGCTTTCATATACATATACGCTTATCCATATATAAACCACTTCCGGGTCAGAGCTCACTATCGACACTTAGGTTTTGCCACGTTGAAGCGTTAAATCGTTGAAGCGGAAAGAGAACGTCGGCTCGGAAGTCCTGTGTAAGCCGCGGAAGAATTGGATCTCGCGCCCCTCGCTTTACGCTAGCGCTGGATACGGGCTAGAATCTAGTCATATTTGACGTTCAGCCACGCATTCTCACCAATGACCTTCGCCAAATGGCTTTCCCTTTCTGAGACAGAACGCGAAGCCGAAAGGCGAACCTGGCGTCCCTTTGAACCGGGCTATTGGCATTCCCTTGCGGTGGAAGCCGCGGCCCGATTCAGCGTTGAGTTTGGTTCCAAGCCGCATATCACCAGAGTTTTCAAGAGCCTCTATCACGCCCGCGAATTCATCGTGGCGGTGCAAACCGATTTATCGCGCGAAAAGAAAGCTAAGCTTCCACCATCTTACCTCGGTTTCAGGGTCTTGCAGTTTGCCAATCAAATGCCTGAAGGGGTCCTGGTTGACCCGGGTCCTCCCAGCAAATCATCGCGTCGAAGAAAAAGTGCGAGCCAGAAACAAGGGCCACCCGTTTCCCGATCTCCAATTCGTAAGGCCGAGCCAGGATCGCATCACATCCTGCCGCTGGAAGGCGAAATTGATATGCACGTCTCGCCGCGGATCGCCACCGAACTGGGCGTCTTGATCAGAGATAAGCCGGAGAAGCTTGTGATCGATCTTTCAAAAGTATCTTATATCGACAGCTCTGGATTGGCCGTCCTGATCGACGGAATGCAAAAGGTCGAAGCGTACCGCGGCAAGCTCTACCTCGTCGGGATGCGCGAGACCGTCCGGATAATCTTTAAGACGTCACGATTGGACCAGACGTTTCGAATACGACGCAATGTCGCCGACGCCCTCGCTGCGTCTTGAGATCCCTCTCGGACGTTGAAGGGTTGAATCGTTAAAGCGTTACAGCCGCAAAGCGGCAGATGAAACCGGAACGTAGCGAAACAACTTGGAACCGGCGGAGGAAGGGCGAAGGTCGAGGCCTTATGGGGCACAGCCAAGATGAGCGGCAATATCGACACCCGAGAATTTTCCATCAACGATCAGCCAAACCGGCAATGCATTATGGGTGTATATACACGGATCATGTTTGGAAAGGTGTGCTCGAGAGCGATCAGAGCGCGGGGCCCCTAGAGTCGCGTCTAAACATTTGACGTTGCGCGCGCGGTAATAGGGGAGTTACTCGCAAAAAAAATGTCTTTGCGATAATCCGACAGGGTAATGGCTCAGGTTTCGGGTTACCTCGCTCGTCTTCCGACGGCTCGATTCTCAAGAAATCGGACGTAACCTTCAGGCGTGAGCGTGTGGACTTGAAAACCGCCCAGCGATGGCGTCTTTAACCCAGATGTCTTCGTCCAGCTCTTCCCAGCGCAAAGCATGGCCCTGAACACGCAACTGCACTCTTTTCACTAGGTTTTCGGGCGCACCGGCAAGCCGCCGATACGTCGAGACTGGAAAACTAATCAAACGCTGATCTGATAATCCAAACCAGACGGGCCCGTCTTCAACCCAGGAACGTACCGCATCGATGATGTGAGTTCCTCAACGCCGGCCATGGAAACGAATATAAGCTCGATCACCTCATCGCAATGCTCTTCCACGAGTCGCTGGTTATCGCGAAACTCGGGTTCGGCGAATCCAAAGTTCACCGCGAGAGCAAAACTTCGCTTCATAATCGCCGCGCGCCACATGGATATGAGGCCGTTGGTGATTTTCGCGGCTGTAAAAGTGAAAACGCTAAGGCCCAACTCGTAAGACAGTAGCATAATTCATCGTGCGAGATGAATTTGGTGGGTCAACCCGTTCGATACTCGGCTCTTGTTTCAAAACTGCGGAACCGAAGCGCGCGCTTTTTGCTCTTTGGTAAGTTTGAGCTCCTGCTCGTACTCGCGCGCGGCGAGAAGTTCGAGCCGGATGACTATATCACCTCGAGACCGGAGGACCGCGCCGTCGGTTCGTCGCCACATCTTTTGGCCAACCGAAACGAAAACTTCAGCGGCCTTTGCGATCCCTTTATTAGGCGAGTCAGGATTATCGTACGCGATTTGCGTCCACGTCATTCCGGCCGGCGTGTTGGCCGTCATGATTGCTTGCAACTCGTAGTCTCGCACCAACGGACTGCCCCCAGCCACTGGCATCTTGGAATATTCCACTCGCACGGCGGGCCCATCCAGTTGCAAGAATGCAGCGCGGATTTTCCAGCCCTGATATTCGTAAATGTGATGGATCGCTCCCTCAAGAAGCGGTGAATTCTTGTCCATCATCTTCGAAGAGGGGGTGTCTTTCGGCGGCCCGTAACGAGCGACACATTGAAGCGTAGTTTCCCCGATCCGCGCATCGGAACGATTTGCCGAGCAGAGCGTGACTGCGGCAAACGAAACAACCAATAAACAGCGCGAGCTACGATGGACAGCAATCATGTCACCTTTGCCAGCACATCACGTTCCCAGGATCTGACCAAGGGGACGAAACCGGTTGAGTTGGCGCATCGTCACGGTTGCCATTACAGAAGAGAGATGAAATCGCGGATGTTCGTCGGCCTCGTGTTCCTCGCGTTGTTGCAAGCAGCGCACGGTCAGAATTACAAGTTGCTCAAGAGCATCCCAATCGGTGGCGAAGGCGGCTGGGATTATTTGGCGATCGATGCGACCGCACGGAAACTTTACGTGACCCACGCGAGCAAAATCGTGATTGTCGATCTCGCGCAGGACAAAGTGGTGGGTGAGATCGCGGACACGCCCGGCGTGCACGGGTTCGCGATCGCGGCGGAACTGGGGCAAGGATTCTCAAGTAATGGCACCGAGTCGCGCGTGAGCGTGATTGATCTCAAAACGCTAAAGACGATCGCAAAAATCGAGACCGGCGAAAATCCGGACGCGATTTTGTACGAGCCGGCGCGCTCCAAAGTTTACGCGTTCAACGGTCGCGGGAAATCGGCCACGGTCATCGACGCCAAGATCGACAAGGTGGTCGCGACGGTGCCGTTATCGGGCAAGCCGGAGTTCGCCGCGGCCGATTTGAAGAGCGGGCGCGTCTTCTGCAACATCGAGGACAAGGACAAAGTCGCGGTGATCGATACCAAAACTCACTTGGTGATTGCGAGCTGGCCGCTGGCACCGGGTAAAGAACCGACTGGCATGGCGTTCGACGCGGCGCATCACCGGCTCTTTGTCGGTTGCCATAACAAGACGATGTCGATGTTGGACAGCGAGACCGGCAAAATTATCGCGACGGTGCAAATCGGCGCGGGCGTGGACGCGTGCGCGTTCGATGATGCAACGCAACTGGCATTTGCATCGTGCGGTGACGGAACGTTGACCATCGCGAAAGAGGAAACGCCGGACAAACTCGCGGTCGTGCAAACGCTCACGACCGAGCGTGGCGCGCGCACTATGGCGCTCGATTCCAAAACGCAACGCGTTTACACATGCACGGCGCAAATCGCGCCCGAGCCGGCGAGTCCGTCACCGCCGGCGGGCGAACGTCGCCGTCCCAGCTATGTGCCCGGCACATTTCACCTGCTCGTTTACGAAGCGGCGAAGACGCCGCGTTAACAGTTAACGGATAACAGTCTTCAGGGGGCAGCTTCCTGCGCGCCAAACCCGCTATGGCGGCCGCGAGGTTAATCGAAATTGCAGACTTGCCGTGAACTTCGCGGCATTGTTTGATTGCTGCTCCCGCCGATGGCAGCCAACACCTCTAACGGTCCCCCGCACGTGATCGTGCGCGGCGGTGCGGCTGGGTTTACCCAAGAAATTCAAATTGGTCCGCATCGTCTCAAAGGCGATGAACCAGTGGCTTTCGGCGGGACTGACACCGGGCCGTCTCCGTACGATTTTCTCCTGGCCGCGCTCGGCACGTGCACTTCGATGACCATCTCGCTCTATGCGCGACGAAAGGGTTGGCCGCTGGAGAAGGTAATGGTTTCGCTGCACCACTCGAAAATTCACGCCGTCGATTGCGCCGAGTGCGAGACTAAAGTGGGAAAGATCGACAGGATCGAGCGCGAGATTCAACTCACCGGTGCTCTAACGAGCGAACAACGCTCAAAATTAATGGAAATGGCCGACCGCTGTCCGGTCCATCAGACGCTCACATCGGAGATCAACATCCGAACTCGAGCAGTCTAGATCAGAGGTCACACGACAGATTTCGACGGTCGCAGATTGATTTGCCCTCTCCCGAGGCGCTCACCCGAATTCCCATCGGGCTATGCAGTCCACCCAGCGGCTTCCCAGCACGCCGTGTTGCCGCTAGAGTTTCGCCAGGTCATCCCCGATGAGGACGAGGCGTTGACTCGCGATCTCCCGCTCGCTCCGTCGCCTCACCATGCGACCAATGCAGTCCATCCGCCGGCGTCGCCGCACGGCGTATTCGACGCGGCGCTAGCGCTTTAGAGAATCAGCTCTTGGCTAGGTCATCTGCTGTAAGGACAAGCCGTTTGACGCGTTGGCTGTTGACGAGTCCGTCCACGATTTCTGGCACGTCCGCGATGGTGACGCGGCCGTAAAAGAAGTGGTCTGGTTCGACCAAAACGGTGATCCCAGTCGCACATTGATCGAGGCAACTCGATGTGCACACGCGCGCTTCGAGTTTCGCCAGTCCGCGGGCGGCCACCTCCGCTTTCAATGCTTTATATACTTCTTCAGAGCCCTTCGCGGCGCAGCATCCCTTCGGGTTGTCGTCGGGCCGACGATTGATACAAACAAAGAGATATCGCCGGCGTTGTGCCATCTTAACCTGTGACCGATCGCTACAGCACCGGTTCAGTGTCGTGGATGCGGCCGTAGTCGACGGTGATCTGTCCCTCTTTCAGTTCGGAGTAGATCTCAACGAAGCGTTCGCCAAAACGCACTTCACGCCAGGTGTAGTTTTGCTGGATCTGGACGGCGGCTGGGATGACGGTTTCGATGCCGACAACCGAGGCGACAAAGGTGGCGTTGCTTGCTTCGAGCGACTCCGGACTGACGCCAAAGAGCGGGCTGCGTTCGTCGATGGTGTGTCTGAGCGTGAGCGCGGCGGGGAACACGGTCAGCCGATCAAAGTCGAGTTTGAGTTGGTAAAAGTGGCGGTAGCTTTTGTCTTCCACGATATCCTGGTCGCGCGAGAACATGATGCGGAACTCGGCCTCGACAAGGCTGCGCTGGCGCAAATTCGCGATGCGCAACATCAGCGCCGGCCGGCCGTTGAACGGAGCGATGACGATCGATTTACTAAATAAAATCCGCGCGGTCGGCCGCGAAAAGCGGACGAAGATGAGACCGGTCATGACGGCGAGTCCGAACATGCCGAAGACAATCTCAATAGTCGTGACAATATGACCGTAAAGCGTTTGCGGATACATGTGGCCGTAGCCGACGGTGGCCAGCGTTTGCACACTGAAAAAGAACGCGTCGACAAATGAGCCCGGCTTGAGATAGGCGATGCAATTTTCGCCGAGGCTGTAAAGGGTGGCGAAAATGAGATTGATGACGACGTAAATGCCGGCGATGAAAAGAGCGAATCGCGTCCAGCTTAGGGCCAGCAGCCATTGATACGCGTCGCGCCAGTCCCATCCCTCGGTGTTGACCTTGAGGAACTCAACCTGACCGGCGCGAACTGAAACTGGTTTGGACATTAGCAACGGAAGAAGAATGAATTATGAACGATGAAAGGCGAAGAAAAAATCCGATGCTGTTGAGAAGTTGATTGTTGATAGTTAAGGGCTGAGAGGATCAGCTCCGCTATGCAAAAGAAACATTTCGAAAATCTAGTGCGTCCCAAAGTTTTGGTCCTGGTGGATGAATCGAACGTCGGCAGTTCGGTGCGAACGGCGGGACGCGGGCTCGATTGGCTGAAGCTCCGCGATTTTCTGGCCGGCCCAAATACCGGACGTGAGCTAATCGAGATGGTGGTTTATGCCGGGTTGCCGCCCGCCATCCCGATCTGGCAGGAGGAGCGGGACAAGAAGAACAAGTTCATGCATTGGTTGCGCTCCAACGGTTTCATGGTCGTGACCAAGGATGGATCGCCCGCCGAAGAAGGACATTACAAGGCGAACATAGACGTGATGATGGCGATCGACGCGGTCGAGCTTTCCGTCGAGATGAAGCCCGATGTCATCATTCTCGTGACCGGCGATGCTGATTTCGCTTATCTCGCCATAAAGCTGCGCCGACATGGGATCCGCGTGGAAGTCGCGTCCGTAGCAGCAAATCTTGGGAACACGTTAAGATCGGCCGCCAACGCCGTGATCGATCTGGCGCCGTTATTTCGGACATTTGAGTTGATGAAAGCGCAAGATGCATCGCGGCCGGCGCAGCGACCGCACCGCGGGAAACGACCGCGATTCCGGGCTGTGCAGCCGCGTGACGGCGGCGATGATGCGTGAGCCTAGAGCTGTGAGCCGAACGGCAGCACAAGCCATTCGATCATTCGCTCCCACAACGCAGTCAAGCTCAAAGCATATCGCAGTCCTTGAGCCATCATAAGCCGCTTACGATTGAGGCGACCGCTCGTTGAAATCGTTTCGCCTGCACGCTTCATTCCTTCAGGACGCCCCACTCGTGAATCATAAGCCGCTTACGATCGCAACCGCCTCTAGCTTGAACTGAATCAGAGAGCGCTTTGCAGAGCTCAACTCCGGACGCGACTTTGCAGATACATATACGTTTATCCATATATGTATCTTTCTGGCTCGGTGCTGGCAGTCGCGGTCGCATTCAACATCAAATACCTAACGGCCAGGAGAAGAGTTTGGGCAAAACGTTAGCAACAAAATCGACCGCGAAGTGCCCGATCATGTTTGCAATCAGATCGCGACGCCAAAGATAGAAGCCGGCCAGGATTCCGCCCAGCGCTACAGCGATCACGACGTTGGCGGCGCCGCCTGTCCAGTGGCCAACGGCAAAGATGATCAGGAGAATGGCGGCAGCCCAATAACGATTCAGACCCAGAGCTTGGAGTCGTTCGATGGCGTAGCCGCGATAAAATAATTCTGCCACGACTCCGGCGCGCAAGACGATTAGCGTGATCAACCAGAGCGGAAGTTTTTCAAAGGCGGAGGAGCCGGGGCCGTGATCGCGAACAGCGCGATGAACAGTCCGAAATAGGTGATCCTGGAACCCTCCGCTTCGGTGGCAGCGTCGTCGGACATCCTTGGTATTATGATGCGGTCAATCGCAAAGCTGGATTCAAAAGTTTTTCAAGATTCATCAGGAAGATCGATTTGCATTAAAAAAGACTTCATGAGGGATCTCACTCGAGGATCTGTCACGAAGCATTTGCTGCACATGTCGGCGTTCATGGCGGTGAGCATGGTGGCGCAAACGCTCTATTTACTGGCCGATCTTTACTGAGCGGGGCATCTCGGCAAGGAAGCGATCGCCGCAGTCGGTGTGGCCGGAAACATGACGATGATCGTGCTGGCGCTTACGCAAATGCTCGGCGTGGGAACGACAACGCTGATCTCGCAGGCGGCCGGAAAGAAGGATCGACCGCACGCCGTGCTGGTCTTCAATCAATCGTTCATGATGTCGATCTTGATTGCGCTGGCTCTGGGCGTTTGCGGATTTCTTTTGATGAATCCGTATTGCAATTCGCTAAGCGCTGATGCGGTCACGGCAAAGTTGGCCAAGAGTTATCTGCTCTGGTTTATTCCCGCGCTAGCGCTCCAGTTTCCGCCGGTCGCTCTCGGCTCGGCCTTGCGCGCAACGGGAATCATCAAACCCACCGTCGGATTACACGTCCTCAGCGTTGTCCTTAATATCGTCCTCGCGCCTTTGCTGATTTTTGGGATCGGCCCGTGGCTTAGGCTCGGCGTGACCGGCGCGGCTCTCGCCACT
>QHPX01000004.1 GCA_003219195.1 Verrucomicrobiota bacterium
TACGTATGTCGATAACTGTGCAGAAGCCATTGCCCTTGCTGGATTGAAAAAAGGAGTTGATGGCGAGGTCTTTAATGTGGTGGACGACGATCTTCCTTCCAGCAGGCAATTTTTGCGTCTGTACAAGCAGAATGTAAGACGCTTCAAGTCTATCTATGTTCCTCACATGTTGAGTTACGCGCTCTGCTGTCTGTGGGAAGGCTATGCCAAGTGGTCGGAAGGGCAACTAGAACCCGTCTTTAATCGCAGAGCATGGCACTCCTATTGGAAGAAGTCGCACTATAGCAATAAGAAACTAAAGACACAATTGGGGTGGACGCAGACGGTGCCGACATCGGAAGGATTCAGGCGATACTTCGAAGCATGCAGGAGCAGAATACAAAGTGCTTAAGGCTGCCATCGTGGGATGTGGGAAAATCGCAGACTCCCATGCCTCCCAGATTCAAAGGATCAAAGAGTGCGAGATTGTTGGGGTTTGTGACCGTGAACCGCTGATGGCGAAGCAGCTATACGAGAGGTTCACCGTTAAGCGATGCTTTAGCGATTTAACTGCTCTTCTGAGCGAGGCCAGGCCAGACGTGGTCCATATCACGACGCCACCACAAAGCCATTTCCATGTTGCAAAGCATTGTTTGGAATACGGATGTCACGTCTATATCGAGAAGCCGTTCACGATTAACGAGCAAGAGGCTCGAGAACTCATCGCTCTCGCGAACGAACGGGGACTCAAGGTGACCGCGGGGCACGATGATCAATTCAGGCATGCTGCGCGGCGAATGCGCACGCTTGTGCAAAGTGGTTTTCTAGGTGACGGACCGGTGCACATGGAGAGCTATTACTGTTATGAGATCGGACAGTCCGGGTATGCCAGAGCACTTCTTGGTGATAGGCAGCATTGGGTGCGCAGGCTGCCGGGGAAATTGCTCCACAATATTATTAGCCACGGTATCGCCAGAATTGCGGAATTCCTGACGGGTGAATCGCTTCAAGTGATGGCGTACGGCTTCGTCAGCCCATTTCTGAAAGGCTTAGGCGAAACTGAAATCATCGATGAACTGAGAGTCATTCTTTGTGAAAGGGAACGCACCACTGCCTATTTTACTTTCTCTTCGCAAATGCGGCCAGCACTCCACCAGTTTCGCATTTATGGCACCAAGAACGGACTCGCTTTAGATCAGGATCAGGAGACGCTCATCAAACTTCGTGGTATGAGATACAAAAGTTATCTCGAAAGATTCCTGCCGTCCACGATGTTTGCAAAGCAATACATCGGAAACCTTACGACAAATGTACGATCTTTTCTGGGACGGGACTTCCAAATGAAGTCCGGTATGAAGTATTTGATTGAGTCTTTCTACCGGTCGATCAGGGAGGGCACACCCGTGCCCGTACCGTACCGCGAGATTCTTCTAACTACCAAAATCATGGACTCTATCTTCGTTCAACTTGAAGAGAAGCGGTCACGCGTGCAAGCACAAAGCCAAATGACCATGCATTCCGCTCTCGTCGGCTGACACTCGGAGAGACGCTCATCTACTTGCTTCAAGGTTCCACGCAAACGCGTCCAATGTGATAGTTGCTTCCGTCTCCTGGTTTACGAAATCAGGACCACGTGACGCTCCTCTTCAGGGCGCTGAGGCGTGCAAGACAATGGAGGGCCCTTATGAAAATACGCGATAGAGAGATCCAAATCCAGGGACGGCTGATCAGGATCGCGCGCCTCGACGCAGACAAATATCAGTTCCTTAGTGATCCGCAGCCAGTGCTTGATGAACTGCGGAGGTCAGGAACCCGGATCGATCTCTTTACGTTCATGCAAAAACTACCGGAAACGTCACCAAAATTCGGGTTTCCGATGGAGTGGGACAATCTTGCGGCGCTACCCATATCAACTTATGACAACTGGTGGTCGCAACAAATTGGCTTCAAGGCCCGGAACAAAGCTAAACAAGCTGAAAAGAAGGGTGTGACGCTTCAGGAGGCTCCGTTTGATGACGCCCTCGTACAAGGAATCTGGGAGATATATAACGAGTGCCCCGTCCGCCAGGGAAAGCGCTTCCACCACTATGGCAAGGACGTCGGGACGGTACGAAAAGAAGCTGCGACCTATCTCGATTGCAGCATCTTCATTGGCGCATTCCTCGGCGCAAAACTGATTGGTTTTGCCAAATTGACGTGGGACGAAACTCGAACACAGGCTGGCTTAATGCACATTGTGTCAATGGTCCAGCACCGGGACAAAGCTCCCACAAATGCGCTAATCGCTCAAGCTGTTCGATCCTGCGCCGAACGGAAAATCTCTTATCTCGTCTATTCGAACTTTGCTTATGGAAAAAAACAGCGAGACAGTCTTAGCGACTTCAAGGAACGCAATGGGTTCCAGCGCGTTGACTTGCCTCGTTACTACGTTCCATTGACTCGTGCCGGATGGATTGCCTTCCGACTGGGCTTGCACCGCAAGTTCCTTGACTACCTGCCGGAACCTGTGCTCGCACGGCTTCGCGAGTTCAGAAACTCTTGGAATAATCGTAGGTTCCAAATTGCGATAGGAGCTTCCTAGGAGATTTGGGCCATGCCGGGAATCGTTGGTCTTATCACGAGGATGCCACGGGAACGAGCCGAGCCGCAGTTGCTGCGGATGGTTGAGGCCATTCGACATGAGTCTTTTTACGAGAAGGGCACATGGGTGGATGACTCGCTCGGGGTGTACGTGGGGTGGACAGCTCGGAAGAATTCTTTTTCCAATGGAATGCCACTCACAAACGAAGAGCAGAGTGTCTCTCTCGTTTTCTCTGGCGAAGAGTACCCAGAACCCGGGATCTCCCACCGTCTCAAGCAATATGGGCATTCACTCGATCACCATGGCCCCTCATACCTCGTGCATCTTTACGAGGAAGATAAGAGCTTTCCGCTAATTCTGAACGGAATGTTTCACGGTCTCCTGACCGACCGTAGGCTTGGAACGACGACTCTATTCAATGATCGCTTTGGAATGCATCGGGTCTGTTATCACGAATCGAACGACGCGTTCTACTTCGCCGCGGAAGCCAAGGCTATTCTGGCTGTGCGCCCTGAGCTGCGGACACCGGACCATCGGGGTCTTGGCGAGTTCGTAGCCTGCAGCTGTGTCCTGGAGGACCGGACCATATTCAAAGGTATTGGGGTTCTTCCGGGCGGGTCGGCCTGGGTTTTCCGCAACGGCATCATCGAGCGGAAAGGCACGTATTTCAAACCCAAAGAGTGGGAAGAACAACCTCCTCTTGATCCAAGTTCTTACTATGCAGAACTCCGTAGTGTCTTCTCTCGAAACCTCCCTCGGTACTTCAATGGTGAGGAGCCCATCGGCATCGCGCTCACAGGCGGGTTAGACACCCGCGTTATCATGGCTTGGCGCAAGCCTGCTCCTCAATCGCTCCCGAGCTACACCTTTGGCGGGATGCTCCGCGAGTCTCAAGATGTTCAAGTGGCAAGACGGGTCGCAAAGATGTGCGAACAGTCCCACCAAGTGATGACTGCCGGACCGGAGTTCCTGGCACGCTTCCCACATTACGCCGAGCGCAGTATTTACCTGACCGAAGGAGGTGTTGATCTGTATCGTTCTTCCGACCTCTACTTCAGTGAGAGAGCCCGGAAAGTCGCCCCGACGAAAATAGTCGGAACTTATGGCAGTGAAGTGGTCCGCCGCACTGTGATGTTCAAGCCCCAGGAACCCTTAAAGCGGGTGTATCGTCCAGAGTTTCTTTCTTACGTTCACCGAGCCAAGGACGTTTACAGGTCACTGCGCGATGAGCACCCTGTCACTTTTATCGCTTTCCGACAATCCCCCCTGTATCACCACGGAATACTTGCTTTGGAGCAAAGTCAACTAACAGTGCGATCGCCATACCTTGACAACGATTTCGTTCGAACGGTGTTCCGCGCGCCAAACGATAATGAAGCGAGTAACGATGATATCCGCTTCCGTCTAATCCGCGACGGTAATCCGGCTCTCGGACAGATCCGGACCGACCGCGGCCTCGGCGGTAGCTCAGGGCGCCACGCCAGGGCCATTTCGCGTGGACTTCTCGAATTCACGTTTAAGGCGGAATACGCCTACGACTACGGTATGCCACAGTGGCTCGCGAGGGTTGATCATCTCTTGTCATCGTTGCATCTGGAACGCTTGTTCCTCGGTAGGCACAAATTGTGCCATTTCAGGATCTGGTATCGGGACGCCCTGTCTGACTACGTTCGAGAAATACTGCTCGATCCGCGGACCCTTTCCCGACCGTATATCCAGCGGAAAGGACTCGAAGCCGTGGTCCGCGGACATCTTAAAGGCAACCACAACTACACCAATGAGATCCATAAGCTGCTGAGTTTGGAACTACTTCAACGCCTCTTCTTCGACGCCTGATGACTATGCACTATCTGGTGCCAACTCCAATAAAGAGGGCATGAATGGGCCGAACGGTTGCCACCATAGTCTACGCCGTCGGAATTCTGGGGCTTTTCATTCTTGATCGCGACCGTAAGTCCAGAACATGCTCCATTGCCCTGTGGGTTCCTATCCTCTGGGTAGGGATCGCCAGTTCACGAATGGTGTCCCAGTGGTTGCAGCCGGGGTCTTTGAACGGCACACCCGATGTATACCTTGATGGGAGTCCTCTCGACCGACTCATCCTGAGCGTCCTGATGGCTCTAGGCTTTGTAGTGCTTGTTGTCCGAGGGCGACAAGTCCTGTCCCTGCTACGAGCAAACCGAGCGATCCTCGTGTTCTTCCTGTATTGCGCCGTGAGCAGCCTTTGGTCTGACTACCCTGAAGTGGCATTCAAGCGGTGGATCAAGGCCTCGGGTGATCTCGTAATGGTCCTGATTATCTTGACGGAATCAGACAGGTTGACAGCGCTCAAGCGGTCATTGGCGCGCCTAAGCTTTGTTCTGGTTCCTGTGTCCGTCTTGTTCATCAAGTATTACCCTGAGTTGGGGCGAGCCTACGGTCGTTGGGAAGGAGTCCAGTATTTCATAGGAGTTGCCGCAGACAAAAATATGCTCGGGAAGATCTGCTTGATTTTCGGACTGGCATCGGCGTGGCGCTTTCTAAATGAAATCATGGCCGAAAAGGAGACCCGCAAAACGGGTCCGCTGATTGCCCACGGCACCACTGCCTTTACGGCGCTTTGGCTCACATGGGAAGCTCATTCGCTGACCTCTCTTTCTTGCCTCCTCTTGGCAGTGGGTTTGATGACAGCGCTGAAACTTCCCATAGTGGCCCGCAAGCCCGCTCTCATTCATCTCCTCGTTGCATTTATGTTAGCTGCTTCCTCGTGCGTCTTGTTCAGCGACGCAGGTTCAGGCTTAGTGCAAACTCTGGGAAGGGACCCGACTCTGACCGGCCGGACAGAGGTTTGGAATCGCGTCCTCGGCATGTCTCCGAACGGTCTGTTAGGAACTGGTTTCGAGAGTTTTTGGTTAGGGCAACGGCTCCAACAGCTGTGGAGCATCTTTTGGTGGCACCCAAACGAAGCTCACAACGGCTACATCGAGATATTCCTGAACTTAGGATGGGTGGGAATTGCCCTCCTCACATTGATGTTGGTGACAGGCTACCGAAACGCTGTTAAGGCGTTCCAACAGAACGAGAACGCAGGCAATCTTCTCCTGGCATACTTCGTCACGGTCGTGGCCTACAGCCTAACCGAAGCAGGCTTCAGGATGATGAACCCTGTGTGGATCACCTGCCTCTTGTCGATAACCGCTATTCCCGAGGCTCGTGTTGTCGAAAATCGGCTCACTCTCGAAGCTGATGAAGTCCATCACATTGCAGTACTTGAACCACATGCTTCCCAATTTGTGACGACTCGCGCCGGGAGGGCGAATGAATCCTTTTGATGCAAGCGGCACGTTTGGACTGGAGCCGCAGGGCAGCGGGTTGCGGCACCTAGCGGTACGAGGCGCGGGGGTTTCTTTGCTTTCTCAAGCCTTTGCCTTTGTAATCCAGATGATTGCCATCATCGTCTTAGCCCGGCTGGTGACGCCAGCAGACTTTGGGCTGGTAGCCATGGTTACCACATTTAGTCTGTTACTCACAAGCTTCGGCCTAAATGGATTCACCGAAGCCATCCTCCAGCAAACTCAGATTGATTCCGGCCTGATCAGTAATTTGTTCTGGATCAATTTGTGGATCGGCATTGCTCTTACCGCAGGGTTCGCCGCCTCTGGCTCCTTGTTGGCACGGTTTTATGGCGATTCGCGTTTGCTGAACGTAACCATAGCCTTATCATCAACCATACTTTTGAGTAGCGTTTCAGTTATACATCTAGCCCTTCTAAAAAGAGCTATGCGCTTCTCTGCGGTCTCTGCCAATGACATGCTGGCTCGCGCCGTCTCCGTCGTCGCGTCCATTATGTTTGCATGGGCAGGTGGGGGGTACTGGGCACTAGTCGCAGGAGCTATCGCCCTGCCACTCACCGCAACAATTGGGGCTTGGCTCCAATGTAGGTGGATTCCAAATCTGCCTCGGCGAGTAGTTGGGACTGCTGCGATGGTAAGGTTCGCCATAACCGTTTACGGTCGATTCATGATCAATTACTCCTCAAGAAACCTAGATAATCTTTTGGTCGGATGGCGTTTCAACGCGCAGTCTCTCGGGTTTTACAAGAAGGCATACGATCTCTTCGTCTTACCTTCAAACCAGCTCTTATCTCCCATCTCGGCTGTTGTAATCTCCACGCTGAGCCGGTCCAATCGAGACCCGTTGCAGTTCAAGCGATATTTCGTTGGAACCCTCTCCGTTTCGGCGCTTGTAGGGATGGGGATCGGTGGTTGCCTCACCCTCGTTGCCAAGGACTTGATTCGTTTGCTGCTGGGTCCGGGGTGGGAAACGTCGGGTCGTATCTTCACGCTCTTCGGACCAGGGATCGGCGTCATGCTAATCTATTTAACGCTAGGCTGGATTCACCTCTCTATCGGAAGGGCAGACCGCTGGTTTCGCTGGACAGTTGTAGAGTTCGCGGTCACAGCGCTACTGTTTTTGCTAGCACTGCCTTGGGGACCGGAGGGCATCGCTCTCGCCTGGACAGCTTCCTTCTGGATTCTAACTCTTCCAGGACTCTGGTACGCCGGGAAGCCCATACAACTCGGCATCTCTCCTGTGGTCGCCGCCGTATGGAAGCACCTTGCTGCGTCGGCAATTGCTGGTTGCCTAACCTTGGCAGTTTTGCGAGCATCCCCCAACTTTCTAGTGGGGTCGGGTTCGCTTGAGGCACTCGGTCGTATCGTTATGACCTCTTTGGCGTTTGGAATTCTGTATCTCGGTGTCGTCATTCTGCTCCATCGGGGACGTGCCCCCATTTACCAGTTTCTAGGACTCCTAAAAGAGATGATACGATGGCGCAGGTCTCCAAAAGAGTCAGTAAATTTCGTCATGACGAAGGGCACTGGCGGCAGCGTAGTCCTCGCCATGGGGCCAGAAAAAACGGCCGAATGAAAGAAAGGGAAATCGCAATGGCAGGGATGACTCCATCTGTACAAACTCTCCGTGCGGTTTCTCGCACCCATGGCCAGGCCGAAAATGGTCTGCCCGATGAGATCGAAGCCGCACTGCTCACAGGTGGCTTCGACAGGCCTTATGCATTCGGTTTAGCTATGGCGCTGATCACACGGGGGGTAAGCCTCGATGTAATCGGCAGCGATGAGATCGACAGCCCCGAAATGCATTTCACTCCCAAGCTTCGCTTTCTCAATCTGCAGGGGAGTCGACGACAGGATGCTACTCTCGCCGAGAAAGCATCAAGGGTGTTGACCTACTATGTGCAACTCATTCGATATACTTCGACGGCCAAGCCCAAGATCTTCCATATCTTGTGGAACAACAAGTTGCGGTTTTTCGATCGAACCGTGCTGATGCTTTATTACAAGCTCTGCGGCAAGAAAATCGCATTCACGGCGCACAACATCAATGCTGGCAAGAGAGATTCAACCGACTCATTCCTCAATCGTTTGACCTTAAGGATCCAGTATGGGCTTACCGATCACATCTTCGTGCACACAGAAAAGATGAAGGCCGAACTCATCGAGGACTTCGGTGTCCGCGGAGGAGTGGTTACGGTCATCCCCTTTGGGATTAACAATTCTGTTCCAGACTCGGCTCTCACTTCTGAACAGGCGAAGCGCAGGCTCAATATCAAGCCGGGCGAGAAGACCATCTTGTTCTTTGGCAACATCGGGCCTTATAAAGGACTGGAATTCCTGGTGGCTGCATTTCAACGGCTCGTGGCTGAGCGTGAAGAATATCGGCTGATTATCGCTGGTAAGCCAAGGGGAGGGTCAGAAAAGTACTTGGAAGGGATTGATCTGGCTATCAGCCGCGACGTTGATCAAGGACGGATCGTCCGGAGGATCGAATACGTTCCTGACGAGGAGACGGAATTGTATTTTAAAGCCGCAGACGTCTTGGTGCTTCCCTATACACAGGTTTCCCAGAGTGGCGTGCTTTTTTTGGGATACAGTTTCGGCTTGCCCGTTATCGCAACCGACGTCGGGTGCTTGAGGGATGACATAGTTGAGGGCAGAACGGGCTTTTTGTGTAAGCCACGCGATCCACACAACTTAGCCAAAACCATCGAAGTGTATTTCGAGAGTGATCTTTTCAAGAACCTGAACACTCGGCGGCAGGAGATTAGGAATTATGCCGTCGGACGGCATTCGTGGGATGTTGTGGGTGAAGTGACTCGAAACGCATACGCTAAACTGCTGGGCAGGATCCGTTATGGAACCTCTTGTATCAATTCTCATCCCTGCGTTCAACGCGCAGGAATGGATCAGTGACACACTTCGATCTGCAGTGGCACAGACGTGGCCGCGAAAAGAGATCATCGTCGTTGATGACGGTTCCAGCGACGAGACTCTAGCGATTGCGCGGAGATTCTCCTGTGGAAACGTCTGCGTTATTACCCAAGAAAATCAGGGTGCGGCCGCTGCCAGAAACAAGGCTTTCTCTCTCTGCCAAGGGCAGTACATTCAGTGGCTGGATGCCGATGATCTTTTGGCTCCGGACAAGATTTCTAGGCAGATGGAAATCTTAGGCCAGTGCCTCAGCAAATGGACGCTTGCTTCCTCAGCTTGGGGACAATTTCTATATCGAGACCGCAGAGCGAAGTTTGTTCCGACTGCATTGTGGTGTGATTTGAGTCCCGCTGATTGGCTGGTGCGAAAGTTGGGACAGAATCTCCACATGCAGACCGCCACATGGCTTGTCAGCCGCGAGTTGAGCGAAGCCGCTGGTCCCTGGAACACCGCGCTGCTAGGAGACGATGATGGCGAGTACTTCTGCCGCATCCTACTGGCCTGCAACAGCATCCGATTCGTTCCGGAGGCCAGAGTCTATTATCGTGCGTCCGGGTCCAATAGCCTCAGTTATATAGGACGTTCAAATCGGAAAAGGGAAGCTCAGTGGCTTTCGATGCGTATGCATGTGGCATATCTTCGCTCGTTGGAAGACAGCGAAAGAGTTAGAGCAGCCTGTGTAAGGTACCTGCAAAACTGGCTGATTTTCTTCTACCCGGAAAGGCTGGACATTGTTCAGCAGGCGGAAGAGATGGCCAAGGCGCTGGGGGGGCAACTGCAGGCTCCGAGCCTGGGCTGGAAGTACTCTTGGATCAAAGCGCTTTTGGGCTGGCGCTTGGCCATGCATGCGCGATTTTTTCTGCCGTCTGTCCGATGGTCTTTGGCCCGTGTTTGGGACAAGGCTTTACTTTACGCGGAGGACAGATGTCAGGTATAGTTTCACTGCCAATTTAAGTAACGACATACTAACTCAGTGATTCCGGAATCGAAGTGTTTGAGCGAGAAAACAGCTGTTCTCCTGCTTTTGCGCAATAAGGAATTCCACCGTGCATGACATGCCTGACGCAGTGATCCTTTGCGGCGGCCAAGGTACGCGCATCCGCTCGGTGCTCGGGGATTGCCCAAAATCGATGGCGCGCATAGCGGGCCAGCCGTTTCTTGAGATCTTGCTCAATCAAGTTGAGACTGCGGGATGGCGTCGCGTGGTCCTGTGCTCTGGCTACGGACGGGAGGCACTTCGCCGCTATTTCG
>QHPX01000114.1 GCA_003219195.1 Verrucomicrobiota bacterium
CCCCGATCCGGATCTCTATCGATAAGAGCCGACGAACCACCGTTCTCCGGCAGCAACAAGCGCCGATCGGAGCGAGCACTCCGCAGCAGCGTGATTACGGAGGCACTGAAGAAAGTGATCACTGCGATCAACCAAGCCGATGTGTCAGAGCAGGAGAAAAATTGAAGCGAAATCTTTGTTGCGAAAACTGCTGGGTAGCAAAGCAGCGGCCAGTGTGTTAGGCGCTGGCGCGCAATCCCTCGCCGTGAAGTATTTCACGGGATAGAGCAGGAGCATTCATGAGAAATAATCATGACCTATAAGGGTGAGAAGCAAGCGGGAACTCGTGCCTGCGTGTTCGCGAGCGTTGTGGCAGCGGTGAATTCAGTCGCGGGCGAGGCGGTTTGGACGCAAGACACTTTGTTTGAAAAATGGCAGAAACGAGGAATCACAGATGTGAACTTCGCGAACATTTCATTCAGTAGCAATTCAGCCGGTCAAGAGCGATGTTAAGGCTCAGCATCATTTGGACAGCGCGAGTGTGATGTCGCTAACATTATAGCCTAATGAGTGTGCAAGATTCTGACGCCACCATGGCTGTGTTCCTCGACCTGGAAAACATCGCGCTCGGCGCACATGACGCGGACTTTCCCGCGTTCGACATCCGCAAGGTGCTCGAGCGTCTGCTGCTCAAGGGCCAGATCGTGGTCAAGAAAGCCTACTGCGATTTTGAGCGCTACAAGACGTTTAAACGGGGGCTGCACGAAGCGGCGTTCGAGCTCATCGAGATCCCGCACGTGCGCCAGTCGGGCAAAAACTCCGCCGACATCCGCATGGTCGTCGATGCGCTCGATCTCTGTTACACCAAGAGTCACGTCGACACCTTCGTCATCATCAGCGGCGACTCGGACTTTTCCCCGCTCGTCAGCAAATTGCGCGAGAACGACAAGACGGTCATCGGCGTCGGCGTCAAAAAGTCCACGTCTGATCTATTCATCAGTAACTGCGACGAATTTCTCTACTACGACGATTTCGTGCGGGTGGAGCCGGCAAAGAAGCGTCCAAGCGTTGCCGCGCCCGCGCCAGATGCGAAAACTGGTAAAGAGCATGGGCCTTCAATCGACGGGGCGCTCGATCTTCTCAGGAAAACCTTGGAAGCGCTGCGCGCCGAGCGAGGCGAGGATTATCCGATCCGCGGCTCACTCATGAAACAGGCGATGAAACGTCAGAACCCGGGTTTCAACGAACGTGCACATGGGTTCCGTGCCTTCAACGAACTGCTCCTCGAAGCGCAAAAGCGTGGGCTGCTAAAGCTGGAGCGCGACAAACAAGTTGGTACCTACATCGTCCACGCGATCGAGTGACGATGCGCCAATCAACTGACTTCTGCGCGCCACGTCGTAGTGTCGACGTAGGCGGGACCTCTGACCTCTGCGCGCTAAGCCCAGGATACACCGAATCAGAAAAGATACATATATGGATAAACGTATATGTATATGAAAACGCGCGTGGTGATTCAGGTCGAGTGGGCGCACGCGAGTCAATACGCCGTGCGGGGACGCCGATGGATAGACTGCATTGGTCGCGTGGTTGATGCGACCGAGCGATCTGGAGATCGCGAGTCAACACTTTCGGAGTTTAGACGCGACCCCATTTCGCATTCCCTAGGAATCATCATTTTCCACGACAAACTTGACGACTTGTGCCCGTTCGCTAGCGGGAAGGGCTTTGAACTGCTCGATAACTTCAGTGCCACTCATGGCGAAAAGAATATTTCACCAAATTGATGGTCGCAAAATCGATCTTCTTCTGCGCTTAAGCTCTCAGCCCTCAACTACCTGTCACGCCGAAGTGCGCGAAGGCGGATCAGCGGTCGGCTTTTGGATCATAATCCGCTCGCGATCGCGAAGTGGCGTGACGTCGAGGTAGAAGTATTTATGTCCAGGAATAATGAGTGTATATACACGCATGATGAATTGCTGTTCGGCTTTTGTGTTGCAGCGAGCACGGACCCTGCTTGCCGCGCCGTAGCCCAGGCGAGTGCAGGACGAAAGCGGGTAGTGGCCGTCGCGGCGGCGACCGCAAAATTTGCAGTGCGCGGAGGATTCGGCTGCGCTCACGCCGTGTGCAATGTCAAATGCTCTGCTCGCGAAGACTTTCCGAGTTACGCGCGACCCCCAATTTCCTTTTCCGCGGCGTAACCATTCAAGCTTTACCCCGTGAGATAACGTCGGAGGCGATTTTTAATATAACGTTTTCCCCAGGCAGTTTTAACGTACTTCTCCCGTTGCGCCGCGTCGCTCTCGTTTCGACAACCTTCCCAATGCACAAGCTCAAAGGGCCTGCGTTCTGTTGTAGAGTTAACGCGTCCATCGTTGTGGGCCCGAAGTCGTGCCGTTAAATTCCGCGTTAGACCCACATAAAATGGACGATCAACTTGTGAGCGCAAAACGTAAATATAGCAGTATTTCGGCACCCTCTGTGTATCTCACGGGGTGAACGCTTCCTTATTCACAACATATGGCATCTTGGTCGGGTCGCCGCCGTAGTTCCCTTCCAGCACGTCGATCAGTGCCTGGGCAGTGCGCCCAGCCATGCCTTTGTCGGGATCGACCGAGAGCCGCGTGATCTGCGCGCCACTGGCGAAGTGATGGAACAGCCGCGTGCGGTCGGCGATTTCGGGATCGAGGAGCGGCGAATCCGGCGGCAGAGGCTCTTTCTCAAAGACGTCGAGCGCCGCCCCGGCGATGACTTTATCTTTCAGCGCTTTGGCGAGCGCCTTCTCGTCCACGACCGGGCCGCGTGAGCTATTCACCAGGTACGCCGTCGGCTTCATCAGCTTGAGCGTCTTCTCGTTGATGAGGTGGTAAGTCGGCTTGTCGGTTTCGCCCTCGCGCAACAACGGCACGTGGATGGTCACGTAGTCGGCGCCGCGCATTGCCTCCTCGAACTCCACGTACTTGATCCAGGTCTTCTCCTTCTGGATCCCCTTGCCGTGGCGCAAGTCCATTAGCTCCTGGATGGAGGCGATGTACTTGTCATTGTGATACGCCGGGTCGTAGCACAGCATGTTCATGTCGAAACCCGAGCACTTCTTGATCATTGCCAGGCCGATGCGTCCGGTGCCGATGATGGCGATGGTCTTGCCCGTGACCTCGTCGCCAAGGAAGGGCAGGAATGGGTGCCACGACGGCCACTTCTGGTCCCGCACCAGGCGCTCGCTCGCATACATCTTGCGCGCCAACGTGCCGAGCATCAGAAAAGCGAACTCGGCGGTCGCTTCGGTGAGCACGTCGGCGGTGTTCGTGAATGGGACCTTGTACTTGTTAGCGTCGGCGCGGTTGATGTTGTCGAAACCGACGGCGATCTGCGCCACGACCTTGAGCGAGCCCTTTCCTGCTTCGAAGATCTCGGCATCGATCGGATCGCGGAGCGTCGTGATCAAGCCGTCGATGCCGCTCTTCACTTTCTCGATGATCAGTTTTTTCGGTGGCGCCTCGGGGCCTTGGAAGACCTCGAGCTCGTAGCCGCGCTCGCGAAGATGGTTCTCGGCCGGATCGCCGATGCGCGAGGTGGCAAAGACGCGGAAGCGTTTCTTGTCAGTCATGGCTGAAGTTCGGTGTTGCCGGTTGCCTCTACAGCTGCGTTCAAGTAAAATGCTGCCGTGGATGCCATCGCGGAAAAGCTAAATACAAAACTGAGCAAGTGGAAACCAGAAATCTCGCGCGAAGTTCGTGCGGTTGTTGCCGATTTGATAGATGCGGCGGACAATGACGCTCTGGGCCTGCTCCGCTCTCGCGCGGTCGAGCAGGAAGTGCTAGAGCAGCTCGATGAGCCCACATCCCGGTGAAGTTTGGCTGGCTGACCTCGGCCTAGCGGCGAAGACTCGCCCAATCGTAATCGTCTCGCGGCACGATCCCGAAGCGCCGCGCGCGTTGGCGATCTACGTGCCACTGACGACACAAAACCGCGGTAGCAAGTACGAGGTAGTGCTGCCGCAGTTGCGCTTTCTGCGCGACGCGAGCGTCGCGAACGTCCGAGGCCTCGCATCTCTGCCGTTGACACGGCTCGAACGCAAAGTCGGCGACCTACCACCAGAGGTGCTGGCACGAATCCGAGAGGTGTCACATTCGCCTTCGATCTTGCCTGAGCAACACCTAACAAACAAATACGGAGTCGGCTCGTGGCTTTGGCTGCTGGCTTGAATCGCGCATTACAGATTCTTCTTCGCCCAGGCGCCGACGCGATCAAGTGCCTTCTCGATGTTCTCGATCGAGTTGGCCACGCTGAAGCGCAAATAGCCCTCGCCGAAGTCGCCGAAAGCGGTCCCAGACAGCGCGGCGACGCCGGCGTCGTCGAGCAACGCGTCGGCCAGTTTCTTCGATGGCCATCCGGTCTCTTTGATGTTGGGGAAAACGTAGAACGCGCCCTTCGGCAAGCGGCATGAGAAACTTTTGATCTTGTTGAGGCCGGCGACCATCACGTCGCGACGTTTCTTGAACTCGGCGCACATCGCATCGACCGACGCTTGCGGACCGCCGAGCGCTTCGATCCCGGCGATTTGCGTAAAGCTGGCGGTGCAGGAATTGGAGTTGGTCATCAGACGGGCGACGTGCGCTGCCAGATCGGCGCGCATGACGCCATAGCCCATACGCCAGCCGGTCATCGCGTAAGTCTTGGAAAAACCGTCGAGCAAAATACAGCGCTCCTTCATGCCGTCCACCGACATGATGGAGTGATGTTCACCCTCAAAGATGAGGCGGCTGTAAATCTCGTCGCTCAAGACCATAATGTTGCGGTCGCCGATCGCGCGCGCGATGCCGTCGATGTCCTCCTTCTTTAGCACGCCGCCGGTCGGGTTCTGCGGCGAATTCAGAATGATGAGCTTCGTGCGGTCGTTGATCAGCCCGCCGAGTTCGGCGACATCGAGCCGGAAATCCATCTCCTCGCGTAAGCGGATCGGCACGGCTTTCGCGCCGAGATAGTTGATCATTGACTCGTAGATGGGAAATCCGGGATTGGGATAGATGACCTCATCGCCTTCTTCAACTAGCGCAAGAATGGTGAAAAAGATGATGGGCTTACCGCCGGGGACCACGACCACCTCTTCGGGTGTTGCGTTTACCCGGCGCGTCGCACTTACATACTGAGCGATGATTTCTCGCAGTTGCGGCAAGCCGGCCGAAGGCCCGTAGTGGGTGAAGCCCTTGTGCAGGGCGTCGGTAGCCGCCTCGATGATGTTGCCCGGGGTATCGAAATCGGGCTCGCCGATCTCGAGATGGACGATGTCGCGGCCCTTTGCCTCCAGCGCTCGAGCCTTCACCAGTACTTCGAAGGCGGTCTCGGTGCCGAGACGCGCCATGCGCTTGGCGAGGCGGAGTTCTGAGGTCTTAGTCATGATGGCGAAATCGTCATCCGTTCGCATGGCTCGGTCACTTCTTCAAGTCATTACCGATTCCGGCAACCTGCGCGAAGGCGGCTCGGAGATCTTGGTTGACGTCTGACATCTGTCCTCTGACCTCTAATTAAATGGCGCTGCTTCCTGCAACCGCAAAGACATAACGAGCCCGGTTCGCTGGCGTGATTTCAATCTAAAGAAACCGACCGCGCCTTTGTATTTGCGTCATCGTTTCAGATCAACCGCGATTTGACTCAATCGCTCCCGCTCATTCGGCCTAAAGGCTAAGATCTGTGTCGTTCGCTTCGCAGCGGCTCCATTCGGCGAATGATTCTGATTTCTGACTTTCGCCTTCTTGCCCGCTGGCGCTGTCTCCGAGGCTTCTTGTCGCGCCGACTCGTCACGTCGTAGCTTTAGCGAAGATGGAAGTCTTGCGGAGGTGGACCGTCTTTGAGCCAAAAAAATGTCGAGGTTGAGTTGGAAAGCCCGGCCTCCTCTCCGGCTGCGTTACGGGCGGAACGGGAAAGACGTAGCAATAGGAATTGACAATTTCCGCGCAAAACCATTAAATAGCGAATGGTTGTAAACGGGTTTCAATTATCCTCGGCGAGGCGTAACGCGCGCCACTCCAAATTTCACAATTTCCTGCCGGCGCTGGCGCTGCTTTACCTTGCTCCAGCACTGGTCGCCGTGAGCGCGATTGGCGCAGACGTGCCTTCCATTGCATGGATGAAGCTTACGCCCGCCACCTCTCCGACGCCTCGTTCATTCATGGCTATGACTTATGACGTCGGAACTCACAGGGTGGTCATGTTCGGCGGATCAGGTAGCACCGGCTACCTAAACGATACCTGGACGTTCGATGGAACAACCTGGACGAAGGTAAACACGCCTGTTGTGCCGCCTGCGCGTGCCGCGGCCCAGATGGCTTACGACCGCAAAACTCACAATGTGGTGCTCTTTGGCGGATACGATGGCACACACGATTTGAGCGACACCTGGCTCTGGGACGGCAGTACTTCCACCTGGACCGAGGCCACTCCCCAGCACTCACCCGGACACTTGACCGGACCAGTCGTTTTCACTGATCCAAATGGCCATGTCGACGAGTTTGGTGGATTCGATGGCAATCTTTACCAATTAACGATGTGGCAATGGAATGGATCGGACTGGATAAAGTTGCACCCGCCCACGGTGCCCTATGCGCGCTCAGCCACGACCGCGGCGACCGATTTTGTTCACAACCAGACAGTCATCTTTGGTGGCCTGGCCGATGTTAACCCCGATAATACCTGGACCTACGACGGCACCACCTGGACACTGCAATCTCCGAGCACTCAACCGTTGTTAGTCTATTCCAGTTCGTCGGCCTTCGATGCGAACCTACACGTAGTGATATTATTCGGCGGCGGAAGTGGTGGCGTGGACCAGGACACTACCTGGGCCTGGAATGGCTCGGATTGGAGGCAAGTGTTTCCCACTCAATCGCCAACGGCGCGTGAAGGCGCGGGCATGACTTATGACAAAGCCATTGATCGCGTGGTTCTTTTCGGTGGCGAAAGAGGCGCCGTCCTCTTCAGTGATACGTGGGAATTGACACCATAAAGTGCTGAAGAGAACTCTGCGCTGCGGCCATTTATTTCCGCTAACTAAACAATCTTCACTTCTTCTGTTCCGGCTCTTCCTTTGTAATTTTCGCCCGCTTCATCAGCTCCGCCTTACTCGGTTGGCCGGCGGAAGCAGCAAGAGCGAAGGATACGCCGAGTCAGAAAGATACATATACGGATAAACGTATATGTGTATGAAAAGCACGTCTGAGGTAGATCTGTAGCGGCAACACGGCGTGCTGGGAATGGAGCCAGCGGGAAGCGGTGCGACATAGATGGGTGACCCGAACGGGTGAGCTTGCGGGCGTAAGCGAATCAAGCCGCTGGCTGGACTGGATAGCCCGATGGGAATTCGGGTGAGCGCCTTGGGAGAGGGGGCAAATCAGTCTGTGACCGTCGAATACATATATGGATAAACGTATATGTGCTTGCAAAGCGCACTTCGGAGGTCTGACTTACTTCTTCGGCACGTTTCGCGGATCGTCCACCGGATTCACGTACACAATCTGAAACGGGCCGAAGCCATGAATTTGCATGACCGTCTCGCCGGTAGTCCAGGCGAAATGTTTCATCCCGGCGGGCATTACGGCAAAACTGCCCGCAGTCATTTCGTGTCCGGCCGATTCGTCGAACTTGTCACCCGTGCCCAAGTGAAACGTTCCGGAGATCACGGTAATATTTTCCGCGGTCGGATGCATGTGCGGCGCCACTTTGTAGCCATCCGGCGCTTGCAGGCGGACGGTGAAAGGTCCTTTCTTGCCCGGGTCGCCAGCGAGGACGGCCATCTTTGCGCCAGCCGGCAATCCCGGCGGCGCATCGCCCCAGGTCAGGTCGGATGGTCCGAGTATTTTATGTTCGGCCGCCGCGGTTGCCTTGGAAGTTTCCTTACTCGCCGTCTTCGGATTTCCCTTTTGTTCTGCGGCGACCATGATTGCGGCCGCGGCAAAGATGACGCTGAATAATATGATGATCTTTTTCATGAATGTTTAAGGTTTGATGGAGTATCCCGGCTCCACGTGCTGTTGCAACTTCATGACGTGCCCGAATCCGTTTCCATTGCTGACCGCCGAATCGTAATCGTTAATGGAAAATTCTCGGGTCCTTGACGCTGCTGCGGCAAACAAGGGGAGGGCAGCAACTTTTCGTAGAGACGATCGACGTATCATGTGAAGTGGGTTTTCTCTCGTTATAGACCAGTCGTCAAGACTGGCTCATCGACAAAGTCAAAAAGCGCACGATGCTCGACCTGGTCATCCGGCCGCGGTGCAAACGCAAAAGGATTATTCCTGGCATGACACCCGGTCTGGGCAACGCTTCGTCGAGATCTACATCGAACACGGTGGCGGCAAACTCACCGTCGGCTACGGCCATCTCCACGACACCGAAGGGGCGCCGATCTCTGATCTCTGCGCGCTAAGCGAAGGATACATACACCGATTCAGAAAGATATATATACGGATAAACGTATATGTGTATGAAAGCACGTCTGAGGTAGATCTGTAGCGGCAACACGGCGTGCTGGGAATGGAGCCAGCGGGAAGCGGTGCGACATAGATGGGTGACCCGAACGGGTGAGCTTGCGGGCGTAAGCGAATCAAGCCGCTGGCTGGACTGCATAGCCCGATGGGAATTCGGGTGAGCGCCTTGGGAGAGGGGGCAAATCAGTCTGTAACCGTCGAATACATATATGGATAAGCGTATATGTACATGAAAACGCGTGTTGTGATTCAGGTCGAGCGGGCGCGCGCGAGTCAATTCCGGCTCGCGACAGGTAGCATGCAAGTTAGCGGGAGTCGCTGACCTCTCCTTGCCACGCTGCCTGCTCGCAGATGAAGCCGCGAGGGACGCTGGCGACATAGAGGGTAAAGCTGCAAGGGGAGCAGTGAGTGAGTGCGGGCAACGAGCGAGTTTCAACTTGGGCGAGGGTGGCTTGGAGGTCTTCGCTCATTGTGATCTCTGACATCTGACCGGTGATATCTGGTTTAAATATCGCGGTCATCGGCAAAAGAAACAGAAAACCGGCGCGGGATGCGCAAGGCTTCACCTGCACTGCATCCCGTAGCTGAATCTGCGCTAACGTCATTGGGCGCGTTGCGCGCCGTCTGCTATTGCCCGCCGCTTGGCCCCTCGTTCGCGGGCTTCTTGTTCTTTTTGTCAGGCTGCGCGGCCGGGCCCTTGGCGTGAGTACTTGCTGCGGGTCCCCCTGGCCGGCCCGGTCCTGGCTGCGGCCGATGCGACACTATTTGCTCATGCTGTATAGCGTGGGGACCAGTCGCCCCTTTCGCCGCAGGATGCGAACCATGTGCCTCAGCCGACTGTGCCTTGCCGTAGGCGTTGTTTTGCGAGCCCTTTGTGCGGGTGGTCGCGTCGCCCTGCTTGTGGCCGAAAGCGGAGTTGCCATTAGCTTCGTGGGTGGCGCCGCCCTTCACCTTCTCGGCACCAGCTTGCTTCTTTGGCCCAGCGGGCTGCGCTCCGCTGTTGCGGTCTAGTGCCTTGATCGCTGCGGCTTCAGGCTTCCCGTGATTGTTAGCAACATGCAAAGCGGGATTGTTTTTCGCCGCCTCGACGCGTGAACGCTGGTCCGGGGTTGCCGGCACGTGCTCCGCCTTCGCTGCGGCTTGTTCCTGCGCGGTGGGCTTGGCTGTCGCGCCGCCCGGGCCGTTAAAACTGGCGCGGCTGCCGGTGTTGTTGACGACCGCGTTGTTGACGTAGGTGTTGTGAATCACGCTGGTGTCCACCCGTGTCACGGCCGTATTATAACGGAACGTCTCGCCGGCCCATTCGCCGCCGTAGTAGCCCTGTCCCCCGTAGCCGAAGCCGTAATTGATCCCGCCGTAGAACCCGACGGTCGGGCCCCAGTAGCCATCGTTGAAGAAGTAATTGCCGTCGTTATAGCCCCAGTATCCGGGGGTCCAAAGAAATCCGACGCGCGGCGGAGCGACCCAGACGCCAGGCACCCAGTAATAATCGGCATCGGCGTAGCCCCAGTAGCCCGGGGTCCAGATGTAGCCTTCGGTTGGGCAGTAGGGCTGCTCGTATATCGGTATCTCGGGTGGCGCGATCGCCACCGATATGCCGATTTGTGCAAAAGAAGAAGCCAGCGGGAGCCCTGCGAAGAGCAGTGCCGCGAGCGCAACGGTAGAGAGTTTTATTTTCATTTTCAGATGTAGCATTGAGTTGAAATGAGAGACGCGATAGGCCGCGAAA
>QHPX01000085.1 GCA_003219195.1 Verrucomicrobiota bacterium
AACCAATGGCGCGGGTGCATGTTCGGGGATAAAAGTCGCGCGTAAAATGGCGCGGCAAGCAAGGCCAGCGGCGGAATCAACTGAATATAATAATGGGGGTAAAAGCGGCCGCCGGCCGCCGTGCCAATCGCCGACGCCACGAGCAGCGCAAGCAACGCTACCCGCTCCGCCTCCACGCCTGCCCAGAGACGTTCGTGATCTCGTTGCCCCAGCGCCGCACCGATTACCAGCGGCAAGCAAACGCCCAGGAATGCGAGCGTCAGAAGGAGCGCTTTGGTCCAAAACACGTGCGGCACTGTCTGCGCAGCAATCGTCCAATAGAACGCATCGTCGAGAATGCCTTGCTTCCAGAGTACAATGATGGCGGTAGCCAGTGACCCAAAGAAACCGGCGCAAAGCATAGCAACCTGAATGATCGAAGCGCTTTGGCTCAATCGGCGACTTGCGCGATAGCTCGGAAGAAGCAAATAGATACCGAGTGGGACTGCCGCGATTGCTGCCGGTTGTTTGAGTAAGAATCCGGCGCAGAGCAGCGCTCCGGAGGCTAAGAGTTCGGGTCGTAACCGCAATGATCTTCGCCTAAAAGCGATGGCCCATGACCAAACGATAGGAAGATTCATGAGCATCTCACCGTTGAATGCCAGGTTTTTGTAGGTCAGCCACGGCTGGAAGATGCTGTAAAGAAGCGCCGCGACCAGACCGGTCTCGGGTTCGAACAACTGATCGCCGATCACATAAAGGCCTCCCATTGTGCCAAGCGTCCAAACTAGCGCGGCCGAGTGCAGGCCGTGCCAGTTGAACTTTCCCAGAGTTTTGAACACAGCCGCATAGGTCCAAAACAACAGCGGAGGTTTGCGCTCGACCGCGTCGATGTAGGGCCGACCGCCGTCCACAATTTCGTTCGCGACTATGGAATATACGGCTTCATCATCGATGGGCCGCGAATGGACCAGCGATGGAAGGCGAGTCGCAACCGTAAGCAGGACAATGCCAAGTACCGGCAAGCCCAATTGCCGAAACTTATGGTTTAGAACCCGCGCCATGCCGCTCGCGTGATGACTTAGTCGCGATCTCACTCGTTGTCGATCTTGCAAAAATCTCTTGCGGAATTTTTGGACCCGACACAAGCTCGCAGCGCAATGAGCACGTTAGCGCGTTCAACAAATCGCGGGCGCGCGTCTATTGCGATTTTCGTCTCCGCGGCATTTCTCTGGGCGCTCGCGCTGGGTGCTTCCCCGCAATTGCACGAGCGCGTCCACAAGGACGCGAATCGCAGCGAGCACACCTGCGCAGCGACGATGGTCGCCTCTGGCGGTTACGATTATTCTGCTCATCCGCCACTGGTCGGCGCTCCGGTTCCCGGCGTGCAATTTTCGAAAATTCCGGCATTGACTCCGCAGTGGGTCGAATCGCCGTTTCTCGGCGCATGCATCTTCGAGCACGCGCCGCCTGCGCGCGGTTAGCACGCAGCTGAGCCGCGTTCTCGCGGAGCGCTAGAAGTCCCACTTCGCCTGAATCGCGGCACGGCCTTCGTGCAAGATGCGCTGCTTTCACCTGGCTTCACGGGAATCGTGGGCCGCAACTTTCACAACTTTGAAAAATCCATTTCGAAAACACATCAATGAAAAAATTTCTAAGTGCATCACTTGCACTGTTTCTCGTGCGAAATATTGCAACTGCGCAAGACGCATTACCGAGCCCCGCACCACCACCGACGGCAACGCCGGGTACCGCCACCGCTGAAAACGTAGTTGTCACCGCGCAGGAGCTCGACATTTCGCGCGAGCAAATTGTGCCCAGTCTCGGCGCGACGCGTTACACGGTCGGACCCGATCGGCTTGATTCGCAGGCGCAGGGCGAGAACGCTCAGTTCAATCAAACCATCTTGCGCTTTCCCGGAGTAGCGCAGGATTCATTCGGGCAGCTTCACGTCCGCGGCGAACACGCCAATCTGCAATACCGCATCGACGACGTGCTCCTGCCGGAAAGCATTCCCGGCTTTGGGCCGGAACTGGCGACGCGCTTTGCCGATAATATCTCGCTCATCACAGGCGCGCTCCCGGCCCAGTTTGGCTTTCGCGAAACCGGTGTCATCGACATTCACACAAAGAACGGCCCGGTCTTCACTGGCAACGAAGCGTCCATCTACGTGGGCAGTTTCGACACAATTATGGAAAGCCTCGAGCGCGGCGGCGTGACTGGAAAGCTCAGCTATTACGTCACGCAAAGTTATTTGCACGACGGCATCGGCATCGAAAATCCAACGCGCAGCAGCAGCCCGATTCACGACGACACGGATCAATTCAAAGAATTCGGTTATTTCTCTTACATCATCGACAACACCAGCCGACTCTCGCTGCTCGTTGGCGACGATCACAATGATTTTCAAATCCCCAACAATCCGGGGCAACCGCCGATGTTTACAGTCGATGGAAGATCGACATTTAACTCGGCCAAGCTGGACGAGAACCAATCGGAAGACAACGCCTACGAAATTTTAACTTACCAAAAAAATGCGGGCGATCTCAATTTCCAAGCGTCAGTCTTCAATCGCTTCAGTTCGATCCTTTTTCGCCCGGACGACGTCGGCGACCTCATTTTTAACGGCGTTGCCTCGCGGGTGGATCGCGACATTCTTTCCAACGGCGTCGAACTCGATTCGAGCTACAAACTCAACGACCAGCATACGATTCGCGGCGGTCTTATTTTCACCGAGCAGCACGCGACCATCGATACGGCTACGCTTGTTTTTCCGGTCGATGCCAATGGCAACCAAACCAGCACCACCCCGCTGCGCATCGTCGATAATCACGACAAGTACGGCTACTTCTACGGTTTCTATTTGCAGGACGAGTGGAAGCCTTTCGAACAACTCACGATCAATTTCGGCGGCCGGCTCGACTTTGTAAATGCGTTCGCGGACGAGAACCAGCTCAGCCCACGAATTAATGTCGTTTACAAGCCCTTTGACTGGACCACGCTTCATGCCGGTTACGCGCGCTACTTCACGCCGCCGCCCTTAGAGGCTGTTCCACAAAGTACCATCGCCAAATTCGCTGGCACCACGAACGGCTCCGCGATCACACTGGATTCCGCGGTGACCTCGGAGCGCGCGCATTACTTCGATGCCGGCGTAACGCAAAAGATTATGGAAGGATGGAATGCGGGACTGGACGGTTTCTACAAGAGCTCGCATTCGACACTCGACGAAGGCCAGTTTGGCCAGGCGCTCATTCTCTCATCGTTCAATTACAATCGCGGCCGGATTTACGGCGGTGAATTCACCACGAACTACGACCATGGTCCGTTCTCGGCCTATGGAAATGTGGGTTGGGAATGGGCGCGCGGCGTCCACGTGAGCTCTGCGGAGTTTTTGTTTGATCCAGATGAGTTTGCCTTCATCAACAAACACTGGGTGTTTCTCGATCACGACCAGCGATGGACCGCCACAGCCGGCGCTGCCTACACTTGGAACGACTGGAAAGCGGCGGCTGATTTTCTCTACGGAGCTGGGCTTCGGAGAGGCTTCGCCAACACCAAAAGCGTGCCCGATTACGCAACCGTTAATTTGTCTCTTCAGCGGAATTTGAAGATTCCCCGAGTCGGCAATTTTAAGGTCCGCTTCGACGTCGTGAACTTGTTCGATAAGATTTACGAGCTGCGCGACGGCAGCGGCATCGGTGTGGGCGCGCCGCAATTTGGCCAGCGTCGCGGTTTCTACGGCACGGTCGCTTACGATTTCTGACGAGTTCGAACTAATCATGAGTCGGTGTGGGAGGAAACCCAGGCGTCCGGGGCAATGCTGCACGGCAGCGCCCGCAGCGGCGCGGTATAGAAAGTCCTTGCGCAACAAATCGCTCGAAAGCAAAGTCGCGCTCGATGCCGTGCCGCGCGCTTCGCATTCGATCGGGCTGGTTTGGTGGCGCCACGGCCCTCCTTCTCGCCGCGGCGATTTTGTTAATGCTGGTCCTTTCAGTCGCACCGAATTTACATGAACGACTTCATCCCACGGCCGCATCGCTTCATGAATGCGCGGTTACACTGATCGCTTCCGGCAGTTGTCATCACACCGCTGCTGCGCCGCTGATGATTGCGCCGGCGACTGCCGCACAAATTTCGAGGAGTCCGACACTCAATCGGATCTGGGTCGCATCGCCGTTTCTTGGCGCGCGTATTTTCGAGCACGCCCCGCCCGCGCACTCCTGAAGCGTTGATTCTTCCCCGCGTCTGCGGGATAGCGGTGGTTAGCGCGTTCCTCACGCCGCTGAATCAACGTTCGCCGAACGCAGCAGATTTGAATCGATCGGGCGCTGACGCCCGAGTTTTTAATCAGGAGTTTTGAATGAGAAAATTTATTTTGGTAACGCTGGCGATTTTTTCGGTAGCGGCCGCTTCTGCGCAGGGAGCGGCGTCCGTTTCCACGTCGTCGCCCGGGCCGGCAGTTTCAAAGTCAATGCCAGCCTCGGCGGCGGATGTCGAAGCGCTGCGCCAGCAAGTGCAATCGCTCAGCGAGACGGTGAAGACGTTGCAGCAGCAAGTGAAAGATCAGCAGGCCGCGCTGGAAAAGGCGAGCCTCGGGGGTGAATTGGCCTCGCAGCAAAATCCGGAGCCTTCCCCCATTGCCGGAGCGGCTGGTTCGCCCGCACCCGCTGCGAGCGCACCGCGACGTTTTCCAATCGAAGACACCTCAGTTGTTTCATCGACAACTGCGCCGGCCGTAAGCGGCACCCCCGCGCCGGGAAGTTTTCCGACCACGGACACCTCGGTCGTAACATCGACACCGGAAACGATCTCAAGTAGTGGGGCTGGCGGATCGCTGACGGCGCCGATCGCCATCGGTGGCGGAAAAAATTACATGAACATCTCCTTCGACGGACTGTTCGCCTTGGCTTACTCCAGCGCGCGCGATCTTAATCATGTCGAAGTCGGCGATCACGATCCGCAGCAGCGCGGGTTCAATGCGCGCAACATCGAGCTCGCCTTTGACGGAGCGGTCGACCCTTACTTCGAAGGTTTCGCCAACATTGTCTTCAAATTGGACAACGACAACGAAACCGAGGTCGAAGTCGAAGAAGCTTTCCTGCAAACGACCAGCTTGCCCTTTAACTTGCAACTCAAAGCTGGACAATTCTTCGCCGCCTTCGGTCGTTTAAATCCGACTCATCCGCATACGTGGGACTTCGCCGACGCGCCGCTCGTCAGCGGTCGCATCCTTGGCCCGGACGGATTGCGCGGCGTCGGCGCGCAAATCTCGTGGATCGTGCCGGTGCCGTGGTATTCGCAGGTAATTTTTGCCGTGCAAAATGGCCGCGGCGGCACCGGTTACTCATTTCGCAATCCCGGCGATGATGGAATTTTCTTTGGCCGGACGACAACGGATCGGGAAGCGCGCGGTTTGCAGGATTTCGTCTGGATCCCGCGCTGGGAAAATTCTGTCGATCTTAGCCCGACGCAGGTCGTGCTCGCAGGTGTATCCGGGGCCTTCGGTTCAAATGAGACTGGCGCAAATGCCCGCACGCAGATTTACGGCGGCGATCTTCTTTACAAATGGAAAAGCTCGCACGCGGAAGGCGGCTTTCCGTTTGTGAAATGGCAAACCGAGGCGATGTATCGCCGGTTCGAAGCCGGCCGCGGCGTCGATGAATCGTTTCCCGTCGCGGAAACGTTCCATGATTGGGGGATGTATTCGCAATTGCTTTGGGGGTTCAAGAAAGGATGGGTCGCGGGCGTGCGCGGCGATTACCTGCACATGACCGACTCCGAATTCACCGACGATATGGACCGGCAAACGCGCTCGCGCGTCAGCGCCAACTTGACCTGGTATCCGACCGAGTTCTCCAAAATACGATTGCAATACAATCACGATTTCTTCGACGAAAATTTCTTCCTCGCCGATCGGGATGTCGATTCGGTGTTCCTCCAATTCGAATTCATCCTCGGTGCGCACGGCGCCCACAAATTCTGAACTATGAAAAAGATCCTGTTAATTCTGTGCACAATTCTGGCATGCGCTGTCTCTGCGAATGCAAAACTTAACGTCGTTGCGACGCTGCCCGATTTCGGATCGCTCGCGCGCGAGATCGGCGGCGACAAGATCGACATCGTCACCCTGGCAAAACCGACGGAAGACCCGCACTTTGTCGATGCACGTCCCAGCTTCGTCGTCTCATTGCGCAGCACCGACGTTTTGATCGACGGTGGCGCCGAGCTTGAGATCGGCTGGTTGCCGCCGCTCTTGCAAAACGCGCGCAACCCGAAAATCGAGATCGGCAAGCCGGGCCGCGTTCAGGCGTCGCAAGGAATTCGTCTCATGAACGTGCCGACAAATGTGACGCGCGCGGCGGGCGACGTGCACGCGCTTGGCAACCCGCATTTCATGAGCGACCCGATCATCGCCAAAGCCGTGGCGCAGCACATCGCACAATCCTTTTCCGCGGTCGATTCCGCCAACGCGGCTGTCTACGACGCGAACTACAAAAAGTTCGAAGCGGCGATTAACGCAAAATTACAGGAATGGGGCGCGGCGATGCTGCCGTTCAAAGGACAGAATGTGGTCGCATATCACGATTCATGGGTTTATTTCGCGCACCGTTTTGGCGTGAACATCGACATCTTTCTCGAACCAAAGCCGGGCATTCCGCCGTCGCCGTCGCATTTGACGGAAGTGATCGCGCAGATGAAAGCGCGGCACATCAAAGCGATCATTGTCGAGCCGTTTCACGATCGGCGAATCGCCGAGAAAGTCGCGAACGCGACTGGCGCGAAGGTCGTGGAGTTTTCGCAGTTTCCGGGCGGCCTGCCCGGGACGGACAGTTACGTGAAGTTGATCGACACCCTCGTCTCGCGGCTGGCGGCGGCGCTGAAATGAAAAACGCATTCATTGGTAGGGCGAGTCTCCGTCGAGCCGAAGAGCCATCGATATTCGACAGCTCCGCAGAGCATCGCCCTATCGAGCGGGGAAAATTTTATGTTTGAAGTAATGTTTTGGCCGATTGTGGCCTGTGTTCTTTTGCCGTGGCTGCTGGTTTACCTCGGCCTGCACGTCGTTCAGCGCGGAATCATTTTCATCGACATCGCGATGGCACAGATGGCCTCCCTGGGAATTTGTCTCGCCGTTCTTTTTCATCTCGATCTTGAAAGCTGGACGACGTTTGCGATTGCCCTCGGGTTTACTTTAGTCGGCGCTGGAATTTTTTCTGTGACCGGAAAACGCACCAGCCAAATTCCGCAAGAAGCAGTCATTGGGATTTCTTATGTGGTCGCGGCGGCCGCAGCAGTTTTGCTGCTTTCGCGCGCAGCGGAGGGTGACGAAGAAATCAAAAACATGCTCGTGGGCAACATTCTTCTCGTGACACCACACGAAGTTTGGGAACGCTTCGCGCTTTTTGTCGGGGTCGGCATTTTCCATTTTATTTTGCGCAGAAATTTCCTGCTGGTTTCATTCGATCGAGACGGCGCCTATCAGAAGGGACTGCGCGTACGTTGGTGGGATTTTTTGTTTTACGCCGTCTTTGGTCTGGTCGTGACGAGTTTCGTGCGCATCGCCGGCGTGCTGCTCGTTTTCAGTTATCTTATTGTCCCGGCCGTTTGCGGGATCAATCTGGCCAATCGAATTGGTAATCGCTTGCTGATTGGTTGGGTCATTGCGTTAATCGGCGGGGTCGGCGGTTTGTTTCTTTCCTTTTGGTGGGACCTGCCGTCCGGCGCGGCGATTGTCTGCACTTTTGGTGCGTTGCTGATTTTTGTTTCGATATACGCGCTGATTCGAACTCGATCACATGCAGCCGGCAGTGCCTGATTCACTTCCATCTTTTTTTGCTGATGGTTCGATAACTGAGTTATCCTCTCTCGATATGTCCCCCGTGGATCATTCTCACTTCCGGCACTCGCACGATTTCGTCCGCGATTTTTCCAGGGGCGAACGTCGCACGCGCTTCGTAATTGTGATCACTGGCGTAATGATGGTGGTGGAGATCACGGCTGGTCTTCTCTCCCACTCGATGGCGTTGCTGGCCGACGGCTGGCACATGAGCACGCACGTCAGCGCGTTTCTCATCACCGCGATTGCCTATTACTTCACGCGGCGGCACGCGTCGAATGTCCAGTTCAGTTTCGGCACTGGAAAAATCGGCGTTCTCGGCGGGTTCGCGAGTGCGGTCGTGCTATCGGTGGTTGCATTTCTCATGGCCGGCGAATCGGTTCACCGTCTTTTCGTTCCGCTGTCCATTCATTTTAACGAAGCAATCGCTATCGCGTGCATCGCCCTTACCGTCAATCTTGTCTGCGCGTTGCTGTTGAAAGAGGACGATCATTCACATCCTCGCGGCCAAGATCGACATCGTCATTCACACGACCATGACCTGAACCTGCGCGCCGCATATCTCCACGTGCTGGCCGACGTGTTCACGACATTTCTTGCCATCATCGCGCTAACTTCGGGCAAGTTCTTCGGCTGGTTCTGGCTCGATCCCGTTGTCGGCTTGGTCGGAAGCGGCGTTGTTTTCTCGTGGGCTTACAGCCTTTTGCGCGATACGAGCGGCATTTTGCTCGATCGCACGCCGATCTCTTCCGATTTGCCGGAGGAAATTCGCCGCGCGGTCGAGGCTGACGGTGACTCGATCGTGACCGATCTCCATGTCTGGCAGATGGGCACGGGGAAATTTGCCGCCATCGTCTCGATCGTCGCGCACGAGCCGAAAACTTCCGACGCATATCGCGAATTGTTGCGCGAGCACGAAGAGCTGGTCCACCTCACCATCGAGACGCAGCACTGTCGGGAAGATCACGAATCACTCACGAGCTCTTGAATGGCCAAATCACGCTGTGGCAGGTCGTCGCGGCCTACGCTTTCGCTCTTGCCGGCGGGTGGATCAGCACGTCGCTGCGATTGGCGCACAAACCGCTTTGTGCGTTGATCAGTCTTGCGGCCGGAACACTCCTGGGCGTAACGCTCTTCGCGATTTTGCCCGAGAGTTTGAGCAACAGCAGTTGGTGGGCAGTAGTGTTGGCGGCGGCTACGGGATACGGGCTGTTCTTCTTCATCAGCAAATACGTCCATCACGTTTGCCCGGCCTGCGCGGCCAGTCACTTCGACGCGGACACAACGCGACATTTCAGCGAAATCGCAACGGCGTTGGTTGTCGCACTGGCAATTCATAGCACAACTGACGGTGTCGCCTTGGGAATCGGACCGGGAGCACCTACGGCGGAAGCGGCCCAATGGTCACTGTTCTCTGCGCTCTGCATGCACAAGGTTCCGGAAGGTCTTGCGCTGGGCAGCCTCTTGATTGGCGCGGGATTGCAACGCGCGAACGCGCTCGGCTGGGTGGCCGCAGTTGAAGCAACTACGCTGCTCGGCGGAGTGATCGGTTTTTTCTTCCTAGCGAAAGCACCGACGTTTTGGCTCGGCTTAATTATGGCCCACGTCGGCGGCGGATTTTTCTATCTGGCCGCGCACGCCGTTTTAGGGGAAATGATGAGGCATGGAAAGGGACTGGTCGTGACGAGCTTTTCGATTGGAGTGGCATTGATCGGGGCGCTCAACATCTGCTTGAGAATGCTCGCGCTTTAGCGAATTGCATTGGCATAGTGCATTCGTTTCATTACCGCGAAGGGAAGCTTCATTGCGAAGATGTCGATCTTGCGTGGATCGTGCAGGAATTTGGGACGCCGCTCTACGTCTACAGCGCGGGAACGATTCTCGATCATTACCGCAGACTCGATGCCGCGTTCGCCGCGGGACGAATCCGCCCGTCCGGCGGACTCGCGCCGCTGGATCATCTGATTTGTTATGCGGTCAAAGCGAATTCGAATCGCGCAATCCTGAGTTTGTTTGCCAAAGAAGGAGCTGGGTTCGACATCGTTTCCGGCGGCGAACTTTTCCGCGTCGTTGCCGCAGGAGGCGATCCCGCGAAATGCACCTTTGCCGGCGTCGGAAAGTCGCGCGAGGAAATCGAGTACGCGCTCGAACAACGCGTTTACAGTTTCAACGTCGAGAGCGAAGTGGAGCTGGATTACATCGACCAGATTGCCGCGAGCAAAGGCGCGCGCGCCCCAGTCGCGTTGCGCGTGAATCCCGATGTCGATGTGGCGACGCACGAGTATATCTCCACCGGCAAAAGCGAAAACAAGTTCGGGATCGCGCTCGATCACGCGGCCGCGGTTTATGAGCGCGCCGCGAAAATGCGCAACATCGACATCGTCGGCGTGCAAATGCACATCGGCTCGCAGATCATCGAGACGCGGCCGTTCGTGGACGCGATCAAGAAGGTCACGCCATTGGTTCGCGAATTAAAAAGTAAATACGGGATCAAGTTTTTTAGCGTTGGCGGAGGAGTCGGGATTGTTTACGAATCGTCGTTCGTGAGCGGCAGCAGCGGCTGGTGGAAGGAAGAAGCGCCCGCGCGACATCAATTGTCCATCCAACAATATGTCGATGCGATTCTGACGCCGCTGCGCGAAGTGAAATTAAGAATTCTGCTCGAGCCTGGGCGATTGCTGGTCGGGAACGCCGGTGTTTTGCTCACGCACGTCCGTTACCTCAAGCAAACCGGCCAGAAAAAATTCGCAATTGTCGATGCCGGAATGAACGACCTGATTCGCCCGGCGCTTTACCATAGTTATCACGAGATCGTTCCGCTGCGTGAATCGCAGCGAGGTGGCGAGCGCGACAAGATCGACATCGTCGGTCCGGTGTGCGAGACGGGCGATTTTTTCGCGCGTGATCGCGAGATGCCGGAGCTGCGCGAAGGCGATCTGCTCGCCATCATGAGCGCGGGCGCTTACGGATTTGTCATGGCGTCAAATTACAATTCGCGCCCTCTGCCGGGCGAAGCTTTGGTGCGCGGCGATAAATTCGCGCTCATTCGAAAACGACAAACGAACGAAGATTTGGTCCGCGACGAGTTAGCACCGACATGGTTGTAGCTGCCGCTGTCTTCAGCGGCAGTTATCGAAACCTCTGCCGCCAGAGACGGCGCCAGCTACAACGTCGACATCTTCGTCGCCTGCCTCACTTGCGCAATTTCGTCTCCTGCATAAATAGTGCTCTCCTTCACTCGATGAAACGCCCGTTGCTTGTTTTTGCATTGTCGATCATGGCGGTTGGATCGATGGCGGCCGCCCATCCGCCCGGGGAATGGATCGTGGTGGTGGGCGGACCGTCGCTGCATCAGTGGGAACAATACAAAGCCTATCCGCACGATCATTGGTGGGCGAATTTCGTGCATGCAGCCCGCCTGCGCACCGAACAGCTTCGCACTGGCCTTGGGCCGGACGCCAAGATCACCTGGCTGGTTTACAAACAAGGCTATCTTGATCGCGCCGCACAGGAGCACCAGGACCTGATTAGCTTCATCGACTCCGTCGCGGACAAGTTTAATCTCAACCTGATCTATTTTCAGAGCGGCGACGAGGTCATCAATTACCTGAATAATGGGCCGGGACGCGACCGACTGAAGGTTGTCGGTTTCGAATACTTCGGGCACTCGAACCGGGCCTGCTTCATGTTCGACTACAGCAACCTGTTGGAGCTGCCACACCGGCGAGAGCATGTCGAAGAAATGGTATAGCGCCACCGGCACCCACATGATCGGCGCGATCGGCAAAACGCAGTTCATGATGGAAGAACTGCCGATCCTCACTTCCGAAGGCGGGAAGTGGGTGAATTGATTTTGATTTTGATTTTTGATTTTCGATTTAACATCGCGGCACGCGATGAGATTTGACCAACTGCACGCGCTCTATCACCTACCGCTTTTCGATTTGATTTCGCAAAGCCGGGCGGTGCATCTCCAATATTGGCGCGGTGAAGATGTGCAGCGTTGCAGTTTGCTCAGCATCAAGACCGGCGGCTGCAGCGAAGATTGCGCCTATTGCGCGCAGTCTGCGCATTATTCCACCGGCCTCGAACGCGAAGAGTTATTGTCGATCGAAAAAATTACAGCCACAGCGCGACGAGCACGAGCGCAGGGTGCGACGCGTTTCTGCATGGGCGCGGCCTGGCGCGGCGTGCGGGATGGGACGGAAAAGTTCGAGCGCGTGCTCGAGATCGTGCGAGAAGTGAGCCAGCTCGGCATGGAAGTTTGTGTCACACTCGGCGAGATCGGTCCGGTGGAAGCGCGCAAACTCAAGGCTGCCGGCGTAACGGCTTACAATCACAACATCGACACCTCGCCCGAATTTTATCCCGAGATTGTAAGCACGCATTCGTTCGAAGATCGCCTGAACACGATCGCCGCCGTGCAGGAAAGCGGCATGTCGGTTTGCTGCGGTGGAATCATCGGCATGGGCGAATCGGAAAACGATCGGCTGCGCATGATTGAGATTTTGAGCGAACTCGATCCACCGCCGCAAAGCGTGCCGATCAATTGTTTGATGGCGATGCCGGGCACGCCGCTGGCCGATCAACCGCCGGTCGATGTTTTTGAGCTAGTCCGCCTCATTGCCGTCGCGCGCGTCGCGTTGCCGAAGGCGCGTGTGCGCCTCGCCGCCGGGCGCACCAGAATTTCGCAGGAAGGCCAGGCGCTCTGTTTTTTTTCCGGCGCGAACTCGATTTTTTTCGGCGACAAACTTCTCACCGCAAAGAATCCGGCGGCAGATGTCGATCTTGCGTTGTTGCGCGAACTGGGATTGGAAATTGAAGAGGGTGTAGAGGCGGCTGTCCCCAGCCGCAGCTAAATAATTCTACGCGTGAGGACACGCGCCTCTACACCAGCGCGACCTTTGTGCGATCGAATTTTTCACTTTCGCATTTACGCTGCATTCAATCGCTTTCTAAATGGCCGACATGAAAAGCCTGTACGCCAATCTCACTATGTTGTGTTAGCCGGGCACGCTGGAATCGATTCAGGCGAGGAGATTGTAAGGCGGTTGACTTGCCCTCGGATATTTTGTAGGGCGTTTCTGTGAAATTCCTGAAATGAAAATCGCCAGCGACACCGGAAAAGCGATCGGTTTAATTTTGATCTACACCGCGCTGCTGTTTTTTTTGGTCGGAGTGGCTGCTCACTCGAAGAGCGATTTCCACTCGCGCGCGCTCATCTTTCGGACCGGGCTCTTCACTGCGGCGGTGCTCGCCGCGCTGGGAGTGACTACGCTTCTGTTTTCCCGGAGAGGAAAACAAGGTTGAAGCGCTTTTGTAGCCACGCACCTATGGCGCGTCGCCGGAACGGTCCGCAGGGCAGGGGGCTACAATCCCGTTTTGCAAAAAAGGAACGCGGCGGCGACTCTTCTCCTGATCGCCGCCGCTCCTCTCTCCGAATAACCGGGGTTATTCCTTCGTGGCGTCGTGAAGTTCCTTGCGAGCGTTGCGCATGTCTTCGTGAGCTTTGCGCATGGTATCGAGTTTCTGCTGCTGTTCCGGCGTGAGCAGGGGCCGGATTTGCGACATCGTCTTGTCCATCACCGCTTTTGTTTTTTCCATCGCCTCCTGTTGGATGGCGACGATCTGCGGTTTGGTTTGATCGAGGATCGGCTGGACTTTCGCCTGTTGGTCCGGTGTTAGTTTCAATGTTTCAGTCATATGCTCGAGCGGATTGCCGTGACGATGCCATCCGCCTTTGCCACCGGGGTCATCTTCCGGTTGCGCAACGGCGAAGCCGCCGAGCGCGATTGCTCCTACAGCTGCAATTGCAAATAAGTTTCGTTTCATAGTTTTTGTTCTGTTTGGTGTTTTGCCAGGCGCTTCTGCGCCTCGTTCATAATTGGTGACCGGAGGAAGACATCGCCGGTTACAATTTTCTCTTGTCGATTTAACGGAGGCATACTTGTAACCGCAACGCACTCATGCCGGTCTTAGTTAATAGTGTGGATGCGATCTCGACTACTGCATGGATGATAATGATGCACGCGCGCTGGTTGAAGCTGCGCTCCAGCATGACGATGAAGCGGCTCGCGAACTGGTGCGGCGGCTTTATCCGTTTGTCGCAAAAATGGTGCGCGCCCATCGAGCGCGACGAACTTCGGAGGAGGATCTTTGCCAAATGATTTTTATCAAAGTATTTCAAAAGTTATCCCAATTTTCCGGCAAAGTGCCGCTCGAGCACTGGATCTCCCGCATTGCCGTTAACACCTGCCTCAATCAAATCGCAGCCGAAAAAGTGCGGCCTGAGCTGCGACAGGCCGATTTGAGCGAGGAAGAACAGGCGGTCGTGGAAAATCTCGCGGCATCATCCGACGAGCTGTCTCCAGACCGGCGGTTTGCTTCGCGCCAATTGGCTGAACATCTTCTCGATCTTCTGAAACCGGCCGAACGCCTCGTAATCGATTTGCTTTACCTGCAGGGGCGTTCCGTGGAAGAGATTCGCAAGATCACTGGCTGGAGCACGTCCCTGATCAAAGTGCGGGCGTTTCGCGCGCGGCAGAAAATGAAAAGTCAATTGATCACAATTACGGCAAAGGAAAATTCATGAACGATGTCGATGGAAAAATCGCGCGGTTGCTGCGATCGGCGGCGCTGACCAACAAAGATGTTTCGCTGCAAGCGCCGTTTGGATTCGATACGCGCGTCGTCGCACAGTGGCGCGCCAGGGAGGAGGCCACAGCGCTTAGCCTTGCGCGGCTCATTCGGCGCGTCGTTCTTGTGGCCGCAGCCGTGACGATTGTCGCAACCGCCGGCGCCTACCGTGAATCTAATCAAAACCTGGAAAAGAGCGAGCCATTCGCCAATGAATTTGCGATCGCGGATTCGGCGATTCAAGAAGAGTTTTTACAATGAATCGGATGTTGAAATGGAAATTGATCGTCGGCTTCGTCCTCGTCTTCCTTGCCGGCGGAATGACCGGCGCTTTCTTCGGCGCTTCGCACGCGCGCCATCTCTTTTTCGGACCGCAGCGGACACTCCTCGGCGAAAGGATGCGGAATCACCTGCGCTGGCAGCTTCATCTCACCGACGAACAGGTCGCGAAAATCTCCCCGATTGCCGATAAAGCTGCTGCTCAACTTGAAGAAATCCGAAGGAGCACCGGGCGCCGCGTCCACGAAACGATCGCGGAAGCGCATCGCGAAATGGCGGCGGATCTCACCCCGGAACAGCGTGCCAAACTCCAGGAAATAGAATCGCATCACCAACATCGGCGCGGTTTTCACAAAGCGCAGTCCTCTCCGACTGGAACGCCCGAATTATAGCAACGACGGACGCCGCGAATTAGCGAATCTATTTCTTGCTTGGCGGCCTCGCCACGGTCGAGTGCGATGTCCACGGTCGCAAGCCATTCGAGAAAAATACTCGGTCGCGCTCCACGGTTGCACCGCGACTCAAGAAAAACTCGCGCAGTTCGGGCGTGTAATAATCTCCTTCTCGGCGCCTTCGGTTTAAGGAAAAAAATACTTGGCTTCCCGGCGCCAGATATTGTTCCAAGTCATTCAGGAAAAAATTCCACTCGGAAGGGCCCCAATACCAGTCGCGTTCGGCGCTCCGATTAAAGCGGGTCGCGAAGGCGGTGATATAATCAAACCGTGCCCCCAGATCGGGCAGCGCTTTGAACGCTTCGATCGCCCAGACAACGCACGGTACGCCGAAAAGATTGATAAGATCTCCAAAGAGCGGGAACTCGTCGATGTCGAGACCGACAACTTCGTGTCCCAGCTGCGTGAGAAGATAAAGAAAGAATCCCCCGCCGCATCCAAGGTCCAGAACGCGCTTGCCCGTGCAACGATGCAGCCCCAGGTCCTGGATGCGTTTGCGGTTTTCGCGCCAAAATCGGTCAACCTCGGTATACTTCACGTAATGATTTGTCGAAGTGGCGTAACGCGCTTGAATCTCGCGGAGCCGGTCTTGATCGAGATTTGCCAGCAGCGGCCCCAGTGGCAGCGGCCAGAGTAAACGGCGCGTTCTTCGCCAGCCTCGCCGATATGACAAAGGATTGAGGACTTTTTTGATCTTTTGCCCGAGTTTCAAAGCAACATGACGTTTGGAGGAGATCGCCTTTCCTAAAGCGATCGCCGGTCAAACGCTTCTCATGACAAAAACCAGCTACAGTTCTTTCGCAACCGAAATGCCGAGGATTGGCCTCACAAACTTTCAACAATTTCCCGGATGAGATTCGGTCCGCGATAAATGTAGCCCGTGTAAACCTGAAGAAGGTGTGCGCCGGCCTCGAATTTTTCGCGGGCGGATTGCGCATCGACAATTCCGCCTGACGCGATCACCGGGATTGTCGATCTCGCTGCGATCGCGCGCACCAGGGTGGTTGATTTTTCGCGCAACGGCGCGCCGCTCAACCCGCCAGGTTGATCATACGTCGGCGGAATCGACGAGTGATCGAGGGTTGTGTTGGTCGCGATGATCCCTGCGGTTTCATTTTCTTCGCAGGTGGCAATCACCTCGTTCAATTCGTCAGAGGAAAGATCGGGTGAGATTTTTATCAGCACCGGTTTACGTGCGATTTGGTTTTTTTCGCGAACCGCACGAAGCAATTGCGCCAGTGCCTCGCGTCCCTGCAACTCGCGCAAACCCGGCGTGTTGGGCGAGCTCACATTTAACACAATGTAATCGGCAAATTCCCGAAGCAGCCGGAAAGAGTAGAGGTAATCGTCCGTCGTCTGCTCCAACGGTGTCTCCCTTGACTTGCCGATGTTGATGCCGAGGGGAACATCGGGCCAGCGCTTGCCGCTACGCAATTTGCGCAGCCGTTCGGCGATCGCGACCGCACCGTCGTTGTTAAATCCAAGGCGATTGATCAAGGCTTCTTGTTCGGCAAACCGAAAGATGCGCGGCTTTGGATTGCCCGGCTGCGCTTTTGCGGTCACGGTGCCGATCTCGATGAAACCGAAGCCAAGCGCCGCCCATGCCGGCAAAGCCACGCCGTTTTTGTCCAAGCCCGCGGCCAGTCCGATTGGATTCCGAAAGGTCAGCCCGAAAACTGTTTTCGGCTTCGGCGCGACCTGAAAAGACTGGAGCGCGCGCAACGCAAGATCGACATGGGAGGCGCCGCGCAGCAGCGCGATGGCCAGATGATGCGCCGCTTCGGCGTCGAGAGAAAAGAGCAATGGCCTAACCAGTCGCTCGTAGGCACTTCTCATTTGCCGATGCAGAACTGGCCAAAGACAGAATCGAGAATCTGTTCGACATTCACCGCACCGATTACTTCGCCCACCGCGCGCAACGCGCCGTTCAGATCGACTGCCGCATATTCGGGCGCGAGCCCATTGTCTATCGTCGCATGCGCGCGATCGCACGCGTCCAGTGCGCGCCGCAGGCAATCGCGGTGTCGCGTGTTAATTGCGACCGCGCTCTCGGCTCGCAAATTTTGCCCGGCGACGCGCGCGAGAATTTCATTCTCCAGCTCCGGCAAACCTTCGCCCGTTACGCAGGAAATGCGCAGCGCGTCGGAGTTTTTCCAGTCGGTGTGCTCGGCCAGATCGCTTTTGTTGAGCAAAAGAATTTCGTTCCCATTCGCGTTTTGCTTTTCGAAATGCGCAGGCCGCGGCGCGTTTCGATCGACAATGTGAAGACGCAAGTCGGACATTTGCAAGGATCGTTCCGTGCGCTCGATTCCTTCGCGCTCGAGGTCGCAAGCCGACGGGCGCAAGCCGGCGGTATCGAGCAACCGGATTGGTACCCCGCGGAGGTTGATCATTTCCTCAATGGTGTCGCGCGTCGTCCCATGCGTTTCGCTTACGATCACACGGTCGTATCCGAGGAGCCGGTTGAGCAAACTCGACTTGCCTGCGTTGGTCGCGCCGTAAATGACAACGCGAACGCCTTCGCGCAAAATGCGGCCCTGGTCGGCCGTGGCAAGAAGTTCGGAGATGTCTCGGCGGATCGAATCAAGTCGCGCGCTTAACTTTTTCCCTTCATCCGGCGCGATATCCTCTTCCGGAAAATCGATCGATGCTTCGATGTGCGCGACAAGATCGACAAGTGCGTCGCGGATGGATTGGATTTTGCGGCCGAGCCTGCCTTCGAGTTGCTCGGTGGCGGAACGCAAAGCAAGATCGGTTTTGGCGCGAATTAGATCGATGACCGCTTCGGCTTGGGTAAGGTCCATTTTGCCGTTGAGGAACGCGCGTTCGGTAAATTCGCCGGGTCGCGCGGCACGGGCGCCGGCGCGCAGACAAGCGTCGAGCACTTTCGCGCTGACCAATGTGCCGCCGTGACAACTGATCTCGACCAAATTTTCGCCGGTGTAACTGGCAGGCGCGCGATGAATCGACATCATCACTTGATCGATCAATCGGCCCGTTTCATCGACAATCTCGCCGAGATGCTGGACCTGCGGCGCAAATTCCGATGGCTTTTCTTTGCCGCGAAGAATTTTGTCGGCGACGATGATGGCATCGCCGCCCGAAAGACGGACGAGAGCGATGGCGCCTTCACCGGCGGGCGTGGAGATGGCCGCGATCGTGTCGCCGGCGATCGATTGTCGATCTTCGACGCACGTCGATCTTACGAGAGAACTTCCTTCAGCGCTGCGATGCATTTTTTGTTTTGTTCCATTGTCCCGACGGAGATGCGGACCCATTCCGGCAAGTTGTAGCCTTTGAGCGGACGCACGATGATTTTGTGCGCCAGCAACTTTTTAAAAACAGCGGCGCCGTCGCGGACGTTGACCATGACAAAATTGGCTGCGCCCGGCACAAAGCCAAGCTGCATGTCGCGGAATTGTTCTTCCAGGTAAGCGCGCCCGGCATCGACAACCTCTTTCGTTTTGCGTTGATACGCCCGATCGGTGAGCGCGGCCAAGGCGCCGGCCTGGGCGATGCCGTTGACGTTGAACGGTTGTCGCGTTTTTTGCAGCACGTCGATCAAGTCGCGCGATGCGATGCCATAACCAACCCGCAAGCTGGCCAGGCCGTGAATTTTTGAAAAAGTGCGCAGCACGACGATGTTTCGCCCTTCGCGAACGTAGCGAAGCGCGTCTGGCGGGTCGTTCAGGAGCTCGAAATAAGCTTCGTCGAAAATCGTGACGATGTTCTCCGGCACGCGTGCCATGAAGTTGTCGATCTTATCCTGCGCGAGCAAGGTGCCGGTGGGATTATTCGGGTTGGCGATGAAGATCATTTTCGTTTTTGGCGTGATCGCGTCGAGCATCGTGTCGAGATTGTGGCGATAATCCGGGCTTGGCGTTTCAATCGTGCGCGCGCCGAAAAGGATCGCGATCAGTTTGTAGGCGATGAAGGCGTGCTCGGAGGTGATCACTTCATCATCGCGATTGAAAAAGGCATGGCCGAGAAACTCGATTATTTCGTTCGAGCCATTTCCGAGAATGATGTTCTCGGGGGCGAAATCCAGTTTGGCCGCGAGCGCGTTCCGTAAATAAAAACCGCCGCCATCGGGGTAAAGCTGCGCGTTCTCCAGCGCGTCGCGCATGGCGTCGAGCGCTTTCGGCGACGGCCCGAGTGGGTTTTCGTTTGAGGCGAGCTTGATGATGGCGTTTGGATCGACATCGAGTTCGCGCGCCGTTTCCTCGATCGGTTTCCCCGGTTCGTAAACGACCAGATCGCGCAATTGCGGATTTGCGTGGTCCCAGATCGAGGTCATGGCGCAATTTAGACAGAATTTAAGAGAATGAACAAAATTGTAGGGCGGTTGTGCCAACCGCCGTCGTGAGATTATGCGGCGTCTCACAGAGACGCCCGACAGACTCCCGAGAACAAAAGGCTGTTCAGGTCGCGTGATCTGTCTCAACGTTCCCGCCGTTATGAACAGCTTACGTTTTCTGGCCGAGACGAAATTCTTCGGGCTCGCGCTGACCCCGTGGAAAATTATCGGCCTGAGCGGCAGCCTCATTTTCGGCCTGCGCTTCTTGATCCAGTGGATCGCTTCGGAGCGGGCGCGCAAGAGTGTGATTCCTTTTGGATTCTGGGAGTGCAGCGCTCTTGGATCGTTTTTGTTACTCGCCTATTTCGCGATCTACCGGCACGACTCCGTGGGCGTGCTGCAAAGTTTTCTTCCGCTCCCGATTTATCTCCGCAATTTGTATTTCCGCTACACCCACCATGAGGCGAAGCACGCCGGGAGTGAGCCACGGGTGGAAGAATGATAGGCTGGAAATTGCGGCAGCTAGTTTGTTTGCGCGGAGACGGCGCCAGCTTTGAAGCTCGCCCCATTTCGATCTTGAGGTAGCGGCGGCTGTGTCAAGCCGCAGAGGCCAGGTTTGCGCGTGAGGACACACCTGCACTGGCCTGTAGCGCTACGAGGTCAAATCTCGCAGTTCAGTAAGTGATGCCGCGGCTCGGGTCGGAATTGTCTTCGAACCAGCTTGCGAACGCGTAATTACCGACAGAGCTGCTACCACCATTTTTGTTCAGCGCCGTGGTACTGGCGTTTTGCCACATCGTAATGGCTGTTGGTCGATTTGAACGGATCGGTGGAATCGAAGCTATCGATAAAACCCCCGCCGTTCAGAAAATGACGCCGCCCCGGCGATTGCAAGGCTTGTCCTGAGCTTAGTCGAATAGATCGACAATTTCGATCTCGCGAATATTGTCCGGCACATGTTGGAGACGCCACATGATCCTGCCCCTTCGCGTTATGAACATGCTGCGCATGGCCTGCGCCGTCGCGATCTCGATCCCGATCCAATCAAACAATTCTCAAACTGGTTCACCGCCGCGATTGAAGCTGGTATTCGCGACGTCAATGCCATGAGTCTCGCCACCGCCGGGCCGGATGCGAGGGCGTCTGTGCGCGTCGTGTTATTAAAAGGATTCGACCAGGACGGCTTTGTCTTCTTTACCAATTATCAAAGTGAAAAAGGGCAGCAGCTCGAGGCAAATCCGTACGCCGCGCTCGCTTTTTATTGGATCGAACTGGATCGGCAAATCCGTATCAACGGCAAAGTGGAAAAAACTTCGCGTGAGGAATCGGCGCGTTATTTTCATTCGCGCCCGGTTGGGAGCCAGCTCGGCGCCTGGGCCTCGCGTCAAACCGAAGTGCTTGATGCGCGTCGCGTGCTCGACGCGCGCATGGCGGAAATGACCGAGCGCTTCGCCGACAAACCAATCCCACTGCCACCGCATTGGGGCGGTTATCGGCTGATACCGGACACGATGGAATTTTGGCAGGGCCGGCCGGACCGTCTGCACGATCGATTTCGTTATACGCGTCAGGCGGACAGTTCCTGGTTGATTGATCGGCTCGCGCCGTAAAATGAAGCGGCCGGCCGCGGAGATCGACATCGTCCGTGGAGACATTACCAAACTTGATGTCGATGCAATTGTGAACGCGGCCAATAGCACACTGCTCGGCGGCGGCGGAGTCGATGGTGCAATTCATCGCGCAAGCGGGCCGAAACTGCTCGCTGAATGCAGAACACTCGGCGGTTGCGCGCCCGGCGAAGCAAAAATCACCCACGGTTATAATCTGCCCGCGCGTTACGTCATTCACACGGTGGGTCCGGTTTGGACGGGCGGGAGCCGCGGCGAGGCAGAAACATTAGCGAATTGTTATCGCAACTCGCTCCGGGTCGCGGTTGAAAACAAAATCAAGACGATCGCATTTCCAGCGATCAGTTGTGGCGCGTATCGCTATCCGGTGGAAAAGGCGGCGCAAATTGCGCTCGAAACTACTCGCGACTTCCTCACAACCGGGGACAAGATCGACAAAGTCATCTTCGTGATTGCCAGCGAAGATATCCATACCGTTTATCGGCGGCTTCTGTAGCGACGCTCTGTCAACGCCGATTTCTTTTTTTCCCAATTGGATTCAACGGTCATGGATCGCCGCTGAAACAACGGTCTAAATCCCGCCGCGGATGCCGCGGTCGGGATCGCGCGGCGCAACGTCTTGACTCAGCTTGGCCCACGCGGCACGCACTGCATGACGGGCGTGGTCCCACGGGAGTGCGGCCCCCGCGTTGGTCCGTTGATAGTTGAGGGCCAGGTCGTCTTCGATTTCTTCGTAGGCTTTACCCGGATAATTGTGGAAACCTTCGTAACCCGTGCGATACGCTGCCGCATAGTCGTCGTAGGAAAGCTCTTTTTTCGCATACGGTTGTTTCGTATGATGTTCGCGCCAATAGGACTCTTCTTTCGTTATGTCTGCCATGTCGTTCCTTTCGTTATTCCGTTAAGGTTTCGCGATTCGCTAGTGCGCTGGACGTGAAGAACCGATCCGAGAAACGCAAGGTCGCCCCGAGTTGCGAATTAATTGTATGATCAATCCAAACAACGACGATTTTGTCGAAGATGAGCCTCTTTCGGCCCCGCCGCTATCGGGCGAAGAGGAGATTGAATCCGGGGCGAGACGGCGTTTGCGGCAAACGGCTCGCAAAGTTTCGGCTGCGGCAGGCGATACCTGGGAACAGACGAAAGAAAGAGCGGGTCATGCTCGAGCGCGCACGGAATTTTTTCTGCGCGAGAATCCGGTGCCGACCATTCTCGGCGCACTTGCCATCGGCCTCGCCATCGGATTAGCGATCCGTTACGCCTCAACTGCCGAGGAAAGGGAAATCAAGATAAAGCCTTCTCTCGAAAACATGCACTGGAGCTTTCTTTCATTGCCATTTCTTTGGCCGTTCTTCAAATCGGTGAAGGGGAAGTACGAAGACTCCGCCGAAGCGATGAAGGAAGGCGTCGACCGCGTCAGAAACATCGACATCCACCGTTATACGAAGCCGATCCGGAAACGCTGGAAAGCGTGGGCGGATTGACCGGCTGTTCTGGGCTATGCTCGCGCGTTAGACTCCTGCGCCCTTCGCAGAGCGAAGCGGCTGCAATGGCGAACTGTAGCGGCGGTCTAATGACCGTCGAAGATTGAATTGTGCGAGGCGTCGCGGGCGTCCCTTGGTGAAGCGAACCGCTCCCCTACAGAATCGGACACTGATAACTCCGCGATTGAACGCGGCATTATCCTCGCGGAAGATGTCGATCTTCGCATGGGCAATTCGAATTCATCCGCGCGGCCGGTTTGGCAAAAAAATCCGCTCTTTCGTTTTTTTGCGTCGCTCAAACTCGCCGTTGTTCTGCTCGCGGTTTTGATTGTTGCAGCGATCATCGGCACGCTTTACGAATCGAGTTTCGACGCGAACGTGGCGCGGGCCTACGTTTACGGCGCGCCGTGGTTCAATCTTTGGTTGATTTTGCTCGGCGCGAACCTCGCCGTCTCCGCGATCTCACGCTGGCCGTGGCGCAAACATCACGTCGCCTTTCTCATCACGCATCTCGGCATCATCACCTTGCTCACCGGCTCGCTCATTGGCCGGATTTTGGGAACGGAAGGCACGATCACGCTTTTCAAAGGCGAGCCGCCAACCAACCGGCTGCTTGTCAATCAACATCAGCTCCGCGTCCATGACACCGACGGCATCGTCAAGGGTTACACCGCGGAATTTTTGCATCATCCGCCGAATCCGGATCATCCGAAAGAACTTGGCGTGCTCGCAAGTGGCGCGCGCTTGAGCATTATCGATTACGCGGCTGCGATTGAAGGGAAGTTGAACCCAAGACCACTCGCTGACGGCGGCGCGCCCGCGCTGCATTTCACGATCTCTACCGCGCTGATGAATCAGCAACTCGAAAGCTGGTTACTGGCCGACGATCCGCAGCATGGAAATTTCTCGATGGGACTCGCGAACATTGAACTTAAGCGCGGCGTTGCGCGAGATGCAGGTAGGGGCGATTCGCCGAATAGCCCGTCGAGCACGAGTCACCAACCAGATGTCGATCTTGAGGAGTCGATCTTTGCGTTCAGCAAAGCGCCCGATGAACAAATTGGCCGTGTCGCGAAAGGAGGCAGCATCGGCGCAAAAGTGCAATTGCTCGCGCCAGAAAAGGGAAACAAAGGCCGTGTGGCGATTTTGTTAAACGGGAAAGAAGCGAGTTTCGATGTCGCGGAAAATCTTGGGCGCGAAGTCGCGATCTATGGCACGTCATTCACGCTCAAGATCGACAATTATTGGGCGGACTTCCGCATTCAGGACGGCAAACCGGATTCGCTAACCGAGCAGCCAAATAATCCGGCGGTGCTCGTCACAATTCATGGCAAAGGCACTCCCGCGGCAGCGCCCGCGAGCAAAAATCCACATGGCGGCACGGAATTAACCACCAATGGCGGTCCGCCCACCATGCCGCCAGCCGGCAGCGACACACCAAATCGGCTTACCCTTTTTGTGGCCGAGGACGGATTGCTCAGTTACGAACTTGTTTCACGCAAAACCGGTGCTTCAACCGGCAAGATCGACATCAACAAGCCGCTCGCCACCGGTTGGGCCGATTGGCAACTCAAGATCGACAAGACGATGCCGCACGCCGAACCGTGGATGGATTTCGCGCCGATGAAGACATCGGCATCTTCGCCGGGGGCGGATTTACCCGATGGCGTTCGCGTTCGTCTCGAGCAAAACGGCGAAACGTTCGAGCAATGGGTTCCGGCTGGCTGGCAGATCGCGGTCCCAACTTCGCCGAACGAGACTCAGATCGCTTACGGTTGGAAAGTGATTCGACTGCCGATCGCTCTCGAATTGCTCGATTTCGAAGTGAAACGCAACGAAGGCAGCGATAGTCCCGCCGGGTTCAAGAGCACATTGCGCATTTCCACCGCAGAGGGCGAAAGCGCGACCGGCCAGTGTTGGATGAACAACCCGTTTAGCTTTCCTGGCGCGTGGTTGCACACCTGGACTGGCCTGACCTACAAAATCTCCCAGGCCTCGTGGAATCCGGACAATCTCGGTCAAAGCACCGTGCAAATTTTGCGCGATCCAGGCTGGTTGTTGAAATGGATCGGCTCGCTGCTCGTTGTCAGCGGCGTCTTTCTCATGTTTTACGTGCGCGGTTTTCGCAGAGGAACTGCGGTCGCGCCGGTGATTGCGCCGGCTCCCTTGAAAAGTCAAAAGCGCGAGCCCGCTCCCGAAGAGGCGATTGCTTCCTAGGGACCGCCGGATCGAGCCCCTATAATTTTCCCGGCCCCCAAAGCGCGCGGCCCGGTTTGGCGCCAGTGTGCTCGCCGTCTTTGATTACTTGCACGCCATTTACAAAAACCTGCTTCACGCCGATGGCGTACTGGTGCGGTTTTTCGAACGTCGCACGGTCCGCGATTGTTGCCGGGTCGAACATGACTACATCGGCGAACATTCCTTCCTTGATGAAACCGCGGTGATCGAGCCCGAGGTTCGTGGCGGGCAAACCGCTTAAGCGGCGCACCGCTTCCGAAAGCGAAATCACTTTTTCATCTCGGGCATATTTGCCGAGCACGCGCGCAAAACTGCCATACGCGCGCGGATGCGGATTCGATTTCAGGAAAACGCCTTCCGGCGCTTGTGACGCTTCATCGGAACAAAAAGAAATCCAAGGCTTGGCCATCTCCTTTTTTACGTTCTCTTCTGACATCAAAAGGTAAATCGTGCCGATGCGCGACTCGTCTTCCGCGATCAAATCCATAATGGTGGTGATTGGATCTTTGCCACGCATCTTCGCGACTTCGGTGAGCGATTTGCCGGTGAGCGGTTTCAGTTTGTCTGATTTGAATCCGACCAGCAAAATGTTGTTGGGCGAACCGGCGCCGATATAAAGATTTTCCCATTGGTCGCTATCCTTGCCAACTTCGGCGGCAATTTTTTCTCGGGTCGCCGGGTCGCGCAACCGTTTGAACAACGCCGGGTAACCGCCGTCTTCAGTCCAGGGCGGCAAACAGGCATCGAGCCCAGTCCCGGCTGCGGTGTAAGTGTACATGTTGGCGCGGATATTGAGCCCCTCTTTTTGCGCCGCTTCGATCCGCGAAAGGAGGTTGTCGATCTTGCCCCAGTTTTGTCGTCCGGCGGCTTTGATGTGGTAAACCTCGGCCGGAATTTTTGCTTCCCGGCTGATCCGGACCAGCTCGTCGAACGCTTCCAGCAATCGATTTCCCTCGCTGCGCATGTGCGAGATGTATTTGCCTTTGTATTTCGCTGCCACTTTGCAGAGCTCGATCAACTCATCCGTCTTTGCGTAAAACGCCGGCGGATAAATCAACGCCGTGCCGATCCCGAGCGCGCCTGCTTCCATTTCCTTGCGCACCAGCTCTCGCATCTCGTCGAGTTGCTGCGGCGTCGGCGCTTTGTCGTCGAAGCCGATCACATTTTCGCGTATCGTGGCCGCGCCGATGAAGGAGGCAACGTTACAGGAGACGCCGCGATTCTCGAGATAACGCAGATATTCGGCCAACGTGTTCCATTTAATCTCGTATTTGATGTCGGTTTGCTGACGTAGCATGTGTTCGCGGACGCGGTCGTTCACCGGGCCCATCGATTCGCCTTCACCCATGATCTCGGTCGTGACGCCTTGCCGGATCTCGCTCTGGGACCGGCCGTCCTGGATGAGCGACTCGTTCGACCACGAAAGCATGTTGATGAACCCGGGCGCGACCGCGAGCTCGGCCGCATCGACAATCATTTTGGCCTTCGCCGTTTTGAAATCGCCGATGCCGGCAATGCGATCATTGCGAATGGCAAGATCGACATGTTGCGGTTCGCCACCGGCCCCGTCGTAAACCGTACCTCCTTTGATCAGCACGTCGAACTGCGCAGGACTTGAAGGCGGAGGCGAATTCTGCGCGAGAACGCAGATCGCAATCGTCGAAGCAAAAATAACGGCAATGCGCTTCACGAGCGCGATTCAAAGAAGCCAAATTGCCAATGTCGATCTTAAAACGCTGCGAGCGAGGCTAAACCGCGCAGCATGACTCACTCGGCGCGCAGCATGATGGTGTTGCTGGCGCCATTGACGTGGCGATCCGACGATCGCGCGCCTTGCAGGCGGTTGCCGGCGGTGCCAGCCAGACACGCGTTGTATCTCTCTCGTGGGTAACTGAGCGAACCTGATATGTTGATGGAAAGAAATTTTCGTTGCCATATTCGACGCGCATTTCTGCGTCGAGGTTGATCGGCACCATGCCGCGCACTTTGTCGAAGATTTGGAGAAACTTTCCCGCCGTCATGTAATCATCATCTGCATCCGGCGGCACCCAAAGCTGCACAATTGTTTCCTGCCAACAATTAATTTGGCCGCCGCAATCGACCGTATCGAACAAGGCCGTTTTTAATTCCGTAAGATGATAGCCGCCGTGTACGGCATGGCCGTCACCATCGACAAAAATCAATTGGTTGGTCAGCGCGGCCCGCAAAGCAGAGATAAATTCGATCGTCTTCATTTGTTTTTCATTTTTCTCGGTTTTCTTCGGCTCACGCGGCAGCAAACTTTTCGGCGTCTGCGACGCTCACCCTTCAATTGATTGTCTTCCGCCATCCAATCGCGCAATCCGATCAACACGTGACGCACGAGCGGGTCGCCATGTTGTGTCCAGCGATAATGCGTCCATTTGCCATTACGCCGCGCCTCGACCAAACCTGCGCGCTTGAGATACCGCAGGTGCCGAGAAACTTTCGGCTGGACGACGCGCAGCGTATCGGTCAACTCGCAAACACAGGTCTCGCCGCAGGCCAGTAGGTTGAGCAAACGCAATCGCGTTGGATCAGCCAAAGTTTTGAACAAGGCGGCGGGCTCGTCCTTTCTCGGTTTGTTCATGACATTCATATACGTTTAAACGTATATGTGTCAAGAGCTCTGAAGGGTGGAGCCGGCTAGTTCGCGCGCAGATGTTCTAATGGCCGCCATCACGGCAGGAGTGGTTCTGCACTGCATCAAAGTTGAAACGTCCCGGTTGCGGCCGCCCGACAGCGCTGGCCAGTAAACCCGGCTTATCTCGCTGATTCCTGCGGCTCGGATTCCTTCAGCAGCTTCGCCAACTCATCTTTCCACAACGCCGCTCTGGTGTGACTGCCGTGTCCGCGCGTCTTGTCGCTGAACGGAATTACAATGGCGCGGCCGTGCGGGACGCGTTTGATCTCGCGCTCAAGAATGCCGAGCTCAGGAGGATTGATCAAGTCATCTGCAGAATTGATCGCGAGCAATGGTGCGCGGATTTTTTCCAAGTCCGGACCGGGATCATAATCGTGCGATGCTTCCAGCGCGTAAAGTACGTCATTCGTGTCGGCGGTCTTCATGTAATCGGCTACGAACTCGTCGATCTTATCGTCGGCCTCGTGGAGCGTCGGCGCTTCTTTTTGTCGAATGACCGGATTGCTGCTCATGAACCAGAGCATCTCCGCCGCCGTGCGCAGACTCATCGGCTGCGTGATGTAATCGCCGCCCTTCCACGTCGGGGAGTTGTGGATTGCGTCGATGATAATGCGGCGCCAGGCGCGGTTGCGCCCGGAGATCTGCGTGGGCAAACTGGCCAGCGGCATGAGCGCATCCATGAAATCGGGATGCATTTCGCCCCAGAGCCACGTGTGCATTCCGCCCATCGACGTGCCCGTGACAAGCCGCGCATGGTTCGCGCCCAGCCCGTCGATGAGCAATCGATACTGCGCTTCCACCATGTCGATGTACCCGTAGTGCGGAAACTTCGCGTGCATTGCATCGCTCGGCTTGCTCGATCTGCCGTGACCAATCCCATCCGGCAACACGATGAAAAATTTCGCTGCATCCAGCGGTTGATCTTTCCCGAAAAGTTCGCCTGCAAACTCCGGTCGGATAAATTGTGCGCCGCTGCCCGTCGTCCCGTGCATGATAAGCACGGCATTACGGGTCTTGCCTTGCGCATCGCGCTCGGCTTTCCCGAGCGTCCGATAATGAATCCGCAATTCTGGCAACGTCTCACCCGAGGTGAACTTAAAATCGCGAATCGTGTAATCGTCTTCCCTCGGCGCTGGATAATCGGCCGCGCTTAACACAAACATCATCGCGAGCGCCGCGACGAGTCGAAAAAACTGACTGCCCATCGATGTGATATTATCAAGCATTACGAAGTTCGCATGTCGATCTTGGCATGTTATAGCTGTGCGGCGTGACTGAGCCGACTGGTAAGATCGACAAGCCCGAGCCACGGTGGCAGGCCCTTCTGGCATTGCTCGCGGTAGGCGGGATTTATTTGGCGTTGCCGCGGACGTTAATTGTCGGTCCGACCTGGCTGTTGCCAGCCGTGATCGTGATTCTGGTTACGCCAACCATTGTCGCCCATCGCATGGGGAAGCATTCGTTAAATCACGCGCTCGGCATCATCATCAGCAGCGTGATTACGCTGGCACTGATTGCGTCGGTCGTTTTGCTCGTCGTGGCCGTGCCGGCGCGCAAGGAAGCACCGGTCGCGCTTTTGTGTTCCGGCGCCGAGCTTTGGCTAACGAACGTGTTGGTCTTCGCGCTTTGGTACTGGCGGCTGGATGGCGGCGGGCCCACGCTCCGGCATCAACGGCGGGAATTCGGCAGCCGCAGTTTTGTTTTTCCGCAAATGCAGATTGAGAAGATAGAGCGCGGTCGCTTCGGCATCGACGGATGGCGCCCGCGCTTTGTCGATTACCTCTTCGTCGCGTTTACGCAGAGTTCCACGTTCGGTCCGACCGATGCGCCGCTGCTCGGGCGCTGGTCCAAATGTTTAACGATGATGCAAATCGCCATGTCACTGACCATCGTTATCGTCCTGATCTCGCGCGCTGTCGGCGTGCTCTGAATTTGCCGGCCGGGCACGCCGAGGGCGTCGGCGGTCACCGCGCGAGGACGACGTCTTTTTTTGTCCAGGTGTGGACTTGGCGGCAATGCGGGCAGGTCATTTTGCTGCTTTTGATTTTTGCGTTTGCCCAGAGTTCTTCGCGGATGGTTTGGCCGCTCGGCGTCAGCTTCGCGGTCGAGGGGCAGCGAATGAGCAGGCGTTTAATAACTGGTCCCTTTGTTTTCGGCGCGGTGGGTGGTCCAAAAAAGTTCATAAATAAAATTCCATTTAGCCGAGTCGATAAACGATGCGCGCTTTATCGATATCGTAGGGTGACATTTGCATTTTGACGCGGTCGCCGATGGTGAGGCGAATAAAGCGTTTCCGCATCTTACCAGAAATATGCGCGAGCACGAGATGTTCGTTCGTGAGCGCGACCCGGAACATGGTACCGGGAAGAACGGACATGATCGTTCCTTCCACCTCGATGGCTTTTTCTGCATTCATGATTGTCGATCTAACTGCGGATTACAAAGATTGACTTTCCATCGACCGGGCGAGCCGGCCCCGAAACTTTTCGAGGCCGACTGCGCGCGATCAAATTGTTTACCGGCGATTTCCGGCAAAGGGACGCGGACGCTCTTCGCGTGCGCGGGCTTCGTTGACGGTGAGCGTGCGCCCACCGACTTCCTTGCCGTTGAGCGCGGTCATAGCGGCACTCGCCTCGGCGTTGTCGCCCATGGTGACGAACGCAAAGCCGCGCGATTTGCCGGTCATGCGGTCCATCATCAGCGCGACTTCGCTGACTTTGCCGTGTTGCTCGAAAAGATCCTGAAGATCGTTCTCGGTAGTCTCAAAGGAGAGATTTCCTACGTATAGTTTCATTGTGATTTGATTTGGAAAAACTGCCAGCTACAGAGCCGTTCCCGGGAATCGGGTTTCAAATCACCACTGAGGAAATCTCAGCCGACGATCTACCATGCTACGAACAGAACAGAACAATCCAATAACGGCGGTAGTATCGCCTGGTTTTGACAAAACACAACTGGTCCTTTCGCGAATCGCAATTTCCGGCCGGCTCAGATCAAGCGCATGGAACATTCCACTTGGCGCCAGCCAGCATCTCGGTGCCACCGTCAATCGCTCTTTCGCGAACGAGGGATCTGTTTGTCGAAAGCGGCAGTCTCGGATAAAGTGAGGCACAAATTGAAACCGCGAATGATCTGTCGTCTCGCATTTCTGATGGTTGTTTTCGCCGGCCAGGTTGGTCATGCGCAGCAGGCGGCCGGCGACAGCAGCGCGCTCAATTTCAAACAATTCGGTCTGCTCGCCATTCAAGATAACGGAAGACGCAAACCGATCGACACCTTCGCCAAAGAAACGCTGATCCGAATCACGGGAAGATCGACATATACCAGCGGCGCCAGGAAATGGTCGCCGAATGATTTCGTTTTGTCGGCATTACTTGAAACGCATGACTGGAAAACCGAGCCGATGGTTCTGGTTTCGTTTGGCGAATTGAAGGAGAAGCTGGGCCTGGATAAAACCCAACGACGATTTTCCTTCGCGCAATTGATCGCGCTGCCGGAGTTGAACCGGCTGGCGAACGAGGCGCACGAATTGCGCAGAGCGGAAAAGCCATTGGACCGGTTGCAGCAGGAAGTGATGAGCGTGAGCGAGCGGCTCGCGCTTTTCGCGCACGTGATGGACGGAAGCGCGTTCCTTATCCTCCCTACGGCGAAGGACGAAACGGACGCTTGGGTGGTGCCGACGGAATCTTCCCGGTATTATACCGACGCGCAATTCGCGCCCATCCAGATCCAGTTGCAAACGGTGGCCACCGCCTATTTTCAGGGCGATGAATTCAATTTCAGCCGCGCCTCGAACCAGCTCCGGGAAAATTTGCGCGCTCTCAGTCCGTCAATTTATCCGCAAGATCGACAATTGCGCCTCGAATATTTCTACAATCATTTTGACGGCTTTTATCGTGCCATTTGGTCTTATGGCCTGGCATTTCTTATTTTGCTCATCGCGCATCTGCGCAAACATGGCGGCGTATTGCGCAAGGTTGGCGTAGCGATTGCCGTCCTCGGCCTCCTCTTCCACGCGAGCGGGATTGCGATGCGGTGCATGATCGCCGGCCGCCCGCCGGTCACGAACATGTATGAGTCGATCATCTGGGTCTCGTTCGCCGTCTCGTTTTTCGGGATGATTTTCTTTTCTCGCTATCGCACGCCGGTCTATCTGCTCGCGGCCCTGCCGGTCACGCTCACCGCACTGTTGCTTGTGCATCAAATGCCGATCGCGATGCCGTCGAGTATCGATCCGCTCGTGCCTGTATTGCGCGACAATTTCTGGCTGACGGTGCACGTGTTAACGATCACGTTGAGTTACGCGGCCTTTGCGCTCGCGATGGGTTTCGGGCATATCTTGCTTTTTCGCTACGCGCGCAATCCGAGCGGCGCGCGCGCGGATGCGCCGATGCATTTCTGGTTGTATCGCGTGTTGCAGCTCGGCGTGCTGTTGCTTGCGACAGGCACGATTCTCGGCGGCGTCTGGGCGAATTACTCCTGGGGAAGATTCTGGGGGTGGGACCCGAAGGAAACCTGGGCGCTGATCGCCTTACTTTGTTACATCCTCACTTTGCATGGCCGACTTGCTGGTTGGTGGACGCAATTCGGTCTGGTGGTGGCGAGTGTCGTCTGTTTTCTAGCGGTCTTAATGGCGTGGTACGGTGTGAACTTCGTGCTCGGAAAAGGACTTCACTCCTACGGGTTCGGCATCGGCGGCGAGACCTATGTGGCGGCCTTCGTGATTGTCGATCTTTTATTCGTCGCCTTTGCGATCTGGCGCTACCGGATGAGCAAGCGCGCGGTAATGATAGCCGGGGAGATCGTCCCCGGTTGATCGCGCTCAGCGAACGCAGCTACAGGAACGTCCCTACCGGTCCACGCATGCGAATCATTAGTATGGCAGGACAAAAAACGATGCATCGACGCCGTTCGCTCCGGCCGCAATCACCGCCAGCGCGCCCCGGCGAAAACATTCAGACCGGTGGAATAAAGATTGGCATGAAGAGCGGGGCGCAAAAATCTGCGACCACTCGTGCCAAACGGCGTTCAGCGGGCGTGCGTTGACGTTGGAAGATCGTTCGCTTGTTCCGTGGCAGCGAGATTTATTGGATTATCCGGGCAAAGCAGTTATCCAGTTAAGCTCAGAACCGTGGCAACCGAAAACATCGCGCTAGCTCCGACCGATGAAGCGACCGTTTCGCTCCAGCGCAGCATCTACGATCCGGGCTACGTCAATGCGATGTCCCATTTCTATCGCGGCGAGATGGGGCGCATCATGGTTTGGCGGCAGCGGCTCGACATTACGACCAACTGGGCCATCACCAGCAGCACCGCCATCATCACTATCGCATTTGCCAATCGCGAGGTGCCGCACATCATTTTCTTTTTCAACCTCGCGATTGTCTGGGTGATGCTTTGGATCGAAGCCCGGCGCTATCGCTTTTATGACGCGTTTCGCGCGCGCATCCGCATGCTCGAAGCGCATTTCCTTGTTCCAATGGTGATGGAGAACCGCGACTTGCTACAAGGCGAATGGAAGAAGCTCGTCTGCGAAGATTTGATCCTGCCCTGTTTCAAAATCAGCAAGTTGGAAGCGATCGGCCGCCGCTTGAAACGCAATTACGTTTTTATTTTCATCCTCATCCTGGTGGCGTGGGTGACGAAAATCTTCCTGCACGCCCCAATGGCGATGGATAACGTGCCCGCTTTTTATCGAGCGCTGCGCGTTGGTCACATTCCTTCCTGGCTGGTGGCGTTCGTTTTCGTCGGCACGTTCATTAGCGTCATTGCGATTACGATTTACGTCAGCAAAAAATCTTCCGGCGAAATTTCCGAGTTCGGGACACACCGTTCGCTCTGGCGGATTTGATGAGCGAATTTGGGAAGTTGTGCGAAATCGTCGCGCGCTTGCGCGCACCCGGCGGTTGTCCGTGGGACCGCGAGCAAACGCATGAGTCGCTCTTGCCGGGATTGATTGAAGAAGCTTACGAAGTGGCCGGGGCGGTGCGGGCGGACGACAACGCAAATTTTCGCGAAGAATTGGGCGATCTTCTCCTTCTCATCGTGATGCACGCCGAGATCGCGTGCGAAGGCGGCCAATTTAACATCGGCAATGTTGTTCGGGACGTGACGGAGAAACTGATCCGGCGTCATCCGCATGTCTTTGGCAAAAGCGACGCACGCGACGCCGGTGCGGTTTTAAAACAGTGGGAAGCGATTAAGCGCGATGAAAAGAAGAGCGACCAACATTATCTGGCGAGTTTGCCGGACGCGCTTCCGGCATTGATGCGCGCGCAAAAAGCGCAAAGCAAAGTTGCCCGCGTTAATTTCGATTGGACCGAGCTGACTGACGTGATTGCAAAGGTTGAAGAAGAACTCGAGGAAACGAAATCGGCGATGGCGTCGCGAGATCGACAACAAATTGAGGACGAGATCGGCGATTTGCTTTTTGCGGTCGTCAATCTGGCGCGCAAATGCAAACTCGATGCGGAGAGCGCGCTGCAAGCCGCAACTGACAGATTCGTCGCGCGTTTCAATCGGCTGGAGGATGAGCTTCAGGCGCGCGGCAAACGGCTGGGAAATGTCGATCTTGCGGAGATGGACGCGATTTGGAACCGGATTAAGAAAACGCCGAACGTCCAACGCCCAACGCCCAACGCCGAATGTTTCTGAGTTCGATATTGGACGTTCGACGTTGAGCGTTGAATGTTTGCTTCTCCTTCGCCTTTGGCGATATTCGCCATCCCGATGTCGATCCTGATTAATTTGCTCCTGGGTCTTTGGATATTCGTGGCGCTGCTCATGGTGCTCGTGATCCTGATGCAGCGGCCAAAAAGCGAGGGTTTGGGCGCCGCGTTTGGTGGAGCCGTGACGGAAAATATTTTTGGCGCGCAAACCACGAATGTGCTCGTGAAATTTACGGCGTGGCTGGCGGGCTTCTTCTTTGTCCTGACATTCGCGTTGTCGATCCTCTACGCCCGCAAAGCGAGCGGCGATAGCACATTGCGGCGCGAGCTGATGAAACAGCAAACTGCTCCCGTAGGTGCAGCTTCGCCGGCGACTTCGGCGACTCCAGCAGCACCTGCTGGTTCGCCATCGTCTTCGCGCGCGCCTGATTCTGGCGCAGGCGTGCTGCCCGCAGGCAGCGCGACACCAGTGGCCGCGTCGTCCGCAAAAGCGCCAGCTGCGCCTTTACTTTCTCCTGCGGCTTCCGTGAGCCCGAAACCACGCTAAGGGATACCTCGGTCAGCGACCCGCCTCAGGCGGGCTGCGATCGTCTGGCGCGGAAAGCCGACCGAGGGCTCGGAGCAACGCGTATTGGGTTTTGTTGTAGTCGGTGACGATGTTGAGATAATCGTTCCGAACACGCGACAACTCCTGTTGCGCTTGAATCGTCTCAAGAACGACTCCAACGCCGAACTCTTTGCGTTCCTGACCGAGACGCAACGCTTCCTCGGCATCGGAAAGCGATTGCTTGGCGGTGGCAATCTGGTCGGCGAGCGACTGGACGCGCGTCTGGCTGGTGATCACCTCGTTAGCAACTTGATCGATCACTTTGTCGGCCGTGAGTGCGGCGCCGCGTCGGCGCGCCTGCCGGCCATGAATATTTCCGAAATCGAACAGGCCGCCCGGTCCGACGCGCCAGTTGAGCAACGCCACGTAGTCCTCCGATCCGCCGAAGTGTCCGGTCTCGCTGTCTTTTCCGCCGCCAAGCTTGCCGAAAAACGCCTGGCCGCCGACGCTCGGAATCAGCGGACCGTAAATCGCGCCGTTCTTCGCTTGCTGAGCGGCGCTGAGAAACGCAGCGCTCTGTTGTGTTTCCGGCCGCATCGCCAAAGCCTGCGAGACAAGGTCACCGAGCGGCTCTTTCGGAGAAACAATCGAGAACGGCACCACGCTCGGATCGCGCGGCATCAGTTCGATGATTGGATCGAGATGCAAAATCTGAACCAGCCTCGCGGAAGCGAGGCGCACATTTTCTTCCGCTCGCCGCAATGCAATCTCGTCGCGCTGTTGCTGTACTTTGACGCGAAGCGCGTCGCCTTTGAAGGCGATACCCGCGTTCACGGCACGCTCGATCTCCGCCGCGTAATCGGTCGAGGCCCGCAACGCTTCACGCGCAACTCCTACCGCTTCATGCGCCGCGGCCAAATCGAAATAGCTGCGCGCGGCCGCGAGGATTGTTTCCTGTTGCTGCGCGTCGACGCCGTGGCGAGCGGCTTTCGTAAGCTGATGGGCTTCGAGCGATTTGAAAATCGCGTCGCCGATGTCGGTCTGCGCTGCGATTATCGATCCTGGCGCGTAACTTTGCTTGTGGACTTCTTCGATCGAGCCTTCGGTGTTTTGAATCAGGTTGTCGTGCCGGCGATACGTCACGCCCGGCGCGACCCACGGGAAAAACCGCTCGATCGCGCTCTCCTCTGCCGCATATGCCTCGGCCACCTTTCCCCGCGCGAGTTGGATGTCGATGTTGCGGGCACCGGCCAACCGCAGCGCCGAAGGCAGGTCGATGGTCAGGAATTGTGATTCGACCGCGCCGGCCGTGAAACAAGTCAAAATGGCAAACAACCCAACATGAAACACGACTTGGAGGGCGGAGCTCCTGCGACGCCGGGCTCGCTGGAGCTCGCCCCTCCATAAATTCAGCTCACCCAACGTAGCGAAACACCAGCCCTTCATTTGCTTTCGGTGGCCTGAACTCTTTGGCCGTCCGTGACGGATTGTTTGCCTGCGACGATGACGGCGTCGCCGGGTCCGCAGCCTTTGAGAATTTCCACGTTTACGCTGTCGTCGAAGCCGGTGGTGAGAGCGACCTTGAGCGCTTTCTTGTCGCGCACGACAAAAACGCTGTTCTTGTTCTTCTCAGTAACGAGCGCTTCGGCGGGAATGAGCAGCGCGTTTTCTTTTTTTTGCAGCTCGATCTCGACACTCGCCCACATCCCGGGACGCAACGCGAGATCTGGATTGGAAATTTCAATTTCGGTCGCCATTGTTTTAGTCGATTCATCCAGCGCGTAGGAGAAACGCGTGATCGTGCCGGCAAACGTGCGGCCCGGCAGCTCGTCCACGGTCACTTTCACCGGTAAATCTTTTTTCACGGACGGCGCTTCCGTATCCGGGATTGCCACGTCTATGCGCACCGTGCTGAAATCCATCAACGTCACCACGGCCGCGCTTTTGGACGTGCTGCTTGAGGTGGGCGCAGGAATAAGCGCGCCAGGATCGACCCAGCGCTTCGTGATCACTCCGGAAAATGGGGCGGTGATCTTCGCATAAGTCAGCAGCGTCTCGATCCGTTGGACGCCTGCCACCGCAACGCTCGATTTCGCTTTCGCAGCGTCCACGGTCTGAGGCATGACCAAATCGGAAGCCTTTTTCTGCGCTTCAGTCACCCGCTTGTAATCGAGCTGCGCCGCTTCCGCTTCCGCCCTCGCTTTCACGAGATCCGCCAGCATTTCGGGCGCCTCGATCTCAGCGAGCGTATCGCCTTCCTTCACGCTGTCGCCCTTGTCCACGTTGATCGTTTTCAAATAACCCGCGACCTTGGCATAGAGCGTCGCTTCTTGATAAGCCGTCACGTTTCCCGGAAGCGTGACTCTGCGAACAATTTCGCCATGTTTCGGATGAATTGTTTGCACCGGCGTAGCCGGATTTTGCGGTCCTCGGAACCAATCGCAGCCAGCCAGCGCCGCGACGCTGAACACGACTGTGCAGACTTTCGTCGCGATTCTCTTCATGAAACGGCGACTGCTTTCTCGCGCTTGAACAAGACGTAAAGCACGGGCACAACGAAGAGCACGAGTGCGAGGGCCGCGAGAATTCCGCCGACGACAGCGCGGGCGAGCGGGATGTTCGGGCCACCAAACATCGCCATCGGCGTGAGACCGAGGATCGCGGCCAGACCCGTCATCAAAATCGGGCGCAGACGGATCGCGGCGGCCTCGGTGATAGCGTCGCGCGGAGATTTGCGCTCACTTTTTTCGACGGCCTCAGCGAGAATCCGATTGGCGAAATCGACCATGAGCACGCTGAAACTCACCACGATGCCGACCATCATGATAATGCCCATCACTGATTGGATCGACAAGTAGGTGCGCGTGAGAAAGAGCATCCAGGCAACGCCGATTAGCCCGAGCGGCACCGCGAACATGACGATGAACGGATCGAGAAAGGAGCGAAACTGCACGATCATGACGAGATAAACGAGCACCACCGCAAGCACGAAACCGAAGCCGAGCGATTTGAACGACTCGCGCATCGACTGCACTTCGCCCCGCATTTGAATGGAGTAGCCCTCGGGAACTTGCGCGCGGTCGTTCGTTATCTTGTCGATGTAACGCTCAATGTCGCCCGCGACCGAGCCGACATCGCGACCGCGCACGTTCACGAAAACGTCCGTGACGCGGGTGATGTTGAGGTGATTGATTTCCGAATAGGCCGTGCCGCGCGAAAATTTTGCAACCGTCCGTAACGCCACCGGCACCGGCTGCTTTTTCCCGGTGATCGGAATGTCGAGCACGGTGTTGATCGATTGAATGTCATTCTCGCGATATTGCGCGCCGATGAAATAGTGGTTGCCATTTTTCTCGTCGATCCAAAACGAGGGCGCGAAGTTGGTCGAGCTGTTGAGCGCAGTGACGATGTTTTTGACAATCTCTTCCTGGGTCAGCCCGACTTGTGCGGCTTTGACGCGATCAACGTCGATGTTGATTTGCGGCGCGTCGAGCCGCTGCTGAATGCGCGCATCGACGGCGCCGGAGACGGTTTCGGCGAAGCGCTTAATTTTTTCCGCGATGTCGTGAGCGACCTCGAGTTTGTTGCCTTCAATTTGAATGTTGATGGGCGACGGCAGACCGCCGTTGAGCGCGGCGCTGAGCATCCCGCCAGTGTCGAAGTTGAACTCGGTGCCGGGAAATTGCTGCGGCAGTTTTTTTCGCAACTCATCGACATAGGAAAAAGTCGAGCGCCCATGATGCTGGGCGAGTTGGACAAGAATGAACGTGTCCTGCGGCCCGGAGTTGGGCGTGTAAGCAGCCGGCCAGTCGAGCAACACGCCGAGATTCGAAATGATGATCTTGCGGTCCTTTTCGGGAACGACAGCCCCGATCGCTTTCTCGACCTGCGCCACAAGCTCTTCCGTCTTCTCGATCCGCAATCCGGTCGTGGCGCGCATCTTCACGGTGAACTGTCCGGCATCGGTCTGCGGGAAAAGTTCCGTGCCGACGGTTTTCAAAACAAACATCGACAAAACGAAGAGCGCGGCCGTTCCGATGAGCACCGGCCAGCGCAAATCGAGCGCGCGCTCGAGCGCACGTGAGTAGCGACCGCGCAGACGTTCGAACCAGCTTTCCTGTTTAGGTTTTTGCTCGTCAGTCGCGCGGAAAAACTTCGCCGAGCACGTGGGCACGAGCGTGAGCGCCAACACGTAGCTCGTGCCGAGCGCCATGATCACCGCCTTGGCCAGCGGCGTGAACAAAAATTTGCCGATGCCGGTGATGAAGACGAGCGGAAAAAAGACAACCGCCAATGTGATGGTGATGATAAGCAGCGGTTTGCCGACCTCGATCGCGCCGTCGCGCGCCGCTTCGAACGCGGACTTGCCCATTTCCAAATGGCGCTGGCTATTCTCGATGACCACAATTGACTGGTCGATCAGCAGTCCGATCACGAGCGCAAGGCCGCCGAGCGTCATGGCGTTGAGCGTTTCATGCGTGAAATACAACCCGACCAAGGCGCCAAGACAGGCGAGCGGGAGCGAGATCAGCACAATCGCCATCGGCCGCGCGCTGCGGAGAAAGATCAGCACCAGAACGGCGGCGAGCACGGCGCCGATCACCGCTTCCTGGACGAGATTGCGAATCGCCTGGCGCACGTAAACCGACTGGTCCATCACCACGTCGAGGTTAATGCCTTTGATGCGCTCGAGGATCGGTTTGAGCTGGGCTTTGATTCCTTCAACAACCGCGATCGTGTTTGCGCCCGGCTGCCGGTAGATCGGGACGTAAACCTGCCGCTTGCCTTGCACGCGGACGATGTTCGTTTGGATTTGATGCGAATCTTCGACCTTCGCGACGTCACGGATATAGGTCGTCGGGCCGTTGCCAACACGAAGCGGCAGGTCGTTAAGCTGCGCAACGGCCGGCACCATGCCGTTGGCGTTGATCTGGTAATCGAGCGCGCCAAACTTGGCGTCGCCGGTCGGGATCATCACGTTGAAATCACGGACGGCATTGATGACATCGAGCGGCGACAGACCGCGCGCCTGCGCCTTCAGTGGATCGACATAGGCGAGAATGCGTCGCAATCTCCCGCCGTAAACCGCAGGCGCGATGACGCCGGTGATCGATTGCAAACGATTGCGCAAATCGAAATAGGCGACGTCGTAAAGTTTCGTTTCATCAAATGTCGGGCTCGAAACGCTGATGAGGGCGAGCGGGATCGACGCGGTCGGATCGAACGGCATCACCATTGGCGGGATAGTGCCCGGCGGCAGATAATAGAGGTCGCTCATCGCTAGCGAGGTGACCTGCGACATCGCCGTGTTTGGATCGACATCTTCACGAAAGAAATCTTTCAGGATGCTCACGCCGACCATCGATTTTGCCTCCTGCCGCGCGATGCCGTTCGATTGTCCCGTCCAACGCTCTAGCCGCGTGGTGATGTCTTTCTCCATCACTTCTGCCGGCATGCCGGGATAGAAGGTGAGAATTTGCACCGCCGGCGTTTTGAACGTCGGCAAAATGTCGGTTGGCAATTTCGAGATCGCCGTCAGCCCGATGACGAGAATCGCCAGCGCGAGCACGATGACGGCGTGCGGATTTTTGAGCGCAGCTTTAACCATCGGCGCGGCGCAACGTTTTCAATAGATCTTCGAGTACCGGCCGCGGCGTGTCCCCGACGACGCAGACAACATGATCATCGACGAGGCGTGCCGCGAATTGATAAGGGCCGGAATGTCCGCAGACAATCGGATCGCCGGATTCGAGCCGCTGTTTCATATTTGGAAAATGATCGAGCTCGCTTTTCTTGAGCACGATCAGCGACACCGGCGTCGGTCCGTTGCGCCCTAAGATGAGCGCAACCGGCACGCCTTCGACATGGCACAACCGCGCGCCGCTGGAAACGAACGCTGGCTCGGAAGGACGGTAGGCGAAAGCCGCCGCATCCAGTTGCCCGCCGAATTGTTGCGCGATTTTGTCCGGCACCGCGCCGGTGAACTCAGGCGTGGTGAGCTGATGGACGTAAGCGCTGTGACACTCCTCGACCGCGTCCGCAAGATCGAGTTTTCTCGATTTCGCGAAGAAAACGACGCCCGCGACGATGATGAGTGAAGCAGCCAGCGCGACCGGCCAAAGCGCTTTGACCCCGCGACTGCGGGACGGCGCGATCGTTGTCTCGACTTTTCCCCAAAGCGCGCTTGTCGGTCGACCGCTTCGTAAAAATCGGCTGAGGCGCGCGTCGAATTTTTTCTCCGCCTCAAACAGACCCGCGCACTCCGCGCACGATTCGAGATGCTGCTCGACTTCAAAGCTGTTTCTGGCGTCCAGCTCCGAGTCGAGATAGAGCCGAACGAATTTTCTGACTTCCGCGCATTTCATAGCGATGACCTCCCGCCTTCGCCCCGCGGTCGCGGGGCTGCGGCGCGGCCCGGCCGTCGCGCGCGCAGAATCGCGTCGCGCATTTTTTGGCGGGCGCGTGAAAGATTTCCCATCACGCTGCCGAGCGGGATGCCGAGGCATTCGCTGATTTCGCGATAACGCAAATCGCCAATCGCGCGCATGAGCAGGGCGGCGCGCTCGGATTGATTCAAGTTTTGCAGGGCAGCGAGCAATTCTTCGTCAAGCGCGTCGGCCAGTGAATCCCACGACAGCGGCGCTTCGTTCGCAAAGTCGAGGCCGGCGAATTCCTCCATCTCCTCCGGTTCAACCGCGATCTCAAATTCCGCAACGCGGCCGCGCTTGCGATTGATCGCAAAAATTTCGTTCGTCAGAATCCTGAACACCCAGGCGCGGAAACTGGCGTCATCGTGATAACGATCAAACGCTCGAAAGGCGCGTAGCACCGCATTTTGCAGCGCATCCTCGAAATCGCGCCGATCAGACACCATCCGGCGCGAATAATTCTCGAGATCGCGCTCGATCGGCTGAAGCAGGCTTAAAAATCGAACCCTTTGTTCGTCTCGATCCATCGGAGATGTCGATCTTAGCTAAGTAAAGTCGCAGCGGCCGCGTTTTATTACAAAAGAATGGTTTCGCGTTTTCGCGCCAAAGTTTGCCTGATTGTTACTTCAACGTCATAAGGCTGTAACAATCGGCTTTTAGCTTCCATCACGTTTGCTGGAGGCGAATCGCCCAGAAACTGACAAACCTAACCACAAAAGGAGAAACTCATGTTCATCAAGAAGTTCGTCTTACGGGCAGCGGGCGGGAGCCTGGCTGCGATTGTTTTGCTGGCGGTGCAACCGCTTGGCGCGCAGACAACCTCCGACTCGGAGCGGCTTCAGAAACTGGAGCGCGCAGTCGAGCAACT
>QHPX01000174.1 GCA_003219195.1 Verrucomicrobiota bacterium
GAAACCTGGCGAAGTGCTCGCGCTGAACGGCGTGACGTTTACCCTGGTACTCTATCGGTTCTACAAGAGCCAGTTGGGTGGCATTGAGCTGATTTATGAGGGGAAGGAGAACCGCGAGAAACTGATTCAGTGGATTGAGGAGCAGTACGGCAAGCTACCGCCTGTGGAGCGCAAGCAGAAGCAGATCGAATGGCACGGGGCGAACGTGGTGATCACGTTGGGCTACGATGTGACGACAAAGTTGGGGCAACTCTGGTTCACGTATCTGGCCCTGACCCCCTTCGACAACAGCACGACCGACACGTCTGGATACTGACACGCTCGAGCACGTCGCCACGCCTGACACGTGCTGCATCGCTTCCCGCCCTGTTCAATATTTATTCTTACAGACCGATGGCTTACCCTCTCCTGTCAGGTTCTTCACGGCATGCGAGGGTACCCGTTGCCTCCCTCTATATTCCCAATGGTATGATGGGATCTCCTGGGCGTGCTCAGGCCCTGTTTGCAATCACGATCTATAAGGCGGACTTGTTATGGTTGAGCCGCGACGAAAGCCCATCCTGGTTGTCGAGGACGATCCGCTCGATCGCGAGATGATCGAGTTGGCCTTTAAAAGAGCGGCCGTCGAGAGTCCGGTCGTGACCGTCTCCGATGGCCAGGAGGCGCTGGATTATCTTCAGGCGGAGGGGCTGTTTCGGGAGCGGCAGCCAGAAGACCTGCCCGCGGTGATCGTTCTGGACTTGGCCATGCCGCGGATGGACGGGTTTGAGTTCTTACGCCGGGTCAAGCCAACCCCTGCCCTTGCTGCCATTCCGGTTGTGGTTCTGACAACCTCGGAATTCGACCAAGACCTGAGCCAGAGCTACGCGCTGAGAGCCAACAGTTGTATCACTAAGCCCGGCGACTTCGAACGGCTGGTCGAAATCGTCCGTGCCGTGCATGAATACTGGTGCGAGATCAACAAGGTCCCCCAGGGCAAGTAGGCCTATATGCGCGCCCCCCTACCGTTCAGTCGTCTGTCAGTCCATCGGAAGCTCATCTTGATCCTCGCCTTTATCGTTCTGCCTGTTGTTGGGATGATGGTGCTGTATCTCAACACTCTTCGGCAATCGCTGGCTGTTCAAGGAGAGGTGGACCGCCTGTTTGAAATACAGGTCCAAGCTGAAGCAATTCTCTCCATGGTTTTGGAAGTCCAAGACGGATTCCGAGGGTTCGTGCTGGTCCGCAAAGAGAAATACTTGGAGCCGTTCAATAAGGCTGAAGCGGCATTCGATCCTGCCATTGCGAGACTCAAACAGATGGTGCGGGACGATCCTGAACAGCTTCAACGGCTCACCCCCATCGAGGCCCGGCTTCACGCCCTCCTTGAAAAGAAGAAACGACTCATTGACGCAATCAGGTTGGGCGAGCTGAAAGCTGCTCGCGAGCACATCGAGTCCGGAGAAGGGCAGAACGCGCTAAACACAATTCGGGAGGACCTCCGAGTTTTCGAAAGCATCGAGAAGCAGCGTCTGAGCGAACGGAGGGCCCGTGCGGAACGCTTGGCATCGGTGACGCAATATGGACTTGTTGGCGTCGTCATCGGCATCCTGTTCCTGTGGTGGCTAGCCAGCCGATTGCTGGCCCGCACCATCACCGGTCCTCTCGCGACCCTGACGGCAGCAGCGCAGGAGTTCGGCAGCGGGCGGCCGATTGCCCGCATCCCGGTCTTCTCGACGGACGAACTCGGTCGTCTCGCCAGGACGATGGAGGAAATGCAAGAGCGGATCTCCCGCCACATCAGCCAGATTGAGGCCTTCCAGGCCATCGGGCAGGACATCAGCACCATCGGACCAGACGGCCTTGAAGGCGTGCTGAAACGGATCGCGGAGACAGCAGGCAGCATGCTCAGTGTGGATCTCTGTCTTGTTCTGCTGTGGGATGAGACGATTGGGTGCTGGAAGGTGGGCGCGGCATCGGGTCACTGGCACGACCTGCTCTACCGGTCAGTCTTGATTCGAGAGGAAACTCCGATCTCATTCAAGGCCCTGACCACAGGGCATCCCCAAGTCGTGGATGATCTGGAGGCCAGACCCGAAGTGGTGTTGCAAATACGAGACCGCTTGGGGGGCAAGAGCCTCCTCACCGTACCGTTGAGGGGCCCGAAAGGCGCCTTCGGAGTCTTGGCTCTCGCGCCCACGCGAGAGAAGCGGGTCTTCACGGACTGGGATGTCCGTCTCTCGCAGCAGTTTGCCGTCCAAGCGGCCATTGCCATCCTGAACGCGCGTCTCTACGAGGCTGCCCAACAACGGGGAGAGGGTTTGCAGAACCGTCTGGAGGAATTGGAGCGCTACGCGACGAACATGGCGCACGACCTGAAAGGACCGGCGCGGCGGATGGCCGAGCTCGCTTCGTTGCTCCGAATAGATTACAAAGGCCGGTTGGATGAGCGGGCAGACCGCTACTTGGGCTGGATTCGGGAAACCGGCCAGCAACTGATGAACAGGATCGAAGAGGTTCTGAAGTTAGCCCGCATCGGAACCGTTCCCGAGGTGGTCGAGGCTGTCGCTCCGGCTGATGTGGCCCGTGATGTCATTAAGGGCTGCGAGGGGCTAATCGAACAGCAAGGCGCGCGCGTGCGTGTGGCGGACTGGCTTCCGAAACTGGCCTGCAACCGCGTCCAATCGGCGTGGTGAAGCAGATGAACGAGACTGCGCTGTTCGTCCGAGACAATGGCATCGGTATTCCTTCATCTGACTGGGAACGGATCTTCGAGCCATTCGAGCGCCTGGGCCACAAAGATGTGCAGGGAACCGGGATTGGGTTGGCCATCGTGAAAAAGATCATCGAGCTCTACCAGGGACGGGTGTGGGTCGAGTCGGAGCCTGGCGAGGGCGCCACGTTCTTCTTTACCCTCCCTCTCTACGGGGAGCTCGCCGGGGTGCCGGTGAGGCAAGAAAAGGCCGGTTCGTGACGGAAGACAAACAGCAGGCGTTCCATATCCTCCTGGTGGACGATGAGGCGGCCGACGCCGAAATTCTGCTTCGTTCACTGGAGGAGGAGCTGGCTCAAGACGAAAACCGAGAGTTCGATTTCACGGTCGTCGCCAGGGCCGAAGGGGCCCTCAAGGTGCTGGAGGAGAAGGAGGTCCATCTGATCCTCGCCGACGTGCGGATGCCAGGCATCGGCGGTATCGAGTTCCTGAAGCGACTGCAGAGCCTCAACCAATCCGTACCGGTCATCATGATCAGCGGCCTGAATTCAATCGATACAGCCATCGAAGCGATCCGCCACGGCGCCTTCGACTACATTACCAAGCCATTCAACTCCAAAGTGCTCGCCGCCAGGATTCACCGAGCGATGCGCATGTCCGAGATCCTGCACCAGAACTGGGCACTCCGGCGCATGGCCATTCAGCCGGAGGGATTCGAGACTCTGATCGGCGTCAGCCCCGCGTTTCAAGCCTTGTTGCGCTTGGTCCAGGAAGTAGCCCCAGTTCGCTCGACCGTGTTGATTGTGGGAGAAACCGGGACCGGCAAGGAGTTGCTCGCCCGCGCTATTCACAATCTGAGCCCTGAGCGCGGGCAGCCGTATCAGCTGGTGGATTGTACACGGTTTCCAGAAGGGATGATCGAGAGCGAGCTCTTTGGCCATGTCAAAGGGGCCTTCACGGGCGCTGTCGCGGATAAGGTGGGACTGCTGGAATTGGCTGACGGCGGCAGTGTGTTCTTGGATGAGATCGCCGACCTGCCGCTGTCACTCCAGGCCAGGCTGTTACGCGTGATTGAGGATGGCGAGGTGCGCCCAGTCGGCGGGACGCGATCCAAGAAGATCGACGTGCGGTTCATTGCCGCGACCAACCAGGATCTTGAGGGGCGTGTCAGCCGGGGGGAGTTCCGCAAGGACCTCTTTTACCGGCTGAACGTCGTGACGTTGCGGGTGCCGCCTTTGCGTGATCGGGTGGAGGACATTCCTTTGGTGGCCCGCCACTTTCTGGCCCAGTTCGCCAGGGAGTTCGGGAAACCCGTCACTGATCTGCACCCCTCAGCGGTGACCGACCTTGTGGCCTACAAGTGGCCGGGCAACATCCGGGAACTGCGCAACGTCATTGAACGGGCCGTGATGCTCTGTTCGGGTGAGCGCCTTTCGTCCAAAGAGTTGTCCTCGCTCCTTCCGTCCGTCTCAGGAGAGCCAACCGGTACTCCTTCGATGCCGGGAGAGGGATACCTGCACTTGCCCTATTCTGAAGCCAAGCAAAAGGTGCTGGAAATTTTCACAATTCGGTACGTCAAAAATAAGCTGGCTACCCACGGCGGAAATGTCACCCGGGCTGCCCAGGACAGTGGGATCCCTCGGCAACATTTTCAGCAGATCATGAAGCGCTACTTTAAAGAGGGCTCCTAGGTCATGCATTGCACCTAGGTAGTAACTCCCGTTTCCATGGTGAAGCGGCCTGGTCTCCAGGGCGCTGCATCCACTCGGCCGGTTCGCTTCTAGAGCGATATCCCCTTCCCAATGTCCTGATCCCGTAACGTTCTCTCTCCCTAATTAGCTGAATAGACCGGATCTCACCCGGTAAATCTGCCTGCTTAAACGGGTGCAAGTCTGTCAGTTGTTGAAATCTTTTTTCATGAAATCAGTCACTTGCATGTTTTAGATGAAAGAGGCGCAAGTGAAAGCATGCAGTCACTATCCTCGTCCTCCTCAAAACTAGTCTTGTTCAATGTGGCAGAAGTCTGTGGTTTCACTAAAATTTCATCAACTTACAAGTTAGTACCATTTAAGGCTAACATTTTTAGGCTAGAGGCACACGAATTGATTACCAAAGCGGGCTATGGCGATGGATCTGTGTCGATGTGTGTGCACTTAAGCGAACTCATGAACGTGAGGGACGGAAAGGAGGTGGGAGTTTTTACGGAGTGGCGTGGACCGTCACAGTACACCAGTCATTTTAACGTAGGAGGTTAGCCAATGTTTTTAACCAGACGGCAATTCATGAAAGCAAGCGCGGGCACCAT
>QHPX01000177.1 GCA_003219195.1 Verrucomicrobiota bacterium
CAAATACGCGCAAGCGGTGCAGGCGGACCGGCCGCGCCGCGGCTTCGGCCGAATCCTCGGAAAATTTTTCAGCGGCATCCGATGAACAACATTGACAATTACAAGATCGACAACGTGACAAAATGATTCAGCTCGGCCATAACTACACCCTGCCGGAACGCGAAGAAGAAATTATCCCAATCAAAGTCGTGGGCGTCGGTGGTGCCGGCTCGAACGCGCTCGATCGCGTCGTGCTCGACGGAATGGAAAAAGGCGATCTCATTGCGATCAATACCGAAGTGCAATCGCTCGCCAGTTCGGTGGCGGCGTGCAAAGTGCAGCTCGGCCGCTCGGTCACGCGCGGCCTCGGCGCGGGCGGCGATCCCGAACTTGGTTATCAGGCGGCGGTGGAATCGGCCGACGAAATCCGCCAGGCACTTGTCGATGCGCGCATGATTTTTATCTGCGCGGGCCTCGGCGGCGGGACCGGTTCCGGGGCGGCGCCTCTGGTCGCGCAACTCGCGCGCGAAGCCGGCTCACTCGTCATCGCTTTCGCCACGCTCCCATTTTCGTTCGAGGGCAAACGCCGCAGCACGCAAGCGCAGGAGGCGCTCGCTCGACTGAACGAAATTGCGCACGCTGTTATCTGTTTCGAGAACGATCGGATGGGTGACATGGTCGCGCCGAAGGCCGGCATTCATCAGGCATTCGCCGTCGCCGACATCACCATCAGTCAAAGCCTGCGCTCGATTGTAAATTTGATTCAACGTCCCGGCCTCATCCGCATCGGCTTCGATGATTTGCTCAGAGCGTTGCGCAGCGACAATGGCCGTTGCCTGTTTGGATTCGGTGAGTCCGATTCCGACAACCGTGCGCACGACGCGCTCAGGCAGGCGCTGAAAAATCCGCTCATGGACAAAGGCAAAATGCTGACGGACGCCGCGCATGTGCTCGTGCAGGTCGCGGGCGGACCTGGAATGACCTTATCGGAAGTGGAAATTTTGATGCAGGAACTTGGGCGTCATGTGAACGACCAAACCCAAATTCTTTTCGGCACCGCCGTGGATGGCAGAATGGGAAACCGCTTGAGCGTGACGATCATCAGTTCGCTTGCCGCGGATGGCGAAGGTGCGTCGCAAACAATGTCCTCAACGAGCGAGCCAATTCTCGCCCCGCCGCCGCCGATTTGGGAGCAACCTCCTCAACCCAAGATCGACATCTTCTCCGCCAGTCGGACTGACTCGTCCCGTGGCGAACCGGAGCCGGCGAATGTCGAAGCCGGTTCCGTTTCAGAAAATTTAATTCCGCTTGAAGAACCGGCGCCGATTGAAACACCGCCGGCCGAGCCGGAACCCGAAATCAAAAAGCCCGCTCCAGCGCCGCGCTTGATTGTTCCAAAGAAAAAAGCGCTGCCGGTGAGAGAATCAAAGCCTCCCGCCGAGAAATATGTGCAAACCAAGCAGGAAGTTTTGCAATTCGAACCGGTCACGCGCGGTCGCTTCGAAAAAAGCGAACCGACCATTGTGGAAGGTCAGGACCTCGATGTCCCGACCTTCCTGCGCAAAAATATTCGGGTGAAGTGATGGCACGACGCGCGACTACTTTTTCATCAAGTCCAGCACCGCGCTCGTCATTCCGATAAGTGCGGTGCGGATCGTCGGCTCGGGCACGGGCGCAAACTTGCTCGAATGCAAGCTCGGCAACGGCACGCCAGTTTTTTTCGACTCTGCCACTTTGTCTGCATCGACCGCACCAACGTTGAACATGAACGCCGGAACGGAATGATCCGGTAGGCTATATTCGCAGAAGTCTTCAGCGCCCATTGTCGGATCCTTCGCGATAATTTTATCGCTGCCTAAAGCAACTTTGAGCGCGGCGGTGACGCGCCTGGTGAGCTCGGGATTATTATAAGTAGCGGGCACGGATTCATCCTGGCGCACGTGAACCTCCGGCATCTTATCAGGCGGAAGGCCGGCGGCTATTGCGCAACCTTTTGCGATGCTATCGATCGCGGCCAGCACCTTGTCGCGCACTTCTTTCTTATAGGTGCGGACAGTTAGCTGCATTTTTACTTCGTCCGGGATGATGTTGTGCTTTGTCCCGCCGTGAATCGAGCCAACTGTGATCACGAGCGGATCAATCGGATTGTTTTCGCGCGACGCGATCGTCTGCCAGGCGTTGATCATTTCCGCGGAAAGAACAATCGGGTCTTTTGTCTTGTGCGGATAAGCGCCATGTCCACCAATGCCACGCACGGTGACATCGACTGAATCGACATTCGCATAAACGTAACCCTCGGCCACGCCGATCTTGCCGGTTTCGATCTCGGCGTCGTCATGCAAGGCGAGCGCGTAATCCGGCTTCGGCCACCGCGTGTAGAGACCGTCTTTTAGCAATGCGCGCGCACCGCCCACGGTTTCTTCCGCCGGTTGGCCGACAAAAATAATCGTGCCGTGCCATTTGTCTTTTAGGTTCGCGAGCGCGCCGGCCGTGCCGATAAACGTGGACATGTGGATGTCGTGTCCGCACGCATGCATCACCGGCACGTCCTTGCCGTCGTCGCTCTTGGTCGTTACGGTGCTCGCGTAGGGCACGCCTGTTTCCTCGTGCACGGGCAACGCATCCAAATCTGTCCGGACGAGAACGGTCGGCCCGGCGCCATTCTTCATCACACCGATAACGCCGAAGCATGTCGCGCCGGGCTTCTCGTATTTGCCCACGTGCTCCGTCACTTCACAACCTGCGAGCTTCAATTCTTTCGCAACAATCGCAGACGAACGTTCCTCATGCGTCGATAACTCCGGATGCGTGTGGAGATCTTTGTAAATCGTGAGCAGCGACGGCAGCTCCGCCTCGGCCAATGACTGCGGCGTCTGCCAGACGGACGGAGGTAGCGCACGCGTTGGTAGGGACGCCGCGCTGCGGAGTCCGGACGGCAGAGCGCGGCGTCCCCTACCATTTGTCATTCCGAGCGAAGTCGAGGAATCTCTCACTGTGGAATTCGAAAAGAACACCATGCTCTTCGGCGCCGATCCGACGCCGCGCATCGTCGCGATCGAGCTCGGCGAGACCGGCACGGTCAAGGTTTATCGCCGGGAAAAGGATGGATCGACCGTGGCCGAGGTCGAGCCGTTTCATCCCTTCGTTTGGGCCGACTCGGACGTTGTCGACCTTGGCATCGAAGCAGAAAAGCTCGCTGGCGATCTCAAATACGGCTGGCGAGTTACGGTGGACAGTTGGAAGGAACTGATCGCGCTGCGCAACGGACTTAAAAACGCCGGGCGTGATTTTTTCGCCTTCACCGATCCGGTGCAACATTATCTCACGGCGACGGGTCGCACGTTGTTCAAAGATTTGCCGTTCGAAGAACTGAAGCGGATGCAGATCGAAGTGCTGTCATTTTCGGATGACTCCGACGATCACCTCATGAGCATCGCGCTCGCGGATAATTCGGGCTGGGAAGACGTGCTGACTGTCGATCCAAAAGACGTCGAGGAATCTGAGAGAAGCGTGCTCAAGAAACTCACCAGTCTCATCAAAGAGCGCGATCCGGATGTGATCGAGGGTCACAACTTGTTTCGCTTCGATCTGCCGTATGCTCCAGATCGCGGAGAAGACGATTGATTATCCCAAGTTCACAATCGATGGCCGGCATTTCGTCGATACATTTTTGCTCGCGCAATTTTACGACGTTGGAATGCGCACGCTGTCCGGTTTCGAACGAGCCGACGTGGCGAGGCATTTTGGTTTTTGCGACCGCGAAGAGCTTTCCGCGCTTACCGGCGAGGAATTGCAGCGCGCCTACATCGGCAACGACGAACGATTTCGTCAGCGCGCGTTGTGCGCGGTGCGCGAGACGCGCTCTATCTCCGAACTTTTAAGCCCAAGTTATTTCATCCAGGCGCAGATTTTTCCCTACAATTACCAGGACGCGATCGTGCGCGGCAACGCCACGCGGATCAACGCGCTTTTCCTGCGCGAATATTTTCGTCAACGCCATTCCATTCCGGAAATGCCGATGGTGCGCGGTTTCGAAGGCGGCTACACCGACATCTTTTTCACCGGTGTCGCGCGCAACGTCTGGCACTGCGACGTCGCGTCGCTTTATCCGTCGATCATGTTGCAGTTCGATTGTTTTCCGCAGACGGACCAACTCCAAATCTTCCGCCATCTCCTTACCGATCTACGCACGTTTCGCCTCGAAGCCAAAGCGAAAATGCGTGCCGAAAAAAATCCGGTGAAGCAGCGGCATTTTCACGCGCTGCAAAACACATTCAAGATTTTGATCAATAGCTTCTACGGCTATCTCGGATTTGCCCAGGGACACTTTGCCGATTTCGACGCAGCCGCGCGCGTCACGCAGATCGGGCGCGATCTGCTGAAGAAAATGATCGATTGGTTGAACGGGCAGGACGCGCAAGTGATCGAGGTCGATACCGACGGAATTTATTTCGTGCCGCCGGACAAGATCGACATCGATGAGTTGCGCAAACGTTTGGGCAAAGAATTGCCGCCCGGCATCGAAGTCGAGTTCGACGAGCAATTCGACGCCATGTTCAGTTATAAGGCAAAAAATTACGCGCTGCTCACGCGTAACGGCGACGTCATTATTAAAGGCGGCGCGCTCAAATCGCGCGGGCTGGAAAAATTCCAGCGCGTTTTTCTTGAAGAAATGATCAAGCTCCTGATGCAGGGCAAACCGGAAGCGATTGTCGATCTTCGCAACGAGTTTGAGAAGAAAATCCGAGACCGTAAATGGAAGATCGACATGTTGATGAAGACCGACACGCTCCAGGATTCGCTCGAAAAATATCGCGCAAAAATCGCCGGATCGGCGCGCAACCGTGCCGCCGCTTACGAGCTCGCCCTGGCCAGCGGCCGTAATTATCGTCCTGGCGAGCAAATCAGTTACTATATTACCGGCACGATCAAGAAACTCGCCGCCTACGAAAACGCCAAGCTCGCCTCAAATTTCGATCCGCAAAATCGCGACGAAAACATCGACTACTATATCGCCAAGCTCGACGAGCTGGTGAAAAAGTTTGCGAATCTGAAAGAGACTTCAACGAAACAAGAGACACTGGCGCTATAACTATGCCGGTTCCGGCGCAGCGATGTCGCCGAGTGGAGCTGCGTCTGCACGCTCCTTCGCATGCGCGAACGCTCGTTGTTTGCGACCCAGCCATAAACTCAGCACGCACCAAATCGCCGCCAGCGGCGCGGCGACAAATGAAATTCCGGTCAGGCCAAGGCCGAACCATTTCAGGACGGGATACGACCACGCGCCGATCTGATCGCCCGCGCGATAAACGAACGTGTCCATGAAACTCTTCGCTTTGTATTTGTCCTCACGTCGCAAAACTGTGAACAAAACTTCGCGGGCCGGACGCGAGACAGCGTAGTTTCCGGCGCGTCGCAACGTTTGGAACACGACGAGCAGCGAAAGGACGGGAGTGATTCCCATCCAGAGAAAGCCGATCAAGCTGATGACCGGCAAGAGTGCGAGCGTCATGCCGACGCCGAGCCATTTCAGCAAACGCCCGGTCAGGAAGATTTGAATGCCGATCGTAAGCGCGTTCACGGACAGATCGACCCACGCGAAAAAGGCGGTGCGCGCGGCGCGATCGTGAAATTGATGGGCGGTGATATCGGCTTGTTGGAAATAAACGAGGGTGGAGGTGAT
>QHPX01000115.1 GCA_003219195.1 Verrucomicrobiota bacterium
TCGCAGCGCGCCAAAGGGGCGAACAAAAAATAATTTATGGCCGGGCAAGATCGACAATCACAAGATCGACAATCGACGGCACAGCCGCCGCCGCTTCCGGCGCGATTTACGCGCGCTCCCCGCAAGACGCGCACCGGCCAGGTCATTTCGAGCAGCATGAACAAGACGATTGTGGTGCGTACCGTCACGCGCGTGCCGCATCCGCGGTTCGGGAAAATCGTCAAGCAGATGAAAAAGTTTTACGCGCACGATGAGGAGAACAAGGCCAAGACCGGCGACACGGTGCGCATCATGGAAACGCGGCCGCTGAGCAAACTGAAGCGCTGGCGTTTGATGGAGGTCCTCCAGAAGTAACTCCGAAACGATTCGGGAGTAAATTGTCGATCTTATGGTGCAACTTCGTTCCAGATTGGATGTGGCCGACAACACAGGCGCGCGCATGGCGACGATGATCGGCGTGATCGGAAAGTCGACCCTTTACGCCGGGATCGGCGACGTGATCACGGCCAACGTGAAAGAGGCGAGTGCGACCGGCACGGTGAAGAAAGGCGAAGTCGTGCGCGCGGTTTTGGTTCGCACGAGACAACCAATTAAGCGTGACGACGGTTCGCTCCTGCGCTTCGACAATAACGCGATCGTAATTATCGACAAAGATTTGAACCCGCGCGGCACGCGCATTTTCGGACCGGTCGCGCGCGAGTTGCGCGAGAGAAATTTTATGAAAATTGTCTCACTCGCCCCGGAAGTTTTATGAACCGGATCAAGTTTCACGTTAAAAAAGGCGACCAGGTAGAAGTCATTTCGGGGAACTTTCGCGGTTCGTCCGGCAAGGTGCTGGAAGTGCTGCCGAAAAAGCAGCGGGTCTTGATCGAAGGTGTGCGTATTATTAAGAAGCACCTGCGCAAATCGCAGGACAATCCGAGCGGCAAGATCGCGGAACGGGAAGGGCCGATCCACATTTCAAATGTGAAACTGGTTGAACGCGAGACCAAGACTGAGAAGAAGGAAAAGAAACAACCCGCGAAAAAGGCGGAGAAGAAAGCGGCGTAAATGGACAACGAATTTTACCGCGATTACAAAGACCGCGTGATGCCGGCGCTGCAAAAACAGCACGGCTACAAGAACGTTCACCAGGTGCCGAAGGTGGAGAAGGTGGTGATCAATACGTCGGTCGGCTCGCAGTCGGACGTGAAACAGGCGCTGGAGGAGGCGAAGGCGGAACTCGCTTTGATCACCGGCCAGCGCGCGATCGAAACGCGTGCCAAGAAAAGCATTTCGAATTTTAAATTGCGCAAAGATCAGGCAATCGGCGCGAAGGTAACACTGCGTGGCGAGCGGATGTATGAATTTCTCGAGCGCTTTATTAAAGCGGCCCTGCCGCGCATCCGCGATTTTCGCGGAGTGTCGCCGCGCTGTTTTGACAGACATGGCAACTACACGCTCGGAGTTTCCGATCAGTCGATTTTTCCCGAGGTCGAGCTCGATAAAATCAAGCGCAACATCGGATTTGATGTTACTATCGTCACGACCGCGCGGACGGACGAGGAAGCCAAATCGCTCCTGAGCGAAATGGGAATGCCGTTCAGCGACCGGGCCAGGAAACCCGCCGCGCAACCAACCGCTTGATTTTCATGAGTACCGTTACCGATCCCATTGCCGACCTTCTCGCGCGCATCCGCAACGCGGCGCACGCGCAAAAGATCGACATGTTCATTCCGTACTCGAAGATCAAGGCCGAGATTGTCCGCATTTTGAAGGACGAAGGTTACATCTCGGAATACTCGATCGACACGACCGCGGCGCATCCGCGCATCAAGGTGACAAACAAAATCGTGAACCGGTCGAGCGCGATCACCGGCTTGCGGCGCGTGAGCCGTCCGGGTTTGCGCCGTTACGTCGGTGCGGACGAAATCCCGCGCGTGCTCGGCGGAATGGGCGTGGCGATTCTTTCCACGCCACGCGGTGTGCTGTCGGGACGCGAAGCCAAGAAACAAAAAGTAGGCGGCGAGCTGCTCGCCTACGTTTGGTAATTTTCTTATGTCACGAATCGGAAACAAGGCAGTTGAGATTCCCGACAAGGTGAAAGTCACGATCGACAATGAGGGCGCCGTTTCCGTGGAAGGACCGAAGGGAAAGCTGAGTTGGAGGCTGCCGCGCGACATCAAAGGAAGCGTGAAGGACGATCGCGTTTCGCTGATGCGAGAAGCGGAGACACGTAGCGTGAAAGCGTTGCACGGGCTTTCACGCAGCCTTGTTCACAACATGGTGCAGGGCGTCAGCGAAGGTTTCAGCAAGCAGCTCGAGATCGAAGGAGTTGGCTTTAAGGCGGCCGTGCAAGGGTCGACACTCAATCTAAGTTTGGGATTCTCTCACCCGATTTTGTTTCCCATTCCCAAGGAAATCAAACTCACGGTGGCCGAAGGCACGAAGCTCACCATCCAGGGGATTGACAAAAAATTAGTCGGCCAAGTGGCCGCGGACATCCGGCGTTTTTATCCGCCGGAGCCGTACAAGGGCAAAGGCGTGCGCTACGCCGGCGAACAAATTCGCCGCAAGGAAGGCAAGACCGTCCAGTAAGTATGGCGACCACAACTCGTACGGTCGCGCGTCAGCGCGTTCATAAACGGATCAGGAAAAAAGTTGTGGGTACGACGGAGCGTCCCAGGCTAGCCGTTTACTTTTCCGGTAAACACGTTTACGCGCAGGTCGTGGACGATAGCGCCGGGCGGACGCTGGCCGCCGCATCAACCACGGAACGTTCGTTGCTCGGCCAAAGTAAAGCCGCGGCCAATCGCGTGACAGCGGCAAAGATCGGCAAAGCGATTGCAGAACGCTCGCTTGCGAAAAAGATCGACAATGTCGTTTTCGATCGCGGCGGATTTTTTTATCACGGAAAAATCAAAGTTCTTGCGGACGCGGCGCGAGAAGCCGGCCTAAAATTTTAATCTATGGCACAAACAACTTCAGGCAGGCGGCCCGACTGGCGCAATCCGGACAAAACTCCCGCGGCCAAAGGCGATACCACCGAGAAAGTGGTTTTCATTAACCGCTGCGCCAAGGTGGTGAAGGGCGGAAGGCGTTTTAGTTTCAGCGCATTGATTGTGGCCGGAGATCACGATGGCATGGTCGGCTACGGCTTTGGCAAGGCGAACGAAGTCTCGGAAGCGATTCGGAAAGCGTCCGAGGCAGCGCGCAAGTCGATGAAGAAAGTTTCGCTGCACGAAAACACGATTCCGCACGAGACCATCGGCGAGTACGGCGGCGGGCGCGTTTTGTTACGGCCCGCCTCTCCGGGCACCGGCGTGATTGCCGGCGGTGGAGTGCGCGCGGTGGTGGAAGCGGCGGGCATCCGCGATGTGCTCGCAAAATCGCTTGGCTCGAGTAATCATGCTAATGTGGTGAAGGCCACGATTGAAGCACTGCGCGCTCTGCGCCGTCGCGACGAAATTCTCAAAGTGCGTGGTATTCGGCCCGGCGACGGAAAGACGGAGCAATCATGATGCGCCTTCATAATTTGCGGCCGCGCCCGGGTTCGCGGCATCGCGTAAAACGCCTCGGTTGTGGGGAAAGTTCCGGGCACGGGAAAACCAGCGGCAAAGGTCATAAAGGACAAAAAGCCCGCTCTGGCGGCAGCATTCGGCTCGGATTTGAAGGCGGGCAAATGCCGCTCATTCGGCGATTGCCAAAGCGTGGATTTAACAACGCGGCCTTCCACAAACATTACGCGATCGTGAATCTCGGCGACCTCAATGATTTCAAGGCCGGGACAAATGTAAATGAGCAATTGCTGCGCGAATCGAAACTGGTGCGCGGCCATTTCGTGGGAATCAAAATTCTGGGCGACGGCGAGTTGAAGCACGGGCTGAATGTTGAAGCGGATAGGGTCAGTGCGGCAGCTCGCGAGAAAATCGAGAAGGCTGGCGGGACTATCACGCTGCGGGATGTGCCGGTGAAAAAGGAAACGGCCCGGCATGAAGATGTCAATCTAACGGCAAAGCAAGCGCTGGCAGAGACGTCGCCGAAGGCAACCGTGAAAAAAAGATCGACAACGCAAGAGCTGGCCAAGGCGAAATCACCGAAAAAGAAAACGTCGCGGAAGAGCTAGCGCTGGGCGCGAGATGCTTCACAATTAGCGGATGGTTTCGGCGTTCCTAAATTCGGTCAAGATCCCGGAGTTGCGCCGGCGCATTTTGTTCACGCTGGCGATAATCGTGATCGTGCGTTTGGGTGCGGCGATTACCACGCCCGGGGTCAATCAGGCGGTGCTGCAGGAGTGGTTTCGCAGTGCGCTGACCGAAAAGTCCGGCGGGAGTGTCGCGGCCCTTTTCAATTTATTCAGTGGCGGCGCGCTGGAGAATTGCGCGATTTTTTCCCTCGGCATCATGCCGTACATCAGCGCGTCGATCATGATGCAATTGCTGACCGCCGTGATCCCGCAGCTGAGCAGGCTGGCGCGGGAAGATGGCGGCCGGCAAAAAATCATGCAGTTGACCCGTTATGCGACGCTCGGGCTCTGTATTTTCCAGGGCTATCTGCTTGCGGTTTCATTTCAGCATCCGGAATCGTATCACACGATGTTGCCCGGGATCACGGACACGATCAGAAATCTCGGCGTTCCGCTTGTCGACGACACGGGTTGGACATTTCGAATCGTGACGGTGATTTCTCTTACAACCGGCACACTTTTTTTGATGTGGCTGGGCGATCAGATCACGGAGCGCGGAGTCGGCAACGGTATTTCACTTATTATCACCATCGGTATTGTCGCGCGTCTGCCCGCGGCCCTGGCGCAGGCGTGGAAGACCTTTGTCCCGTCAGCGCAAACCGGAACCAGCCAGGTTAATCCAGCTATTCTCGTGCTCATGGTTGCGTTTTTGTTTGTTGTCATCGCAGCGGTAATTGCGATTACGCAAGGTGTGCGCAAGGTCACCGTGCAGTATGCCAAACGCGTGGTCGGCCGAAAAATGTACGGCGGTCAGACGCAGTATATGCCGCTGAAAGTGAACTATGCGGGCGTGATGCCGATCATTTTCGCGTGGGCGCTGCTTTTGTTTCCGACGACGATTGTCGGGTTCGCCTTCAAGAACAGTCCAACGGCGGCGCGCATCGCCAGCGCTCTAAACAACGGCTGGCCGCATTACGTTGTGATGGCGGCAATGATTTTCTTCTTCAGTTATTTTTGGGTCGCGACACAATTTCAACCAGCACAAATCGCGGACGACCTAAAGAAGTACGGCGGTTACATCCCCGGCGTGCGGCCCGGAAAACCGACTGCGGATTTTCTCGACTTCACGATGACGCGGCTGACTTTCGCTGGTGCCGCTTTTCTGACGCTAATCGCGATTCTACCAAGTCTTCTTAGTCAAAGCCTGCAAGTTCCGATGATCACGGCGCAATTTTTCGGCGGCACGAGCTTGTTGATTATCGTCGGCGTGATGCTCGATACCATGCGCCAGGTGGAAACACATTTAATCCAGCGTCATTACGACGGTTTTCTGCGCAAGGGGCGCATTCGCGGGCGAGCATTTGATCGCGCCTCCTACAGCCGCGGTGAAGCGGCGGAGCGTGGCACGCTGATGTGGCTCTATGTCGGCATCGCATCGCTCGTCATCGCCGGGGTCGCCATTTTTCTTTACGGTCGCTAGTGAAAAGACGACTCGTTCTTCTGGGCGCGCCCGGTTCCGGAAAAGGGACGCAAGCGGAAATGATTACGCGCCAATTCGGCATCCCGGTCACGTCGCCAGGCACGATCTTGCGGCGCGAAAAAGATCTTGGCACGCCGCTGGGGATTGAAACGGCTGAAATTACTCAGCGCGGAGACTTGGTGCCGGACAAAATCATTGTTGAGTTGATCGAAGATTGGTTGCGTTTGCATGGAAGCCACGGCTTTGTTTTTGACGGATTTCCCCGAACGCTGCCACAAGCGGAAAGTTTGTTGTCGATCTTGACCCGACTGCGGACGGCTCTCGACCTCGCAATCTGGCTCGAGGTTTCGGAACAAACAGTGCACGAGCGCATCGGCGGCCGATTGCAATGCCGCAGTTGCGGATTTACGACGAGTGTAACGAGCGCAAAGTTTGCCGAGCGGCCGATCTGCCCATACTGCGACGGCCCGCTCGTTAGGCGGAATGACGATGACGAAAGCGTTTTGCGAACGCGCCTCCAGGAATTCCACACCAAGACCGAGCCGCTCGCGGAGTTTTATGGGAAGACGTCGATCTTGCACCGGATCGATGGGAATCGGGACCGCGAGGAAGTATTCAAAGATATCTCGCGTTTAATCGAAGCGAAGTAGCTGATGATTCCAATCAAGAGCGCGAAGGAAGTGGACAAAATGCGGCGTTCGTGCCGCACGGCGAGCGAGATTCTCGCTAAAGTCAGCGAATTAGTTCGCCCCGGAATTACAACGAAAGAGGTGGACGAAGCGGCGGCTGACTTCATGCAGGGGGCGAATGTGAAGAGCGCTTTCCTGGGTTATCGACTTGGGCACCGCGTTTTCCCGGGCAACATTTGCATCTCGATTAACGATGAAGTTGTCCATGGAATCGCCAGTCAGCGTCGGATTCAATACGGCGACATCGTGAAGCTCGACATCGGAGTAATTCAAGACGGTTGGGTGGGTGACACGGCGACAACTATGGCCGCCGGTATGGTGGACGAGCGGATCGAGCAACTATTGCGTGTGACCGAAACTGCGCTTGAGCGCGCGATCAAAATCGCAGTCGAAGGCACGCGTCTCGGAGATATCTGCGCGGAAATTGAAGATGAAGCTGTTCGCAACCACTTTTCGGTCGTGCGTGAATTCGTCGGGCACGGCGTTGGCCGCAGCCTCCACGAGGAGCCGCAAATCCCAAACTATGGCAAACGCGGCAGTGGCCCGAAATTGAAAACGGGCATGACGCTGGCAATCGAGCCGATGATTAACATGGGGACGGCGGCGGTGCGATTGCTCGAAGACGGCTGGACCGTGCGCACGGCCGATGGAATGCCCTCTGCGCACTTCGAACACACGGTTTTGATCGGAAAGGATGAGCCTGAAATCCTGACATGGCGCGCAAAGACGCAATTGAAGTAGAGGGCACGGTTGTCGAGCTGCTGCCGAACACGATGTTTCGAGTCGAGCTGGCGAACAGTCATCGCGTGCTGGCGCATATCTCGGGGAAAATGCGATTGCACTTCATTCGCATCTTGCCAGGCGACAAAGTTATGCTAGAGATTTCCCCCTACGATTTGTCGAAAGGGCGAATCACATTTCGCCAAAAATGACAGCGCGGACTTGTCTCCGCGTTTTCCGTTTCGCGGATTATGAAAGTACGACCATCAGTAAAAAGACTTTGTGCCAGTTGCAAGATTGTGAAGCGCAAAAACGTGGTGCGCGTGATCTGCAAAAACCCGCGCCACAAACAGCGCCAGGGATGACCACGCCGCGCAAGATCGACATCTAACTTTATGCCAAGATTACTCGGAGTTGAAATTCCAGCAGACAAACGCATCGAAGCGTCGCTCACTTACATCTACGGAATCGGTTTGAGCACGGCGAAGCGCATCCTCGAGCAAACCAATATCGATCCAAACTTGCGCGCGAAGGATCTGACGCCGCAACAATTGAATGAAATCATTCACGCGATCACGAACAACAAAATCCCGATTGAAGGCGATCTTCGCCGCGAGGTGCAGGGCAACTTGAAGCGGTTGCAGGCCATCAATTCTTACCGCGGAATTCGGCATCGTCGCGGCTTGCCCGTGCGCGGCCAGAGGACATCGACAAATGCACGGACGCGCAAGGGCCCGCGTAAGACCGTGGGTGTGATTCGAAATCCGGAGGCGAAAGCGGGCAAGGTCTAACGAGTTAATTTCTAATGGCAGAAGCAAAGAAAACAACCAAGTCAAAGACTGAGAAGCTCAAGGCGAAAAAGCCAAAGGCGGTTGCGGCGCATGAAGCGGCAAAACCAGAGCCGTCTCAAGCAGCCGCGGCCGAGCCGGCATCGCCCGTCGCTCCCAAGGAAGTGGCCAAAGTTGGCAAGCGCGAAGGCGCACCCGCTGCACAACCGGCAGAGAATCTTTCATTGTCCGGCGGGGACATCGAACCGGTAAAAATCGTCAAGGCAAAAGGGAGCAAGAACGTTCATTCCGGCATCGCACACGTTCTTTCCACTTTCAATAACACGATTGTCACGATCACTGACTTAACCGGGAAAGTGATCGGCTGGTCGAGCGCGGGGAAGGTTGGGTTCAAAGGCTCGCGGAAGAGTACTGCATATGCCGCTCAGATGGTCGCCCAGGATGCGTCGCGCCAGGCGATGGGACATGGATTGAAAGAAGTAGAAGTGCGAGTCAAAGGCCCGGGCGCGGGGCGCGAATCGGCCGTGCGCGCCTTGCAGGCGATCGGTCTCGATCTCACCGTGATTCGCGACGTTACGCCGGTGCCGCACAATGGTTGCCGTCCACCGAAACAGCGCCGCGTTTAGATCAACATCTACTTTTATGGGCAGATACACCGGACCGAAAACGAAAGTCAGCCGACGTTACGGCGTGCCACTCTTTGGGCCGTCGAAATCGCTCGAGCGAAAAAATTATCCACCGGGCATGCATGGCCCGAAAGGTTCGCGGCGCAAGCAATCCGATTACGCAATCGCGCTGGGTGAGAAACAGAAGCTGCGTTATC
>QHPX01000116.1 GCA_003219195.1 Verrucomicrobiota bacterium
ATGTAACCCTCGGCCTACTGATCCGCAACAGAAGCGGCGAATTCTACGGCGATTTTCTACAAAAACGCGTGTTCGGTCCGCTGAGCATGAAGGACACTCGTGTTATCAGCGACCAGGATATCATTCCGAACCGTGCCTCCGGCTATTTTCTCGACGACAATAACAATTTGAAAAATCAGGTATGGGTCTCGCCGACTTTTAATAGCACGGCCGACGGCACGCTTTATTTTACCGTCGAAGACCTTGCCAAATGGGATGAGGCCTTGGAGGCCGAGAAGCTTCTAAGCCACGACAGTTTCAAACAGATCTGGACACCGTTTAAACTGAACGATGGGAGCACCGGCCCGTATGGTTTCGGCTGGTTCATTGATCACACCAAGTCCGGCCACCGCATGCTGTGGCACGACGGGAAATGGCAGGGTTTCTCAGCCTATATCGCACGCTATCCCGGCGACCGTCTAACCGTAGCGACGTTGTGCAACCGCCGCAGCGCCGACAACGAAGACATTACCGAAGAGATCACAAAACAGACCGCAGGCATTTACGTTCCGGCACTCGCGTCGCCTGCCCGAGTCAAGACTCAAACTTCCAATACCGATACTGATGAGACCAGTCGTCGCAGCGATAGTCGTCGGCGTTGAATTTCCACAATTAAGTTTTGCTGCCAGTCCGGCTCGGACTAGCAGAGCAATTGTTTGACGCAGTTGATCAGGCCCTGAACCGGAAAAGGTTTCACCAGGTACTTCACGCCATGTTTGTTGAGAAAGAGAGCGATATTAGGATCGGTCGCGAAGCCGGTGATAAAGATGAACCGGTCTGCGAGGGTCGGCCTCATTTGCTTCGCCTTGAGATAAAACTCATCACCGCGCAGACGCGGCATCTTTAGGTCGCAGACCACGGCGTCGTACTCGTGCGTTTTCAGCTTGAGGAGGGCTTCCTCGCCGTCGAAGGCGACGTCGACGAAAAAATTCTCGTCCGCCAGAATCCACTGCAAAGCCGAGGCGAGTTGCTGGTCGTCATCCACCACTAAAATGGCTTTCAGCTCGAGAGTGTGGACGTGGGGCTGAATCTCGTCTGGTTGGGGCTTAAATTTCTTTGTCACGCTGCTTTGGTTAAGCAGTCGCGATGCCAGTCCCGTCAGAAGTTCGCCCCGGCGAATCCGTCCTTCGGCTGATCACATGTCAGAGATCAGAGTTCCTCTTCGGCCTCAAATGAACTAATCACTAATAACCATCTATGAAATACGCCATCATCATCGCCCGACTGCTGCTCGGGCTCGTCTTCGCCGTCTTCGGCTCAAACGCCTTCCTGCACTTCATCCCGATGCCGCCAATGCAAGGCCAGGCCGGCGCGTTCATTGGAGCGCTTATCAATAGCGGCTACATTTATGTCGTCGCCGCGCTCCAAATCGTCGGCGGTCTGCTCCTGCTCCTCGGGCGCTTCATCCCGCTCGGGCTCACGCTGCTCGGCCCCGTGATCGTGAACATCATGCTCTATCACATCTTTCTTGATCCGAGCGGTCTGCCGATGGCGTGTGTTATCTCCGTCCTCGCGCTCTTCCTACTTTGGGTGTATCGCGATCGCTTCCCAGCCATCTTTCAACCGTAAGGCGCCCGAGTTTTTGTTTTAAAACCAGGCACTCAAGTACCAGGCGGCGTCTGCGGATGACATGCGGCCTGAGGGCAAGCCGGTGAGAAGCAATCGAAGTTGTATACGTTATTGATCCTGGCCGTCAGGATTACTGGCGGGTGGCGGACTCTCCTTAAAAAAATTGGCCCGTGCTCGCGCCGCTTCCCTCTGTCGCTGTTGCTCGCGCGTTTGTTCCTCGGGACTTGGTTCTGGACTTTTACATCCTGACAGAAGCAGGGCAAAGATCGACAGTGGCACGATGAGCAGTGAAAGAGCTTTCATAAAAACTAAAATCAAACTCTGGATCTCGGTCAGCTGCGTCTGTTTTTCGCGCAAGACCGCATGGTAACCACGAACAAGCTAAGCTGGTAACGAGCGCAGCAAAGTCAACTATCGGGAGCGGCCTCCCCGCTCGCCGTGTTCCTGGATTCCTGATAAATGCAATCCAATGCCACAGAAATTCATCTTGGTCGGTAGCGGCCTCGCCGGGGGCTTGCTCGCCGCGTACCTGGGGCGGCGTGGACACGATGTCGATCTTTACGAGAGACGAGCTGACCCGCGCGAGGGCAATATCGTCGGTGGGCGGTCGATCAATCTTGCAGTCTCGACGCGCGGGATTCACGCGCTCGAGCAGATCGGCATCGCCGATGAAGTACTGCAGCACGCCATCCCGATGCGCGGCCGGATGATTCATCCCGCAGGCGCGGGAGCGAGCACCATCTTCGCGCCGTACGATGTCGATCCAAACAAGCACATCAACTCGATCGGGCGCGCGGCGCTCAACACGACTGTGATCGAAGCGGCGCAGCGTTATCCGAACGTGCGAGTCCATTTCAATCGTCGTTGCACCGATGTCGATCTGACCGAAGCGATCGCCTATTTGGAAACAGAAACGGGTCAGTTGACTGCGAAAGGGGATGCGGTCATCGGCGTCGATGGGGCGTTCTCCGCGGTGCGCCACTCGATGCAAAAAAAACTCGCAGAGTTCGAGTACGACGAGAGTTATCTCCCCCACGGCTACAAGGAGCTCATCATTCCGCCCGGACCAAATGGCGGGTGGCGAATGGAAAAGGAAGCGCTCCATATTTGGCCGCGCAAAAGTTTCATGATGATCGCCCTGCCGAACCCTGACGGCTCGTTCACGTGCACGCTCTTTTGGGAATTCGAAGGGCCGCGCAGCTTCGCCACCACCAAAACCGACGAGGAAGTCTGCGACTTTTTCCGGGAAGAATTCCCCGACGCCGTGCCGCTTATGCCAACGCTGCTTACGGACTTCCGGGAAAATCCGACCGGCTCACTTGTCACCATCCGTTGTGCTCCTTGGTCCTACAAAGATAAGGTCGCGCTCGTCGGTGACGCCGCCCATGCGGTCGTGCCGTTCTACGGCCAGGGAATGAACGCGGCGTTCGAAGATTGCGTCGTGCTCGATGAATGCCTGGCCGAATTCGCGGATAATCGCGAGCGCGCGTTCGCCGAATATTTCGTTAGGCGAAAAGAGAACGCCGACGCGCTCGCCGACCTCGCCGTCGACAATTTTATCGAGATGCGCGACAAAACGGCGTCGCGAACATTTCGGGCGAAGAAGAAGCTCGATCACTTCCTCGAAGCTCTGCTGCCGGGCGTGTATTTGCCTCTTTATGCAATGGTTACATTCACCCGGATGCCGTATGCCACGGCAGCCAAACGTGCTCGCTTCCAGGATCGCATCGTCTACGGCAGTCTCTTTGGCGTTGGCGTCCTGGTTTTCCTCCTGTTGATCGGACTGTTCCGGCTTATCGCCGACTAAAGTCTGGAGGTGGATCGAGCAGTCCCTTGCTCGATAGGCGTACCGTCGGAGCGGTCGAATTGGCTTGTCTCAATGAACCGCGGGCGTAATCTTCTCAACCTATGAGAACTACGCGGTTATTCATCGCGCTGGTTCCGATGCTGGCAGCAGGCCTTTTCTTGACCGTTTCCATCGGTCGCGCGTCGGAAAAAACGGAAGGTAAAACGCCGTGGAAAATCACCGGGCAACTGGAGGAGGCTTGTTCGTGTGACGCGGCATGTCCATGCTGGTTTGATTCCAAACCGACCAGGATGACGTGCAGCGGTGGGCAGGTGCTCTTTATCGAAAAAGGAACTTACGGCAAAATAAAGCTGGACGGCCTCGCGATTGCCAACATGTCGCAGAGTCCGGCGGGCAAAACGATGATGGGCTCGTTCGGAGATTGGAATTTCTCGTACAATTACATCGACGAGAAAGCCAATCCCGAGCAGCGCAAAGCGCTCGAAGCGATCGCCAACGTGGTGATGGTACCCGGCGCTTCGAAGAAAACGGAGACGCGCTATGTGGCGATCACGCGCAAGACGGAAGGCAAAGATCACGAGATCAGTCTCGGTCAGTACGGGACTTTTCGCGGTCACCTGCTGGAGGGCGGTCTTGGCGGCGCGCCCAAGGTGGTGAATCCGCCAGGCGCAGATCCGATCCATCATGAATATCAGCAAGGTCGCACCGCGAAGATGACCTACAACGATGCGGACCAAAACTGGTCGTGGGAAAATTCGAACTACATGCTGGGACAGTTCACGATCGACAGCGCCCAGTATAAAAAATACGCTGCCGGTCTCGCGCAAAAGATGGCCGGGCCGAAAGAGCCAAAGCCAGACGATAAGCAATAACAGTCTGCCGGCGGCACAGAGTTATTGCGCGCCGCCGAATGTGGTAACTACGTACATCTCCCGCGACTCTGGGTGAGGGATTCGCTGATAGTTGAGAGTTGATTGCTGAGAGATAGAGGCGATCACGAATGGATTCAATAATCGGGGATTTTAGATCGCTAAATCGGAACAGAAGTTCGTCTCGGCGAAGACACCGAGACCAGCATGCGAGTCGCGTGCGCTCCACAGATTGACGTGGACGCGCATGGCGTGGAGCATTGCGTCATGCCGCCGCCGTTGACCTACGCGAACTATCTCGATCTGGAGAACCTGCTCACGATGCAGAAGCCGCGATCAACTCCGGCCGAGCACGACGAGATGTTGTTCATCATCATTCATCAGACCTACGAGCTTTGGTTCAAGCAACTGCTACATGAGTTCGAAAAAATAAAAAAGGATTTTGCCGCGGGCGATTTGTTCGGCGCGATCCATTCGTTCAAGCGCGTCCGGACGATTATGAAGACGCTTGTGGCGCAAGTGGACATCCTCGAGACAATGACGCCGTCGTCGTTCTCGAGTTTTCGCGACCGGCTTGAGACCGCATCAGGATTTCAGTCGGTGCAGTTCCGCGAAATTGAGTTCGTGCTCGGATACAAAAGACAATCGACGCTCGCCTACGTGAAGCCGGATTTCCCAGGCGCTGATCGGCTTCAGCAGCGACTCGGCGAGCGGACGATGATCGATCATTTCTACGATTTCCTCATCAAGCGCGGCGCACAGATTCCCGAAGATCTGAAGAATCGCGACCTCACCCAGCCGAACGAGCCCAACGAGCACGTGCAGGCCGAAATCCTGCGGCTCTACAAGAGCGCACCCGAATGCTCGATCCTTTTCGAGTTGATGACCGATTTCGACGAGGGACTGCAAGAGTGGCGCTACCGACACATCAAGCTCGTCGAGCGAACGATCGGCGCGAAGCATGGCACCGGCGGTTCGCCCGGTGTGCCGTTTCTGAAGGAGTCATTGTTCAAGCCGATCTTCCACGATCTGTGGGCGGTACGGCACGAAATGTAGGGGTAGCGCACGGCGTCTCGCGTGCTAGCGAGCGTGTCCTCGCGCTCGCGAACTTGCATACACTTGCCGAGACAGAAGTTCGTCTCGGCGAGCCGCCGAGACCAGCAGGCTGGCAGCCTGCGCTCCCCAGACTGATATCGTGCGCAGCGCACATCCGCACATTCGCGTTATCCGCGTTATCCGCGGTTAAGAACTGAGTCCGAGGAATTCGCGTGCAGTTCCGGAGAGCAGTTGCGCCTTCTCTTTCAATGAAAGTTCCTTCATCGAATCGATGAGCTCGCCTGGGCGCGTTTCGCCTAGCGGAAACGGATAATCCGATCCGAATGCGACGCGTTGCGCGCCGAAGAGCTTGAGCAGCATCCGCAACGCATCGGGATCGTGGACGAGTGAATCGACGTAGAACCGCGCAGGCGTATTGCCGTGCGCGAGATATTTTCTGGGGTTCGTTTTGTTTTCCAGCGCGACCAGATCCGGTCGCACGTGGAACGCGTGCTCGATGCGGCCGATGGTGAACGGGAACGCGCCGCCGCCGTGCGCGAATGCGACGCGGAGTTTCGGGAAGCGCTCGAACACGCCGCCGAACATCATCGAGCAGATCGCGAGCGACGTCTCCGCCGGCATGCCGACGAGCCACGGCAGCCAGTACTCTGGCATGCGCTCTTTGCCCATCATGTCCCACGGATGGACGAAGATCGCTGCACTCAATTCCTCCGCCACGCTCCAGACCGGTTGGAGCGACGCATTGTCCAAATTTAAGGGGTCGATACGTCCGGAGTGCGGGTTCGCGTCGACATGCGTGCCGATCTGCGCGCCGCGCAAGCCCAACTCGCGAACGCAACGCTCCAATTCGCGCGCCGCAAGATCCGGATCTTGCATCGGAATCGTGGCAAGACCCGCGAATCGCTTCGGATGTTCGCGCACGACCTCGCCGATGTGATCGTTCAACCGCCGTGAAAGATCGAGCGCGTCGGCCGGTTTCGCCCAGTAGCTGAACATCACCGGCACGGTCGAAAGTACCTGCATCGAAATTTTGTCGCGGTCGCATTCCTCGATGCGCCGCTTCGGATCCCAAACATTGTCGGTGATTTCGCGAAAAACGCCGTCACCGATCATCATCCGCGCGCAGCAAGGTTTGTAGTGCTCGAGCCTGACGAAGCCGTCGTAACCGTATCTTTTGTCGAGGTCGGGCCAATCGCGCGGCAGAATGTGTGTATGCAGGTCGATCTTCATGACCGAGCCGGTCTGGCAGTATTTAAATGGCAAGTATTCATGAGGTGAATCGAGCAGTCCCTTGCTCGATGTTAATAATGTCGGCGTAAGCCGAGTAGATTTAACATCGCCCGACGGAGCGGCCGATCCACCTCAGAACGGCTTCACCGGTTCCGGCTTCGGAACCTTCGCGCCGCACTTCTTGCATGTCCGCCGCGCGTCGTCGTTCCAGAAGTCGAGCATTGCCTGGCTGAAGTGCTGGACGATGTCGCCGCAGTCGAAATCAATGTCTTCCACCGGCGCCCCGCAATTGTCGCAGTAAAAAATGACGTGTTCTCTTTCGCCAGGCGGGCGGCGACGCTCGACTACCACGCCAAGCGTGTCCGGCGGGCGCACTGGAGCATGCGGGACATTCGGCGGGATGAAAAACGTCTCGCCTTCGCGCACGAGGTGATCGACGATCCGATCCCCCTCGCGGATGCGCACTTTGATGTCGCCCTTGAGCTGATAAAAATACTCTTCCGAATCGACGAGATGAAAATCGTTCCGCGCGTTCGGACCCTTGATGACCATAACGAAAAAGTCGCGCCCGTCATAAAGATAGCGGTTGCTCACCGGCGGCTTGAACTTTTCCCGGTTCTCTTCGATCCAGTTCTTCAGGTTAATCGGCGGTTGCACCGCAGTCGTGCTGCGACTCGATGTCGATGGAGGTGGAACATTAGCAACATTCACGGCGAAGCGAGCCTATTTCCTTCCATGCGTAGCGTCAAACCAATCGCGTTCGCTTTGCGCACGGGAAACGGCCAACACGATGCCTGGAATCGACATTTAAGTTGATGCTTCCATCAAGCCATAATACGATCCGCCGCTCTGTGAATGTGCGACGCTTCGTCCAGCTCTTAAATGGCGCGGCAATTATTATTTTGTGGTCCAGCTGTGAAGAAGTTCCACCCTATGCACAACAGCCGCTCGCGGCGGGTTACCCGTCGAATATCCCGAGTGGTTATTGGAACGGCGACGGCCTTTCGGGTACACCAAAAATTGTCGTTCACCTCGGTGAGCAACGTGCCTATTTCTACAAAGGCAAACATCTGGTCGGTGAATCAACCATATCCACAGGCAAACCAGGATTTTCCACGCCACCGGGTAGCTACAGCGTTCTGCAGAAGGACAGAAATCATGTCTCGAGTGAGTTCGGCGATTACGTTGATGACTATGGTAACGTGGTGAGATCAAATATCGACGTGCGTAAAGACACGCAGCCGCGTGGATCGCACTTCGACGGCGCCCGGATGCCGTACTTCATGCGCTTCCGCGGCGGTTACGGAATGCACGCCGGTTACGTGCCGCCGTTTCGCGCGTCACACGGCTGCATCCGTTTGCCCGAACCATGGGCCAGACCATTTTTCGAAAACGCCGAAGAAGGCACGCCGGTGATCGTGAAAGAGTAAATTGCAGCGCGGTCTCGACGGCCGAACGACAAGCGCATTCGACGAAAAATCATCATGTCGATGCAAAAAATGATGCGCTCGAGTATAACACCGTTAAAATCTTTTCATGACGCCGCAAGCGGCGCTTGATGCGCAGATTGAAAAATATCGTGCCATGACTGGCGAAGAGCGATTGAAGCTGGCGCTCGATCTGCACGAGCTTTCGTGCGATATCGCGCGCGCCGGCATCCGCCATCAACATCCCAATGCGAGCGCTGACGATGTGGAGCGGCTCTTGCGGGAACGGATCGCTCTGGCTCAACGCTTGTGACGGAACAGGAGCTTACCATTGATGTCGTGCGGCGGCTCAATCGCGCTAGAATTGCATATCTGCTCACCGGTTCGATGGCGAGCACCTATTGGGGCATCCCCCGTACGACGCACGATCTCGATTTCGTGGTGCAGCTTCCTGTCCAGTCAATTCCGAGTTTGCTTCATGAGTTTCGCGACGACTTTTATCTCGATGAGCCGGCAGTGCGAGCGGCGCTGGCGCCACCGTATCAATTCAATGCGATCGATAAGCGGTCAGCTTTGAAAATTGATTTCTGGATGTTGCGCCCCAACCCGTTTGAGATGTCGATGTTTCAACGCCGTCTCAGCGTGAACTTTTTAGGCGAACGCGCCTGGATCGCCACTGCCGAGGACGTCATCTTGCACAAACTTCATTGGGATTTACTCACGCCCTCCGAGCGGCAAATTGGCGATGCCGCTGGTGTGGTTGCGGTTCAGTCGGGCTTGCTCGATCGGAACTACTTGCAAAAGTGGGGCGGCGAACTTGGTGTAGGCGGAAACCTAAATAGACTCTTGGCCGGCAAGATAAGACCAAAGAGTACGTAGCACGCGGCCAGAGTTAGGGCGGATAGATGCGGAAAACATCCACCACGGCGCACTCCACGTCGGCCAGGAGTCTGAGCCGGCCGAGAATCAGGCTGCAACTTGGCGAAACGCTGACAGGAAAGATTCCATCTCGTTTTTCTTGCCGATCGTGACACGCATGTGGTTTGGCAGTGCCGGGAATAATCGGCCAACTTGGACGTTACGTTGCTTCAACGCCTGGATGAGCGGCACGACCGGTCGTTTCATGTCGATCATAATGAAGTTGGCTTGCGAGGGAATTTGTTTGTAACCCATCTTGTCGAGCTCGCCGGTCACGAATGCTTTCGCTTCGCTATTCAGACGCTGGCCGTTTGTGACTTGATCCGGGTCGTTCAGGTTCGCGATCGCCGCCGCCAGGGCCATGATGTTGACGCTGTCCCACATTTGATGCGGACGCATTCGCTCGATTGTTTCCTTTTGCGCGACGCAGTAGCCACAGCGCAATCCGG
>QHPX01000117.1 GCA_003219195.1 Verrucomicrobiota bacterium
AATTTTGGGATTCAGGAGTATATGCACCACGCGGAAGAGACGAACCGGGTCTTTTCGCATTCCTACAGTTTTTCCGACGGTATGATGCATCCGGGCGATGCGCCAGGCCTGGGCGTCGATCTTGATGAAACTTTGGCGTCCAAGTATCCCTACCGGCGAGCATACTTGCCGATCAACCGCAAACTCGATGGGACGATGCACAGTTGGTAGGATTGCTCAATGGACCCAGCGCGCCCCACTTCCGAATCCAGCATTGCCGTATCGCAGAGCCAAGCCGCGGCTGCGGCCGCGGCAGCGGCGGTTGGTGAATCAGTATCATCAAAGATGCCTTTTCGTCATGGGTATTTTCGCTGGGTAATCTGCACGTTGTTACTCCTCGGCACGACCAAGAACTACATGGATCGCAACGTCCTGGGAGTACTTCGAGTAACGCTTCAACACGATTTGGGTTGGAATGAAATCGACTACGGCAACCTGGTGATTGTTTTCCAGGCTGCTTATGCCCTCGGCATGCTGGTCGTTGGCTGGGTGGTCGATCGCCTGGGCACTCGGCTCGGTTACGCTCTGGCAATGATTTTCTGGAGCCTGGCTTCCATGGGGACGGCCTTGGCGAGCTCCCTTACAGGTTTTGCGGTCTCCCGATTCGCTCTCGGCTTTGGCGAGGCGGCCGTCTTTCCCGCCAGCATCAAGGCGGTGGCCGAATGGTTCCCAAAGAAAGAACGCGCGCTGGCGACCGGGATTTTTAACTCCGGGACCAATGTTGGGGCCATGCTTGCGCCGGTTGTGGTGGCGTGGATTAGTTTACGGTGGGGCTGGCGCGGTGCGTTCATCGGGATCGGCGCTCTGGGTTTTGTCTGGCTAGCGTTTTGGCTGATGATTTATCGCAAACCGGGAGAGCATCCAAGAGTTTCGAAGGCGGAATTGGATTACATCCGCAGCGACCCACAAGATAAGCTTGTTAAAATCGAGTGGGTCCGATTGGTTCCACTTCGTCAGACATGGGCATTCGCCTTTGGAAAATTTCTTATCGACCCGATCTGGTGGTTTTATCTTTTCTGGATGCCCGGTTTCTTCCAGACTAAACATGGTCTTTCCCTTACGCGAGTAGGTCCTCCGCTCATCGCGATCTATGTCATCGCGGACATTGGCAGCGTTGCCGGAGGGTGGATATCTTCATTTCTAATTAAACGAGGGCGAAGCATCAACGCGGCTCGCAAGATTGCCATGCTCATTTGCGCCATCGGCGTCACGCCCGTGATATATGCCTATCGAGTGGAAAGCACTTGGTCAGCTGTGTTGCTGATCGGACTTGCGGCCGCATGCCATCAGGGATTCTCCGCGAATCTTTACACGGTAACATCCGACATGTTTCCGGCTCAGGCTGTCGGCTCCGTGACGGGAATTGGCGGAATGGCCGGAGCCGTCGGGGGATTGCTTATCGCGTGGGTAGTCGGCCACGTGCTTCAATGGACCGGCAGCTACATGATTCCGTTTTTTATCGCTGCCGCCACATATTTAGTGGCGCTTGGCGTGATCCACGCTCTGGCTCCAAAGCTGGAGCCAGCCAGAATTGCTTGAGAAATCTAATTGCGAGCAGACGGGCTCCAGGCAGGCTTATTGATTGACGCCACTGGCGAGCATGCCGCCGTCAACCACGAGAAGATGACCGGTGACAAAGCTGGCGGCATCGGAGGCGAGAAACACCGTGGCGCCGGCTAATTCGTCGAGCTGGCCGAAGCGCCTCATGGGTGTGCGAAGCAAAAACTCTTTCCCACGTTCCGTTCCATCGAGCAGAGCGGCGTTCAAGTCCGTGCGAAATACGCCCGGAGCCAGTGCGTTAACACAAATGCCCGAACTGGCCCACTCGATGGCCAGCGATTTCGTCAGGGAAGCGACGCCCGCTTTGCTGGCACCATACGCAGCAACTTGATACAGCCCGACAAGTGAGGAGATTGAACCGACATTGATGATGCGGCCATAACGTTTCTCGATCATATGGCGGCCAAACACTCGGCAAGCGCGCAGAGTCCCCTTCAAATTTGTTTCCAGGATGGCATCCCATTCCGTTTCCGGAAAGTCCAGAGTGGGCATTTTCTTCGTACGACCGGCGCAATTTACGAGGATCTGCACGCTCCCGAATTCAGCGCACACGGCTTGCAAGAGCCGCTCGATGCTGGCGTTTTCAGTGACATCGCAGGTTTGCGCGAGAGATCGTTTGCCGAGCGCCACTACTTGCGCGGCAGCGTTTCGAACCTGCTCCGCCCGACGGCCCGTGGGCACAACGTTCGCTCCGGCTTGGGCCAGACCGCGGGTGAGCGCCAGTCCGATGCCGCTGGTTCCGCCGATGACCACGGCGGTCTTGTTTGTGAGATCGAGAAGAGGATGACCCATGAAGTGCCCCTCAGTTTTCTAAGCTCCTGAGATTTTGAACAAGGGCGCCAAGGCAAATTCCACCGGCCAGAATTGCAAGTACCGAGACGAAGCGCCGTAATTTCAGTATGGAATCATCCCACGTCTACATTTCTATATTCAATTCTGCTCCGATTTAGGAAGCGCGCCGCGGAAGAATGGTTTCGATTGTAATGCGAGACGCGCGTTTATGGCATTGAGTATTGCCAAAGAAACCGTTTATCGCGTTTGATTGGTCCCCACGTATCCGCACAGAACAGGAAACGGCCTGGAGCGATGGCAGTCACCAGAGAGAAAGAAACATGCACGGAGAGTTCTGGTACCGATGTAGGACACTCTCGGAAGCCCACGTTGTAAATGGTCTGACGGGAAAATCGTTTTCCTGCCGACAGCTTTGAATTTTGCTATCACCTAACCTTCCGCCTGCAAGTGGGACCCAGAGAACAGATTTAGGGACATACACAAACCAGGTCGGCCCTCTTCAGCCCAGACTTCAGGACCCAGCGGTTTTCGTTCTCTTCGCCAATCGCCCAACCCCAGCCAAAGCGATCTTGCGTCCCGATAGCACCAAGAAAAAAGGTTTGGAGATCTATCTTTGAACACCAAAAGGTTCATTCGTCTTTTTTCGCCTGCCCTTCTTCTCTTACTGTTCCTGACTTCCGTAGGGACCGGGGGCGCACAGGCAGCTCCCACGTCGGTTCGGATCAACGCCGGTACGACGACGCCTTACACCGATGCCAATGGGAACACTTGGCTTGCGGACCAGTTCTACACCGGGGGGTCGACCTACTACACCACGAGCCCGATCACGGGCACTCCCGCACCGCAGGTGTTTCAAACTGAGCGCTGGGGTTCGTTCGCATACAACATTCCGGTTGCGAACGGCAACTACAACGTGAACCTGGACTTTGCCGAGGCTTATGTGACTGGTCCCGGACAACGCATCTTCAATGTGTCCATTAACCGCACGCAGGTACTCACCAACTTCGATATCTACGCAGCAGCGGGCGGGATGAACATCCCGGTGGTGAAAACGTTCAATGTCACGGTGACGAATGGAACCCTGAGTGTCAACTTCCTTCCCGGCTCGACACAGAGTCCCAAGGTGAACGGCATCGAAGTATTGCCAGCCAGTGCCCTCTCGCCGCCAATGATCACGATCCAGCCGGGGAACCAGACGGTGGTGGCAGGGCAGTCGTCGACGTTCGCGGTAACCGCAGGTGGTACCGCGCCCATGAGCTATCAGTGGCAGAAGAACGGGGCCAGTATTGCAGGCGCCACTTCGGCCAGCTACACAACTCCGGCGACGACGACCACAGATAACGGATCGACGTTCCGAGTGGTGGTAAGCAACGCGGCGGGGACGATCACAAGCACGACGGCTACATTGACGGTTGCCGCGCTTGCCGGGCCCGGCATTCAGGTTAGTTCCAACTCGATCAACTTTGGAAATGACCCGGTCGGCACCAATACGTCCCAGACCCTGGTCGTTACAAATACGGGGACGGCCGCTTTGAGCGTCACTCAAGTGACAGCGTCAGGCTCCACGGCATTCACGGTCGGTGGGCTATCACTGCCCATGAGCGTGAGCCCAGGCCAGAAGGCCACAATCACGGCGAATTTTCTGCCGGCGTCGATTGGGGCCGCTTCTGGCAGCCTTTCTATTGCGAGCAGCGCATCGGCCACCCCAACTTCGATAGCTCTCAGCGGCTCGGGGCTCGCCGCCACTTACACGCTGAACGTTAGCCCGACAAGCCTGAACTTCGGCAACGTCACGACTGGCACGTCTTCCACTTCGCAGAACGTCGCGGTGACCAACACGGGCAATTCCAAAGTCGGGATTTCACAAATCTCAGTGAGTGGGACAGGATACTCAGCCACGGGCGGAAGCGCTCCGGTCACACTCTCTCCATCGCAGACCCTCACTCTTACAACACAATTCCATCCGACTGCGGCGGGGAGTGCAAACGGCACCATTTCGATCGCAAGCAACGCGACTGGGTCGCCTGCAGCGGTTTCTTTATCGGGAACTGGAGTGGCGGCGGTGCAGCATTCTGTGGCTTTGACTTGGGGCTCCAGTCCCTCCACGGTTTCTGGATACAACCTCTACCGCAGCACGGTGAACGGGAGTTCGTATATAAAGATCAATTCATCGCTTCTAACTGGACTCACGTACAATGATGCGAATGTGCAAAGTGGAACCACCTACTATTACGTGACAACTGCTGTGGACGCTGCCGGGAATGAGAGCTCCTACTCGAATCAGGTGAGCGCGGCAATCCCGTGACCTGAGGCAGGTGTTGGAGAGAAGCAGAGCAGACACAACTACCGGGGCCGCCTCAGTTTCGCGGGCGGACCCGGCAATGTATGCGCGAGACGCGCGTTGCGGTGGACGTGAAATGACCTATTGAAAAAAGAAGGCAGGCCTACTTAGAGTGAGCGAGTTGGTTGTCAAAACGGAGTTTGCTCACAAGTGACTGTAAGAGCATGGTTTGTGAGCCCCGTCCGATATTTCCGATTCGGAGTTTTGACCCTTAGTCCTTGAGTCCAGTGGTACCACCTGTACTTTATTTGCACTTCAAAGCAGTATTTCGAGCTATCACGGTGCTTGTAAACTGTCTTGGGGTTAGGGGAGTAGAGTAACGTATGGATGTCAACTCAAGACGCAAGACAACCCGCTCGAAACTCGCCAGAATTTCTCATTTTTTCAACTTCGGCAAGACGCTTGCGCTCGTGTTGTTCGGGATGCTTCTGGCCGTTGTTTTAGTCAGTGGATGCAGCGGTACCGTGGGCAGTACCCAAGCTACAAATCCGCCACAACTGACATACAAGATCTCAGGCACGATCACTCCCGCGGCAGGCGGAAGCGGAGCGACTGTTACATTAAGCGGAGCATCGACTGGTACACAAACGGCGGACAGCTCAGGGAATTACGCTTTCGCGGGGTTGGCGCCAGGAAATTACGCCATAACTCCGAGCGAGGCGGGGTTCACCTTCAGCCCGACCAGCCAGAGCGTAACCCTAAGCAATGCCGATGTTACGGGGGTAAACTTCACTGGCGCAGCGCAGCAGGCGCACACCGCGACCCTCAGTTGGGTGGCTAGCACATCAGTAGTGACAGGCTACTACGTTTACCGGGGCACGGTGGACGGTGGGCCTTATATCTTGCTTGATTCTTCGCCAGTCACCGGCCTAATCTACACAGACACTACGGTTCAAACCGGTCAAACTTATTATTACGTAACAACGTCAGTGGACAGCAGCGGAAACCAGAGTAGTTTTTCGAACCAAGTACAAGCGATAATCCCTTAATCGGATCGACCCTATGGTGAAGGCACGATGGCGCGGACCTGATTCGAGAACGCGCTCTCGCGGCCTTTGGCGTCGACTGCAGTCACCTGGTAAAAGTAAGTGTGGCCGGCTTGAACTGCAGAATCTTTATACTCGGTCTCTCGGACGGGAGAGGAATTCAGCTTTTTGTATGGCCCGCCCGGATTCTCTGCCCGGTAAACGTAGTAGCCCGCAACCACGGAAGTGCTGGCCTTCCATGTCAGAACGACGTAGTGCCCGCCCGAAGGTGTTTCTTGGCTCTGGAGGAGCCCGCCGCTTGAACCGATGTCGCAACGGTGCGAAGTCCACAAGGCGCCGATGATCAAGAGAGCTGCAGTGCAAAGTATCGCGATCGGAACGATGTGGCTTGAGCGAGGAAACCGAATCACAGATTCGACTCTGGGGCAGGGCGTGTCGAAAACAACGCTGATGGGAGAACAATACACAATTGGGTTAGGCATGCCAATACGGGTTCTCTCAAGGAAAGTCAGGATACCAGTTTCGCCGGATATACGTCTATCCCTGCAGCCAACGTTCGTCACAGTCGGCGGCCGCGTCTCTTTTTTTAACAATTTGGTGCCCTTCAGGCCGCTGCTCCATAATGGAGAGCTTGGATGTCCCTGTGAGGCCTGTACTTTCGTAAGAGAAAGCCCGACGCGAATTCGCCCGACAGTCCCACAAAAACTTCATGGTTCCGCCGACTGTCTACAATTCTTTGATAGTTTAGGCTCCGTCGTGTGGGCGGGAATTTTAAGCACGTCGAATCCGGCCCGCAATGCCGCAACTGCTCTACCCGCCCGATTGGTTGCAGTAGGGAATTACTTGAGGCTTCTGGCCGAAGAATGGAAAAGGCTTCACCATTCCCGTCAATCCAGAATTTAGATGACCAGACATCGTTGAGAGTGAGTATTCGAACGAAGTCTCTGCCGCCGCACCTATTCCGATTCCGAAATAGTACACGACCGGCGGTTGTTAGCCTTCTCGCCACATAGGCCTGAGGGCCGTTGAAAAAAAACCGGGTAAAGGAACAAAATGTATATTCGAAACATGAAGGGCCTTCTGACTTGCTTAATCTTGCTTTGGGTGACGCCGAGCGCCGTTCGCGCGCAGCAATGGTCCGGAATTATTGATCCCAGCCGCGCAATTGACTGGTCAAACGCAGGAATTCCTGGCGGTATACCGAATCGCACGACGATATGCGCCACACTGAATCCGGGAGCAAGCGCGGATCAAATTAACAGCGCCATCGCAGCTTGCCCGGGCGGCCAGGTAGTTTATCTGAGCGCGGGTACGTATAACCTCACCAGCGGAATTGTTTTTAATGCCAAGAGTAACGTAACCCTTCGCGGAGCAGGAGCAAATCTCACTTTTTTGGTTTTTACCGGAGGCACGGGTTGTCACGGTCAGTGGACAGATGTGTGCATAGATAGCTCCGATTCAAACTGGGGAGGGGGGCCTAGCAATAGTGCAAATTGGACGGGTGGCTATGCCAGAGGTGCAACCCAAATCACCCTAAGCAGTACGACAAACCTTGCAATCGGCAACTTCTTGATTCTCGACCAGAACAACGACCTTAGTGATCCTGGAACGATTTTTGTCTGTTCCTATGGCCCGACGGGGGGCACTGGCCAGTCACCATATTGCGCTGATGAGGGGCCTGCGGGCGGAGGCCGAACAAACCGCGATCAGGCCCAGCTAGTCAAAGTTACGGGCATTAACGGAAATACGGTTACGATCTCTCCGGGTCTCTATATGCCAAACTGGTCGAGTTCAAGGAGCCCGCAAGCCTGGTGGCCCACCGCCCCGGTCAAAAACTCCGGAATCGAGAACGTCTCGCTCGATCACACTCTCAGTTCTATTGACAGTTCTGGTGCGGGCATTGTTATTTTCAACGGCCTGAACTGCTGGATTAAGGGAGTTCGCTCGCTTAACTCCCCGCGCAGTCATGTCCGCCTGTATATATCCCCGCAGAGCGTAGTGCGAGATAGCTATTTTTACGGAACGCGGAATGCGGCATCTCAGAGCTACGGCGTCGAAGACTATCCAAGCTCGAATTCACTGATCGAGAACAACATCTTCGAACACGTCACTTCTCCTCAGATGATGAATGGAGCCGCTTCCGGAGATGTCATCGCTTATAACTATTCAGCCAATGACTACTATACGGCGTCGCTGAATTGGATGATACAGAGCGCCTGGATGCACGCCGGAGGCGCTGACAATGTACTGTTTGAGGGCAATGTTGGAGCTGGGCTACAAAGCGACGTCATTCATGGAACTCACAATTTCATAACCGCATTCAGAAACTATTGGAGCGGATGGGAACTTGGCAAAACCAGTAACACAAATCCAATATTCCTGCGTGCCTACAGCCGTTACTACAACATCGTCGGAAACGTCCTCGGCACTTCCGGCTACCATACGACCTACGAGGTGGATCAAACTACCAACGACCAAGCGATTTACACATTCGGTGCAGGCACCACCAACGTCCCCAACGACGCAAGCGTTCAGGCAAACGTGATGCGTTGGGGCAACTACGACTCTGCGAGTGCCACAGTCCGGTTTGTGAATGCCGAGGTTCCGAGCGGAATTAGCCAGTTTGCAAATTCTGTGCCCAGCACTCAGAATTTGCCAGCCTCGTTTTACCTGTCGTCAAAACCATCTTGGTGGCCATCTTCGATTCCATGGCCTGCCATAGGACCCGATGTCACCGGCGGAAATATCTCAGGTCTTGGTGGACACGCAAACGTCATCCCTGCACAAGCCTGCTACAACAATAGTTCCAGGGACGCCAACGGCTACTTGCTGTTCCTCGCAAGCAATTGCTATGCAGGCGGCAGCACGACCGTCGTTGCCCCCCCCACGAACCTGCAAGTCGTTGTCCATTGATCCACCCGAGCTCCGTGACGCTTCACGCGCTCGTACTACGACGTACGTTGCTGTCTAACATAGGGAAGACAGGATCAGCGAGGCGAACTCTCCACCACTCCAGCATATCCCGCAAGGTAGTGGAGAGTTTAATTTCAGGCGTCCACTCACAACAGCTCCGGAACTTGGAGATATCCCCTGCGATAATTGGCTCATCGCAGGATCGTACCAGGGTGGGATCCTGTTCCACTTGGAAGCTAGTAGATAATTGCGCACGGATCGTTTCGATTATTTCATGGACGGAGTAGGTCTGATCAGTTCCGATGTTGTAAACCTCACCGGCCTTACAGCGTTCTGCTGATAACCAGAAGGCGCGCACAAAATCGCGCACATCGACAATCGCTCGACGGCTAGTGAGGTTACCGACCATCATTGAGGGACGTCGAGCGCCCATTTCAATCTGGACAGCCCGCTTCGTAAGATCGGAGCACACATCGCCAATCTTTCCCGGCCCGGTCGTGTTGAAAATCCGGACTCTAATCGATTGAGTTCCATAATTGGTAAAATACTGCGCCGCGAGCAAGTCCTGAGCAACTTTACTGACGCCATAGGGATGCAATGGAGAGAGTGAATGACTCTCGCGCACCGGCATGTCCTGGATTGCAACCGGTCCATATTCAGCACTCGAACAAGCGACGATCACCAGGGCCCTCGTCGCGGACGCACGCAAGGGCGAGATGGAAAACGCGATCTGGTCGGAACGCGGATACAAGCTCCGACAGATGTGTCGCGTCTCGAACATCGCAACGTTCAAGGTGCGTGCCTGTCCAGCCAGCTTCCGGCTCTCTGTGATCGATTCCGAGCACAGAACACCCAGCTTCGACGCAGTGCTTAGCAAGAAACTGGCCGATGAAGCCCGCAGCCCCCGTAATCAAGACTCTCATAACGCAGTCCTCCTCCTCCGTGCGTGCGAGCGACACGACTCAACGACATGAAGCGATCTGGGCATCCATTGTCTCGCTCGCTTGGCAGCCGTCGTACGCGGCTTCTGGTTCGTACACGACAACGTGACTACCTCTAGCAGAAAAGGTAAATGGGACGGACAATAAGTTCTGCAACCGCCGCCTTAGCGCTTCTCGTCGTTCGGGCGGGACAAAAAAGAGCATGAATCCTCCTCCTCCCGCTCCTAGTAACTTTCCTCCAATTGCCCCCGCGCTCAATCCAGCCTCATAGATTTCGTCGATCTGCGGGCTGGTGATCTTGCTGCTCAAGCTTCTTTTGAGCTTCCAACTCTCATGCAGCAAACGCCCGAACTCGCTGACCTGTCGATTCGTGTTCGAGATAATATCCTTGGCCTCGTTAACCATCTGCAGCATTGCGCCAAGTTCCCCTTTTCGTTTGGGGGTTTCCCTAAGCTGCTCTTTTGCAATCTCAGAGGCAGTACGGGTAAATCCAGTGAAGAAAAGGACCAAGTGATTCTCGAGTTCGGCAAGCCTACTCTGAGGGGCAACTACGGGCTTTACATCGATGCTTCCATCCACGCAAAAGTGGACGTGGTTGAATCCCCCATAGGCGGCGATAACCTGATCTTGCGCGCCGACCGCTTCCCGAAGTAGTTCCTGCTCGACGTAGATGGCGTCTTGGGCCAGCGCATGTTTGTCACGCATTCTGTCTTTGAGCGCATAGAGTCCCAACAGTAGGCCCACGGTGAAGGCAGAACTGGTTCCCAAACCAGTGCGCGCGGGCAAATCAGCCACATGATGAATCTCCACACCTTCCCTGATTTTCAGAAATTGCAAGCAGCCCCGCACCGAGGGATGCTCAATTAAGTCATTACTACAGACATTTTCGACTTTGGAGTATGAAATCCTGCTCCGGTATTCAAAGAAGGGAGGCAGTCGACGGCAGGTAATGTAACAATACTTATCAATAGCCGTCGTCAATACTGCTCCCCCGTGCTCACGATACCAAACCGGATAATCAGTGCCACCGCCGAAGAAAGAGACTCGAAGAGGTGTGCGTGTAATGATCATGGGTTCACTCCAGTCTGAGAATTAGTATGTCCGTATCGCTCAGCTGAGATTTGATTGGGAGCACCTCGGCTAGTACGGGTCGCTCTTTTAAATTAGACAGTAAATACTGGCCCGCTTGCAACAGAAGTTGGTTCGAGCGCCTTTCTAACGTGCTCCCTCGCCATGTGTCGATCGTGAACTCCAGCAGGTTGCACGGTCCGCACTTGTTGCCTTACGTGCCGCGACGTTAGGCTTCTCGCGGGACATTCCGGAAACAATGCTTTGAACAGCGTGCAGTACATCTTCTGCGATAAGGTCCGGTCTTGGCATATTTACGTACCCTTGTTGCTCTCGTTCGGAACGACCGTAACCGGTCAGTACCAGCACACTTTGGAGACCTAGCATTTGTGCCATAGCAATCTCGCGATGGCGATCTGTTACAAAAGTAGATTGTGTGAGATCGATTTCGTGATCCCGGGCAGCCGCGAAAAGCATTCCCGGGTTCGGCTTCCTGCAGTTACACACCCGCCGATATTGTGGAGTGCCATATTCCGGGTGATGTGGGCAGTAATAAATATCGTCAAGCCGCGCTCCCCCGAAATCGAGGACCTCCTCCAATCTGTCATGTATACCCTTCAGAGATGCTTCGCTTAATAGTCCGCGAGCGATGCCGGACTGGTTGGTTACGACAATTGCGAGTACTCCCGTCTCATTGACGCGCCGCACCGCTTCCGCGGCGAATGGGTATACGCGTAAATCGGAGGCCTTAGCAATGTGGCCAACTTCCTCATTCAAGACTCCGTCACGATCGAAGAAAATAGCGATACGCGGCATAAGGGATATATAGCTGAAATTCTGATTGATTTATAACCGCTTGAAGATCACCAACGAGTAATACCGTCCCCAAGCGAAAGATCCCGGAGAAATGGACAGTTAGCTGCTAGCAACCGAGAAGCTTGGTTCCGAAACAATGGCCTGCTCAATAGCACAGCAAAGCGAGTGGCCGACTAGGATGTGGCACTCCTGAATGCGGGGGGTATCTGAGGACGGAACAGCGATCAACACGTCGACAAGAGTGCGCATGCGACCGCCGGAAGCCCCGGTGAAACCGATTGTAGGTATACGCCGCTTCCGAGCGACCAGAAGAGCTTCGATCACATTGGGCGAATTGCCTGAAGTGCTGATGGCCACGACAACGTCGTTCGGAGCGGCCAGTGCCTCGAGCTGTCGAGCAAAAACGTGATCGTAGCCGTAATCATTCCCGATCGCCGTTACCGCCGAGGAGTTTGTATTAAGGGCTAGCGCTGGGAGTGGGCGACGTTCTTGCAGGAAACGCCCTAGAAATTCAGCCGCAAGGTGCTGAGCATCTGCGGCACTGCCGCCGTTTCCCAGAAAG
>QHPX01000118.1 GCA_003219195.1 Verrucomicrobiota bacterium
GAGACCTAGAATTTTCTTTTGTTCGCCTTGCGATCGGAAACGGCTGAGCATGTCGATCCGCACCGGATAGTCGAGCATGCGCTGGCGAAAGACTTCGAAATGTTGCTGGGCGAGAACGGTGGTCGGCGCGAGCACCGCTACTTGTTTGCCGTCCATGACTGCCTTGAACGCGGCGCGAATGGCGACTTCGGTTTTGCCGAAGCCGGCATCGCCGCAAATCAAGCGATCCATCGGCCGCGGCTTTTCCATGTCGATCTTCGCGTCGACGATCGCTTTCATTTGATCGGGTGTTTCACGAAATGGAAACGAATGCTCAAACTCGGCCTGCCACTTGGTATCGAGACTGAAGGCGTGGCCAGGATGCGTTTCGCGCTCGGCTTGCACGGCGAGCATTTTGCCGGCGTAATCGAAAATGGATGCAGCGGCGTTTTTCTTCGCGCGCCCCCACTTCGCGTCTCCAAGTGAACTGAGCGTCGGCGATTTTTTCCCGACGCCGACGTAGCGTGAAACGAGATAGGCCTGTTCCAGCGGCACATAAAGTTTCGCTTCGCCGGCAAATTCGAGGACGAGAACTTCTTGCGCTCGATTTCGTCGAGCAAGCGCATCGCTTGCCCGGACAATAGCATCAGCGTCCGGCAGGCGAGGCGCCTGGCCGACAGACAATTTTTGCAGGCCAAGAAAACGTCCAACGCCGTGCTCCAGATGCACGACCAGATCTCCCTCGATCAATTCGCTGAAATCGATTTGCGCGCGATGGCGTTCGGCGCGTCGCAATCGCCGGCGGCCATGCGCGGCGAATCGCCCGAATAATTCCGCGGCCGAAAGCACGACGAGGTTGGCAGCGGGAAAACAAAATCCGCGCGCCAGCGTGCCTTCGACAAGGTCGATATCGTCGAGCGCGGCTTGCTCGCCCATGATCTCGCGAAAACGCTCGATCTCGCCTTCGGTCTGAAAGTAGATGACGATCTTTGTTTTCTCCGCGCGCCATTCCTTCAACCGCGCGACAAACTGCGCGCGCTTTGCTTCCACCAGCATGAGATCGCCGATCGCGAACTCTCCGACTTGGCAATCCTGAAACGCGCCGCTGAAATCTTCGGGGCCGCTTTCAATCCAACTTTCGCTGATTTGGATGTGCGCGTCGGATGTTTCCGCGGGCTCGATGTCGATTTTGAGATGATCGCGGGCGATGTAATCGCGGACCGTGCCATTTTGATCGTCCGCCGCTCCAACCAGAATATCGACCGAGTTTAGATCGCGGACTGAGGTTTGAGTATCAATATCGAACTCGCGCAGGGATTCGATTTCATCCCCGAAGAATTCAACTCGCACCGGCAGGGTCGCTTCCCACGAATAAAGATCGACAATCCCCCCGCGGACGGCGAACTGTCCGCGCGTCGTTACTTGAGCGACCCGTTCGTAACTGGCGTCAACGAGCAGCTCAAGAGCGCGTTCCATCTTTTGCGTCGTGCCGCGTCGCACTTGAATGGAAGCGGAAATGATAGCGCCAGGTTTGGGCGCGGCTTGATCGAGACTGGCGCGGGTCGCGGCGATGACGTGCGGCCCGGCGCCGCGCTCGAGCAAACAAAACAACGCGAGACGTTCGGCTGCGATCTCCGGGTCCGGCAAAATATTTTCGACCGCGGTGAATTCTGCTTCCGGCAGAAAAAGCGCGTCGGACTGCCAGTTGAGCAAACTTTCGTGCAGCAATTCTTGTGAGTGAACGCTCGAGCAGAAGACCCAAGTCGTCTTGTCGATCTTGCACGCGAGCGAAGCGACGAGAAATGGCTGCGCTGACTCCACGACATGCGAGAACGAAACCGGCCGCTTCCCACTCGCGATCTCGCGCAGTTTGTGCGCGATCGGCTGGGAATCGGCGGAAAGCGTCAGGAGATCGCGAGATTTTTCCACAGCGAATGTTCGCCGAAAGTTCTCGAACTTCAAAAAATCCGAGACCCAGACGTTCGACCCAGCACGCCGGCGGAATTAGTTGGTAATAGTGACCGGCGTTCCGGGCGAAACAGTTTTGAAGAAGTTTTCCGCCATGAACTGAGGCATGCGGATGCAGCCGTGCGAGGCAGGATAACCCGGTAAATAACCCGCGTGCATGCCGACGCCATCGACAATCCGCATAAAATAAGGCATCGGCGCGCCTTTAAAATGGGTGCCAGGCGGTCTTTTGTCGTCAACCGAAACGTTCGGCTTCACCACGTTGCCGGCGTCATCCACGAAATCGCCGTACTTGGTCGAGACGTGGTTGATATCTTTTTGGATAATCGAGAATTGACCGGTCGGCGTGATAAGTCCCTCGCGCCCAGTGGAGAGTTGCGAGATGCCGACGAGCAGTCCGCTCTTGTAAAAATAGGCGCGCTGCTGTCCGAGACTGATTTTCACCGAAGGTTTTCCTCCAATTCCATCGCCGTCCCAGTATGAGATCGTATCCTGCGGTGCACCGCTCGGACCGAACCCGGCCGCGCCACCGAGATATTGAACCGGCGGCCCGGCTTCTTCACATGCACCGAGAAGCAGCACCCCAATCAAGCAGCAAAGACGTTGAAAAATGCCAAAAATGGAACAGGTCACAGTCGGAAAAATTTGAACGAAGCATTTACCCCCCGTCTAGTTTGAAGTCAAGGAAGGGGCGGGCGCGGCGAGAATAAATCATCGATTTGATAAGCGATCGCGCGCTCGCTCGCTCCGGCTTGAATTGTGCTTGCTTTCATGCAGACTTCGACCGTCTTTTTGCCGCCGGTCTTTCTGCCGTTAATGCCCACCTACGAATATTCCTGCGCGAAGTGCGACAAAATCTTCGAGGCGTTTCAATCAATGCGCGATGAGCCATTCCGCGAGTGCCCGGAGGAGCTTTGCCGCCTGCCCAAGTGGGGACATGGAAAAGTGAAGCGCCTTCTCGGCACTGGAGCTGGGCTGATTTTCAAAGGCTCTGGTTTCTACGCCACGGATTATCGAAGTAGCTCGTACAAAGAAGCGGCGCAAAAGGACGCGCCTACGACGTCTGTCGCCGCCGGAGAAAAATCGCCCGCAGTCAAGGAGACAACCGCCAAACCGTCACCGGCAGCATCGACAAAAACGAACAAGCCAGGGAAAGAACCAACGGGATGACCAAGTTGATTTGTTCCGAGTGCGCGCATGAGAATGAGCTGGAGCGCATTTACTGTCATAACTGCGGCGCGCGGCTTGATCGTTCCGCGGTCAGCATTCCCAAGGAGCGCCCCGACGAAACGCGCAAACGCATGCGCACGTTTTTCGATCCACAGCGCGCGAAGCTTCGCCACCTGCTTTTCAGGCTCAGTAAGTTGATCCTTGGCGCGTGCGCGACAGCCGCAGTTGTGCAAATGATTTTGCCGCTGGATGTCCCTGCCCCGGTAAAAGCGTTGCTCCTGCCGTTACAGATCAGCCTCGAACTGGAGAATGCGATTACTTATCACCGGCCGGCTCAGCTTCAGTACACGGAGGAACAGGTAAACGCTTATTTCGCCTCCGCGCTTAAAAGTAAGCAGAAGTCCTTAAACAAGCCGTTGCTCGACTTTGAGCGCGCGATCATCGGGTTCGGCGAAGGTAGCGTTACAATTATTGCCGAACGTTCGCTGTTTGGTTATTCGCTCTACAGCAGCTCCTCTTTTGCGATCAATTTAAAGGAAGGGAAAATCGCCACGTCGAACAAAGGAGGCGCCATCGGCCGGCTCCCCATTCATCCAGAGATCATGCAATTGATAGGTTTCATTTTTGCCGATCTCTGGTCCGCACTCGAGCGGGAGCGCAAATTAGTCGCGAAGATGGGCTCGATCGAATTTCACGAAAAGAGCGTTCTGCTGAGTGTTCCATCGCAATAGAGCGACCGGCGGACCTCCCTTTCACCCTTGCAGGCCCGCCGGCCGACCAACCGAAAGATCGACAATCGAACGTAGGATCAGGCGAGTCCGATTGTCGCGAGAACTAGTAGCGATCGGTCATGCCGTACCCGCTCTGATTGTGGGTCCGTTCGTATTCGCGCAGCGCGCGTCGCGTTGCCGGTCCCATGATTCCATCAATCGCACCATGGTAGTAACCTGCGCGAGCCAGCTGGCGCTGCAGCTCCACAACCGAAGATCCATTGCCATTGCCATAGCCGTAGCCTTGATCGCCGTATCCGTATCCGTAAGCGGACCCGCCATAATAATCGTACCCGTAGGGGTCATAGCCGTAATAGCCGTACGGGTAGCCCCAGCCCCAACCCCAGAACGGAAAACCAAACGTGTCGACAAACACAAACCGGTTGCCGACGAACCGGTTGCGGACGAAGCGTTGATCGTTGAAAAAGGGATGGTGGCTTTCAAAACGATCTTCACGCCGATCGTTGAAAGTCCGGAAATTTCCCGCACGAATCATTTGATCGCGATTAACGCGACTGACCATCCGTGAGGAGCCCGGCATCATCCCGGGGTGGCTCATTGTCGATCTAGCCGGCGCCGGCGCAGCACCGTGGCGGCCACCGCGGGGCTGACCAGTTGCAACTGAAATAGGTAACGCCAACGCGACAACGCAGCTTAGTAAAACTATACGTTTTGCATTCATAATATTTGGGGTTTCTATTAATTATACACGTTCGAGAAGCGAAAGTTGCATTTTATACGCTGCGCAAGAGAAAAACTTGCTCCATTTCCGGCTCGCCGGCGTGGGCGCGTGCCGAGTATCATCATCATTCACTTTTCGAGAAACATGAACCGCCACGCGATTTTCACGTTGATCATGTCGATCTTGCTCGCGCAGCGGGCGATGCTGGCCGGACCGCCGGAACGCAGTGTAAGTCCGTCGCGACAATTCATCGTTTACGGTGCCGGTGCGAAGTTGCGTGGCGCAGTTTCCGACTTGGCCGAAGCGACAAAGGCCAACCTTCTCGCGCTTCTCCAAACACCGGATGGATGGAGAACCCCCATCGTCGTCAATTTGCAACTAGCGCAGGCGAACTTGCCGGAGGTAGCGCCGGCCGCATTGCATTTCAGCCAGACCGGGTTTGGCCTGAAACTGCAGTTGGATCTGACCATCGCGGCAACGTTCGATGCTTCATTGGTCGAGCGTGAACTGCTGCGCGCGATTCTACTGGAAATGATTTATCGCAAACAGCCGGACCTCGCTCCCGGTACGGCCTACGTCGGGCCGCCCGACTGGTTGCTCGACGGGGTGTTGGCGCTCACGCCCGGCCGGGACCGCGGGCCACTCGTGGAAGCTGTTCTTCTGTCCGACAAAATCGTGCCGCTGGAAGAATTTCTGCGGCAGCGCCCGGCCTTGCTCGATTCGCCGGCGCGCCTGCTTTATCGCGCCTACTCGCTCGCGCTCGTGCAGCTGACTGTCGAGGGAGCCGATGGGCGTTCGAGGCTGGCGCGCTACATCGATAATCTGTCGCGCGCCTCCAACGATCCGTTCGCCGATTTGAAGGCACAGTTTCCAATATTGGGCGACGATGCAGAGAAAACCTGGCGATCAAGTGTGGCGGAACTGAACGCTGCGCAGAATTATCAATTACTCACCTTCATTGAAACCGAGCGCCGTCTTGACGAACTATTGCGCGGTAAAACCTCGAAGGTCGGACCACCAACCGACGCGATTCAGCTCGAAGATCTTTGGCACCGAAAGATTTCAGTCGCCGAGCGTCCGGCGCTCAATCGATTAAACCACAATTTGCTGTTGCTCGCCGCCCGGGCGAATCCGGTTATGCGGCCGATTGTGCGGGAATATCAGCAAATCGCAGAGCTCGTCGCGGCCGGCAAGCGCAAGGGATTGGCTAAGCGTTTTGCGCGCTTAAAAAAAACCCGCGCCGAGATTGTCGCGCGAATGAACGATGTCGACGATTACATGAACTGGTTTGAGGCTACGCAATCGAAGACCATGAGTGGCGTGTTCGTCGATTATTTGAAGGCGGTGGGCGAGCCGCAAATGCCGGCGCCGCGACGGCGGGATGCGCTTTCGGTATATCTCGATGCGATCGAGGAGCAGTTTCAAAACTGACAGCGGCTTGAATTGAAAGACCGATTGTCGATCTTGCGGATAGTTGCTCGCGCGAAGCTTGCTGTTTATCATACGCGGCGCGCTACTGTTTACCCAAGATGCAAAAGATAGGATTTGCCGAGGCTCTCGATTCGATCGTGGTGAGCGACCCGCGCTATCAGCGTGAGGCGTATGTCTTTTTGCGCGACGCGCTCGATTTCACGACGAAACAACAGAAGAAAATCAAAGGCGCGACTGTGCGTCATGTGGCCGGGCCGGAATTGCTCGATGGCGTTCGGCAATACGCCCTCAAAGAGTTTGGGCCGATGGTAATTACGGTGTTTAACTCGTGGGGGATCCATTCCTGTGAAGACATCGGCCACATGGTTTTCAACCTGATCGGCGCCGGCATTTTCGGGAAAACAGAGGAAGATTCGATGGAGGACTTCAAGAGCGTTTATGATTTTGAAGAGGTCTTTGTGAAACCGTTCGCGCCAGCGAAGCTCATTGCCGTAAAGCCGTCGCCCGGTCTGCCCGCGCCAAAATCGTTATGAGGCGATTCGCGCCGCGTCTGGCGTTTATCGTCGCAATTATGTTTAGCACTTCCAATTTGAAAGCCGCGCCCAGCGAGGATGCGGGAGTCATTACATTTCCACCGAGCTCCGCGAAAAAATGGGTCCTGCCGGACGGCCTCACCGTGATCGTGCAGGAAGATCACAGCGCGCCGGTGGCGAGCGTGCAGGCTTGGTGTGCCACGGGCAGCATCGACGAGGACGAGCGTATCGGCGCGGGCCTGTCGCACATTCTCGAACACATGCTCTTCAAAGGAACGAAGACGCGAACGACCAATGCGATCGCGCAAAAAATTCAGGATGTGGGCGGTTATATCAACGCCTACACGTCATTCGATCGCACCGTTTTCTGGATCGACGTTCCGAAAGATGGCGTTGCCGCGGCGTTGGACGTCCTGTCCGACGCGATGATGAATTCAACTCTTCCGCCCGAAGAGTATTTGAAAGAGCAGGAGGTGATTCGCCGTGAGTTCGCGATGAATCTCGACGATCCCGACCGAATGACGGGTCTGCTTCTCTTCGCCACAGCCTATCAGAAACATCCCTATCGACTGCCAGTCATCGGGCAGATGGAAATTTATAACCAGCTCACCCAGGAGCAGGTGATGCTGTATTACAAGACGCGCTACGTTCCAAACAATCTCACCTTCATCGTGGCGGGAGATGTCGATCCAGAAAAGGTGCATCAGCAGCTGGCTGATTTTTTCAAAGCCTACCCCGAAAAGTCGCTCAAAGCGGTTTTCATTCCCGCGGAGCCGCCGCAGCTGGGCCGGCGCGAAGTGCACAATGAATTTGCCACGGAGCTGACGCGGCTTTCGGTGGCCTGGCACATTCCGGAAGTCACGCATCCGGATGTTCCCGCGCTCGATCTGCTCTCGACGATTTTGGGTGATGGGCGCAGCTCGCGTCTGTATCGGCGCGTGCGTGAAGAAGCTGGGTTGGCCTTTGCTGTTTCAGCTTTCTCCTACACGCCGGGCGACCCGGGATTGCTCGGCGTCGATGCCACGGTCGATCCCAAAAAACGCGAGGCTGCCCAGCGATTGATTTTGCAGATCATCGGTGAAGTGAAGCAAGCCGGCGCCACAGCGGACGAGCTGATGAAGGCAAAGAAAATTTCGCTCAGTCACCATCTTGATGCGCTGGCAACGATGCGCGGCCAAGCCTCCGATATTGGAGGGAATTGGCTGCTCACGCGAAATCTGAATTTCAGTCGCGACTATCTCGCGGCCGTCCAAAAAGTGACGCTAGACGATATTCGACGGGTTGCGGGCAAGTATCTCGTTGATGCAAATCTCACGGTTGTTTCGCTTAATCCAAAAGGCTCATTGTTCGCGAAAGGGGAGGCCGCCCGGCCCATCAATGCCGGCGAAGTCCAGAAGTTCGAACTTTCCAACGGCTTGCGAATTCTCGTGCGCGAAGACGCGCGCCTCCCGCTGGTCTCGATAACCGCCGTGTTCCGAAGCGGGCTGCTCGCTGAAACGCCGCAAACTAACGGCATCACGCGATTGATGGCCAAAGCGTTGCTCAAAGGAACAAAAACGCGGACGGCGGAGCAAATCGCGAATCAGATCGAAGCTGTCGGCGGTTCAATTGGCAGTGACGCGGGCAATAACAGTTGCAGCGTTTCGGTCCATGTCACGAAGCCCGATTTGAAACTGGGCGTTGATTTGCTTTCGGACGTACTGCTGAACGCGACCATGCCGGAACAAGCGGTGACGCGCGAAAAAGAAGTCCAGTTGGCTGGCCTGAAAGAGGAGGACGAGCAGCCTGCGACCGTCGCCCGCAATATTTTGCGAGCCGCGCTTTTCGGAGAGCATCCCTATGCACTGCGCGCGAACGGCTCGCCCGATTCGGTGCCGCGTTTGACTCAAAGAAATCTGCTCGATTTTCGCGATCGTTATCTGGTGGCCAAAAACGGCGTCATTTCTGTTTTCGGAGACGTTAAAGCCGCGGAAGTGAAGCAAGTTTTAGAGCAAACGCTGCGCACGATGAAGCCAGGCGAACTTGCGTTGACGGATGCGCATCCGGCAGCGCCCCTGCGCCAAATGACAAATGTCGAAAGCCAAAAGGAGAAAGCGCAGGGTGTGATCATGGTCGGCTACCGCGGCGTCGACGTTTTCAGCAAAGATCGACATGCGCTGGAGTTGATCGACGAAGCGAGCAGCGATCTCGGCTCGCG
>QHPX01000119.1 GCA_003219195.1 Verrucomicrobiota bacterium
CGGCAAAATCCAGGATGGCGGCGCCGGCGGCGGCACAGGCGGTTTGCTGACCAAGAAGGGAAGGGGCACGCTCACACTCACTGGGGCGAACACTTACACGGGTGGTACAATAGTGACCGCCATCAACCCAAACCGGATGGGTATTCTCCAGGTCACTAACACCACTGGTTCGGCCACGGGCACCGGCGCCGTGGCGGTCAACCTCGGCACACTCGGAGGCAGCGGGACAATCGCGGGCGCGGTCACGATCGGCACCGGGGTCGGGCCAACGCAACACGGTTTTCTCGCGCCCGCGGCCGGGACGAGGAAGGCTGCGACGCTAACCATCCAAAGCGCGCTGACTTTCAAATCCAACGGCATCTATAACTACCTGATCCAGGCCAAAGGCAACAGAGCCCGCGCCGACCGGGTGAACGCGAGCGGAGTTACAATCGAGAGCGGCGCGCAGTTTGTCCTGCTCGCGAATCAGGTGCAGGGCACGCTCCGCACCGGCACCACTTTCATTGTCATTAACAATACGGCGGTGACTGCGATCGATGGCACCTTCGCCAATTTGGCTGACGGCGCGATCCTGAGCGTAGGCGGGAACAACCTCCAAGCCAGCTACGAAGGCGGCGATGGCAACGACCTCACCCTCACGGTGGTGCCGTAACGAAATTCAGATTGTAGGGGCTAGCGCCACCTCGCTTGCGATCTGAATAAACACGACGGTCGGAGAGTGCCGCTACAGCGTTCGAAAAACGCGGCTGTCTTCCGTCGTACACAGGATCGCTCTCCGACCAGAGCCACCCGTCTGTTGAGTCATTCATCTTCGTCGTTAGGAGGCAGCAAATCCTTTAGCAACGGCTGCGGATTAGTTGGCAATTCCTCGACGTCGCGCAGTTTCTTGGTGATCGCGCGCGAGCGTACCGCCACGTTATCCACGTGTCGCGCCGCTTGGTCGAGCTTGTCCTTCACCGTCGAGAGCGCTTCGCCGAATTTTCCGAACTCGGTTTTAACGCCTGCGAGCAAATTCCACACTTCACTCGAACGTTTTTGGATGGCGAGCGTGCGGAACCCCATCTGTAAACTGTTGAGCAATGCGGCTAGCGTCGTCGGTCCTACAAAAGTCACCCGGCAATCCCGTTGCACGTTTTGGACTAACCCGACACGACGAATCGCTTCGGCGTAAAGCCCTTCGCTTGGCAAGAACAAGAGCGCAAAATCGGTCGTCTTCGGCGGGTTGATGTATTTGTCGCAAATATCTCTCGCGCACCGCTTCAACTGCGTCTCCAGCGTTTTCATCGCCGCTTCCACCGCGCTGACATCACCCTTTTCCTGCGCCGCGGCCAGACGCTCGTAGTGTTCCATTGGAAATTTCGCGTCAATCGGCAGCCAGACCGGCGCGCCGTCATCGTCACCCGGCAATTTGATCGCAAACTCGACGCGCTCATCGGTGTCGTCGCGCGTCTTCATGTTTTTCGCGAACTGCTCCGGCGTCAGCATTTCTTCCAGCAGGACGCCGAGTTGCCATTCGCTCCAACCGCCGCGGGTTTTGACGTTTGTGAGCACCCGCTGGAGTCCGCCGACGTCGCTGGCCAGTTGCTGCATCGCACCCAGACCTTGATGCACTTGCTCGAGCCGATCGCTCACCAGCTTGAACGATTCACCGAGACGTTTTTCGAGCGTGCCCTGCAATTTTTCGTCAACCGTGGCGCGCATTTTGTCGATCTGCTTCGCGTTGTCCTGCTGCAGCTCCGTCAGGCGAAGATCGACAATCGCACGCACGCCCTCGAGCGATTTACCAAGCTCTTCCCGCTGACTCTTCGCGGCCGACGCGCCCTCTTCGCGATTGCGCGAAAACTCATCGCGCAATCCGCGATCGAGCATTTCGAGTCGCCTAACGAGTTCTGCCTGAACATCAGAACCGCCGCTACGTCGCCTCGGCCAGAAAACGATGGCCGCCACCAAGAGGCCGGCGATCAAGCCGAAGATGAGATAAAGCAGCGGACTCATTTTTCTGTCATGTCGAGCGGAGTCGAGACATCTCTCATCGTTAACAGTAAGAGATTCCTCGACTTCGCTTAGAATGACAAGAGCGACTGACTCGCACGCTCACGCTGCCATGCACGCCGCACGCGAATAACGCTGCCACGCGCTTCCTTCACGAGAGCGCTGCAAAACCAAGCCGTGCAAAATCTCGGCCATGATCTCCGCTGTCTCGACAATCGTCGTTCCCGAGCGATTGAAGAATTTATTTCCGTCAGCGAAAAAAACGCGCCCCTTTTTTATTGCGTTGAGTTGGAACCAGCCGGGCAGCGCCTCAAGGACTGAAATCTCTCGCGTCGCTCTCTCCAAATTAAACCCGCACGGAGCGACAATCAGAAAATTCGGATCCGCTTCGCAGATGTCTTGCCACGAAATTGCGGCGGAATGTTCGCCTCGCCTGCCCAGCAACAAATTTCCGTTCGCTACGTCGACCAGCTCGGGAGCCCAGTTGCTGGCCGGAAAAATTGGATCGGTCCATTCCAAGATCACGAGGGACGATGTCGACCTTTGCCGAACATTTTTGTGAATTTCGTTCAGCCTTCCCTCCATCTTCTTCACAAGGTTCTCAGCTGCACCTCCGCGATTTATGGCGCGCCCGATTTGGCGAATATCTTCGTAAATCCCGCCAAGCGTGCCAGCGCCGAGCGCCAGAATTTGCTTCGCCAGACCATCACAGCCACTTTTGGCAATGTCGCCCGGGGTTACCGCGCACACTTCGCAATGTTCCTGCGCGATGAGGAGGTCGGGCTCCAGTCCCGCGATAGTTTCTGTGTCGATGTGGTAAAGCGGCAGGCCCTCTTTGAGTCGCCGCCTGACCTCGAGATCAATTGCGCGACTAGTCATCTCCACATCAAACGCCAGACGGGTGCAGGCCGGCAATCTGCGCACCCAGCACGGGTTATCGCACTCGTGCGAGCGGCCGATTAATTCATGACCGGCGCCAAGTTCGCAGACGATCTCAGTTCCGCTGGCGAGTAAGGAGACGATGCGCATGAGTCGGCGTTTTTATGCGGGTAGCGGTCGCGGTTGTTCCCTCAACGAAACAAAAAATCTTTCCAGCAGGGCGAATCCTCCAAATAACAGAGCCACGAAGGTAATGTCGCCAATGAGACTGTTGCGAAAAAATGGGATCGCCGCGGTGTAACAGGCGATTAGTCCACTCCAAGTCCTCGGATACAACGCGCCCCACGCCCATACAGCAAAATTCGTGACGAGATAAAACATCACGGCATTGCCAAATGTTGGCGATGCAATTTTCAACGCAGATCTGTTGGTCCGAATGAGGCGCCCAATTGCAACTGCCGTCAGCATGCAAAAATAAACTACTGGTTGAGATTTCAGCAACGCGCTGCCGTAAACCGCGAAGCCGAGTACCAGGTCGCTCAAAAACATCGCCGCAATCGGCAGCAGAAAAGCGGCTTTCCTGTTGCGAAAGTGCGCTCCGGCAAAAAGAGCCATGGCAGCAATCGGCGTTACGTTGGGCGGATGCGGCAACAAACGTGACAGGGCAGCAAGCCCAACTATGACGCTCAATGTGATCAATCGCTTATTCATAATTTCCTTCTTTCAGACAGGCGGAATCAACCCCGCCATGCATTTCTCCACGAAGTCTTTCGGCAAAAGGTCTGCGTAATATCTTCCATCGCGTGTTACGATTTCGCCGACTCTCACCGAAACAGGTCTCCTGAAAATCGGTCCATCGAATACAAACGAGTGAAACTCTCCATTCTCGCCGCATGGGTCGATCTCGGATGGAAGTAACTGCAAGAACTCCTGGTCATACAGTCTGCCAACAAATCCCGAGCCTACTTTTGGCTCCACACACGAGAGATAAGCCTTGTAACCAAGTTGGATTACCTCGTGAGCCACCTTGGTTGTGTTGCGTTTCCAAATCGGAAAAATGCCGCGCATATCGGCTTTCGCGAGATTCGCTTCACGCCACGCGCGCAAATCTTCCAGAAACAAATCGCCAAAAGCAACGGTCTCCACGCCTCTGGCTTTGTAATCAGCCATTACTCGACTCATGATCGCTTCGTAAACATCGTTCGTGCATCCGCCCGGCTCGCCGGAGGGAAGATAAACTTTCTCGAGCGGAATTCCGATGGCGCGCGCTTGTTCCTCCAGGAGAGCCTCGCGAACGCCGTGGTGACTAATCCGCCGATATTCCTCGGACACGGTCGTCATCAGACTAACGACATCGAACTCGCCGGTTTGCAGCAATTCACGCAGTGCGAATGCGCTGTCCTTCCCTCCGCTCCAGGACATCACTACTGGTATTTTCATCGTTCCGTCTGATTAAAACCGCACCCTCATTCCCGCGTATGCGGCGGTTCCGAGGTTAGGAAATCCGAAAACCTCGGCGTAATGTTCGCCCGTGAGATCGTCAATCCGGCCAAAGATCGAGATGTGCGGATTGATTTCGTATTCGGCGGCGACGTTGACGAAACTGTAATCTTCAATGTCGAAATTCGGTCCGCCGAAATTGAGTTCCTCGCGCGCGTTGACGAATTTGGCGGCGATCGTCGTGCGCAATTTTTTCCACCACAAATATGAAGCGGAGATATAAACTTCGTTGCGGGGCCGGCGCGGCAAACGCGCGCCTTGCGGCTGGGAAATGTCCGCCGACGATGTTTTCTTCGCGTCGAGATACGTGTAGCTCGCCGTGAAAACAAGGTCGGCAATCGGCATCGCGCGCAGTTCCGTCTCCAGACCTTGCGTTTCAGCCGCGCCGAGATTGAGCGTCTGGAAAAGTCCGTTGAATCCAATCAGGTTCGACAAGTCATTATGAAAATAAGTCGCGCCAACCGTGACTTTGTTTTCCCAGAGCCTTTGCTCAAAGCCGGCATCCCAACCGAGATCTTTCTCGGGCTGTAATCCGAAGTTGTTTCCGAAAATTTTATCCTGGCTGCTTGGCGGGCTGAATCCGGTCGCGACGCTCGAATGCAATGTCGTGTTCGTTTTGTCGATCTTGTAACTGCCGGCGAAACGATATGTCCAGACATCGCCGAATTGATTGAAATGATCGAAGCGCCCGCCGCCGACGAAGATTAAATTGTCGACCGGCGTCAAAGTCGCTTGCAGAAATCCGGCTGTTTCCTCTGTGTGATCGCTGATAAAGGTCGGTTGCGGCCCGAAAATTTGTAAAACGAACGGGCGCTCTTGTCCCGCGTTGACGCGAGTGTAGAAAAATCCTGAAGTGAGCGTGAGCCACGACGCCGGACGCAAATCGTTTTGATAATCGATCGTTGTCCGCTCGAAAAGAGCGCGCGTCGGCCCGACGAAGCCGTCCTCATTCGGATCGTTCAACTGGCGCTCATGATCGTAGCTGAAAATGATTTTGTGTTCCCACCAATCGTTTATTCGAAGATCGACATGTGGCGCGATGAGCCAGCGTTCGGTCAAAAAATTGTCGATCGGTTTCGGATTAAAGATCGTATTGGGATTTCCAGTGTCACTGAGCGAATACGTAAACAAGCTGCTGATCCGCACCGTTTCATTCGGCGACCAACCGACGTCGGCGATTGCGGCCGTGTTTCGATATTGATTGTTCGGGCGCGCGTTGTCCGTATCGAGCCGGCTGGCGCCGAATGAATAATCGAACATGTCGATCTTGCCGTCGCTCTGCAGATTTTCGCGAAACGTGCCGTACGATCCGCCTTCGGCCGCGAATGTTGCTCCCGGCGTTTCTTCGCCTTGTTTTGTGAAGATTTGAATTACGCCAGCCAGCGCCCGCGGGCCATACAATATGCTTTGCGGACCGCGCACCACTTCGATCCTCTCGATGTTGTCCGTGGTCAGGTCGGCGAAATTGAATGCACCTTGCAAACCTTGGTTGACCGGAATGCCGTCGAGCAACACCTGCGTGTGCTCGCTGCGCAAACCGCGTGTGAAAACCGAAGTTAGTTGTCCGGGCGTTCCGGTTTGCACGACAGACAATCCCGGAACTTCACGCAGCGCGTCGCCCACGCGTTCGATTTGTTTTCGATCAATATCTTGTGAGTCAATCACGCTCACACTCGACGGCGACTGATCGAGTGGAATCTCTGTGCGCGTTGCCGAAACAATTACGGGCGCAGCTTCCGCTTCATCTTGACCGTTCGTTGTCGATCTTACCGCGTCTTGCGCTCGCATCGCAGATGCGGCGCTGAATAAACTGAATAAAACAAAACATATTGGGCGATTTCGCATAACAAGTTACCTCCAACTCCGAGAGGCGGACTTGTTTGTCCCGCAACCGCGAGGCGCATCGCCCAGCTCTCATTCTTCTTTTTGCGAAGAAGTTTTTTCGCGCGTAGCGCTGCAGAAGGTCGGCGGTCACAGACCGCCGCTGCAGCGCGCAGGCACGAATGAGTTGGATCGGACGAATATTCTGGCTCCTGGCTTTTGGTCCCGCGTCTGCGGGACGCACCTTCTTCCCGCCTTCACCCCCGGAAAAGTTTCGGGGATTGGCACATGGGAAGTCGTATCCAGTTACAGCAGCGCAACTGCTCCCGAATTGCACGGGATTTCTCGCGCCGATCCACTTTTTCAAGCTCGCAAAGAACTGGATCAACAACTACCTGCTTGCGCTTGGCGGCTCAAGATTTATTTATCAATCGTAAGCTAGCTGTCCCCAGCCGGCAGATCTTTGAAGTCTGCGCGTGAGGACACGCGCCTCTACATTTTATTTGAAAGTGCCCTCGACCGATTCCAATCCTAATTTTGCCGTCACTGGTGGCGCCGGATTCATCGGCTCGAATCTCACGCTCGCGCTCCAGGAAAAATTTCCCCAGGCAAAATTAACCGTGATCGATGATTTTCGCTCCGGCGACTTCAAAAATCTCGCCGGTTATCGCGGCGATTTCATCGCTCAAAACCTGGCGGCGCTCGATTGGCGCGAACAATTTGGCGACGAAAAATTCCACGCCATTTTTCATCTTGCGTCGATCACCGACACGACCTTGCACGACCAATTCGATCAGGTGCACGACAACGTCGAAAGCTTTCGCCGGATCCTAAAATTCGCCCGACCGACAAGGACGCGAATCGTCTACGCGTCGTCGGCATCGACCTATGGAGCTGCCGCGCAAGCGAATGTCGAATCAAACGGTGCCGCGCCGGCCAACATCTATGCGTTTTCAAAAACAATCATGGACAACGTCGCGATGCGCGAAGCCGCCGCGTCGCCCGAATGGGTCATCATCGGCTTGCGTTATTTTAATGTTTACGGACCACGCGAAGCGCACAAAGGTGTGCCGGCGAGCATGGTTTATCATTTGTCCAAGCAGATGAAAGCCGGGCAGCGGCCGCGCATTTTCAAACACGGTGATCAAAAGCGCGACTTCGTTTATGTGAAGGACATCGTCGAAGGAAGCATTCTCGCGCTCGAGGCGAATGAAAGCGGGATTTACAATCTTGGCTGCGGCCAGGCCCGCTCGTTCAACGATCTTGTCGATGTTCTAAACAAATGCCTCCGCACAAATTTTGAGCCCGACTACATCGACAATCCGCACGCCCATTACCAAAACTTCACCGAGGCGGACTTGAGCAAAGTGCGCAGCGCGCTTGGTTACGCGCCGCAATTTCCACTCGAAGAGGGCGTTCGCGATTACATGAAATGGCTGTATCCGGAGGAGAGAACATAAAGCGGTCTTATAAGAAAGAGCCGTCATCCTGAGCGGAGCGAAGGATCTCGCAAACGCTGGTTGATCACGCTCAGAAGTTGCGTAACCAAGACTTCGTAGGTGAGATCCCTCACTCCGTTCGGGATGACAGCAATATGAAACCGAAAAAATCCGATTTCCTCGTCGAAATTGTCGAGCACATCGATATCAAAGAGCACAACGTCGTCCCATTGGTCGAAGCGATGAGCAAGATGGCCTTCTCCGCGCGCGATCTCGGCCGGGCCGCACAAATTTACGACGCGATGCTCCGCGAGAAAGATTGCGCGATCATTCTCTGCCTGGCCGGTTCCATTTTTTCCGCCGGCTTGAAAAATGTGATTGTCGATCTTGTCCGCCATAACATGGTCGATGCAATCGTTTCCACCGGCGCCATTATTGTCGACCAGGATTTCTTCGAAGCGCTCGGCTTCAAACATTACAAAGCTGAGATCAACATGGACGACGACGTGCTGCGCCGGCTCGCCATCGATCGGATTTACGACACTTACATCGACGAAGATCAATTGCGGGTTTGCGACTCGACTTGCGCGGAGATCGCAGACAAACTCGAGCCACGCCCGTACTCATCGCGCGAGTTCATTCGCGAAATGGGAAGGCATTTGGCCGAGCACGCGAAAAATCGAGACTCAGTTGTGCTTGCTGCCTTTGAGAAAAATATGCCGATCTTCGTGCCGGCCTTCAGCGATTGTAGCGCCGGTTTCGGATTGATTCACCATCAATGGCATCATCCCGACAAGCATCTCAGCATCGATTCGGCGAAAGATTTTCTCGAGCTGACGAAAATTAAAATCGATTCGAAGCAGAGCGGATTATTCATGATCGGCGGCGGTGTTCCGAAAAATTTCGCGCAAGACACCGTGGTAGCGGCCGATTATCTCGGTTTCGATGTCGGCATGCACAAATACGCCGTGCAAATCACGGTGGCCGATGTGCGCGACGGCGCGCTCAGTGGATCGACCTTAAAAGAAGCGAACTCGTGGGGAAAAGTCGATCAGGGCGCTGAGCAAATGGTTTACGCGGAAGCGACACTCGCGCTGCCGCTCATCGCCGGGTACGCGTGGCATAAAAGGGCGTGGAAAAATCGCCCGGCGCGAAATTATGCCGAGCTTCTCGACAAGAGCTTGTAGAGGCGCTTGTGCCAAGCGCCTGTCATTGGCTCGGTGCTTGACACAAACATCGCTACATTAACCTTCCCAATAAAACTTGGTCGGCCGATTAATTTCCGGCGGAAGGCTTTTGTGTACGG
>QHPX01000086.1:0-457 GCA_003219195.1 Verrucomicrobiota bacterium
CCAGCTTACCGGTCTCGAGCGGGAAAAGATCGACAATGAATACAAGGAGCTGATCAACACGATCAAGGACCTGAGCGACATTCTGGCGAAAGAGCAGCGCGTCTTCACGATCATAAAAAAAGAACTGCGCGAGATTCGCGACAAACATGGAACGCCGCGGCTGACCGAACTCGCGCCGGACGAAGCCGAGATCAACATGGAGGACCTGATCGCGAACGAAGGCTGCATCATCAGCATTACGCATGGCGGTTTTATCAAGCGCACAGCCGTGAGCGCGTTTCGCGCACAGCGTCGCGGTGGAAAAGGCGTCATCGGCATGTCCACGCGTGAAGGCGCGACTGAGGAAGAAGAAGGCGATTTCATCCAGCATCTGTTCACGGCCACAACCCACGATTATTTGATGTTCTTCACCGAATCGGGCCGCGCCTATGTGGAAAAAGTTTACGAAATTCCGGAA
>QHPX01000086.1:586-32825 GCA_003219195.1 Verrucomicrobiota bacterium
GGGCATCATCGCCATTCAAATTGAAAAAGGCGATCGCTTGATCGATGCCAAGCTGACGAACGGAAATAACGAGATCGTGCTTATCACCCGGGAAGGAATGAGCCTGCGCTTTCACGAAGAACAATTGCGCGATCAAGGACGCAACACGGTGGGGGTATGGGGAATTCGGCCCGACAAAAAAGATCACGTCGTAGCAATTGCGATTGTCGATCCAAACGCGATGCTCCTTGTCGCCGGCGAAAACGGCATCGGCAAGCGAACACCGTTCGATGATTACCGCAAACAACGACGCGGCGGCAAAGGGATCATCACGATGAAGACCGGGGAAAAGACCGGCAAAGTAGTCGGTGCCCTCACGGTCACGGACAAAGACGAGCTCATGCTCATTACGACCAAAGGCCAAATGGTGCGGACGCGGGTAAAGGAGATCCGGGTCGTTGGCCGGAACACCATGGGGGTCAAGCTGATGGATCTGCGCGGCGCCGAAAAACTGCAGGCCATCGCGCCGGTCGTTAGTCAGGAGAGCGAAGTTGGCGCAGAAGAAATTTCCAACTCGACGCCGGCAGACAAATAGTGCTCGAATTCGACAACTAGCCGACGCCGTCTTTGCGAAAAAAAGGAATACGCGCATCGCGTGCCCCCTTTTTTCCCAATTAGCAAACTCGCGCCGTCTAGTAACCGCGCGGGGGAGGAGGGATAGGCTGTTCGATTGTAGTAGTGTGAGTGGTCGCCGGCTGGGTCACCGTTTCCTCCGTCGTCGTCGTGGTCGTCTCGGTCGGCTGCGATGCACAGGAACTCAGGAGCGTCATGGCAAGAAGTGCAAGAACCGGCGTAAGAATAATAAGTTTTTTCATAATGAAGTTGATCGTTCCAAGAAGGATTCGTAGCAAGTTGCTTTCACAGATGTATTAAAAAACACAGAAGCTGCTGTCGGCATTCTTCTTTATCTCGATCCTAGTGATTGTCGATCTTAGCACGCTGCCGTTTCAACTCAGCGCGCTTGCGCTTGGACTCGAGAATCTTTCTTTTGAGGGCGCGCGGACGTGGTGATTTGCGACGACGCTCCTTTTCATGATGCGCCACTTCTACGGCACGTCGTTGTTCGCGAGCCCGTTCGATCGCGTCGAGCAGCCGTTCGCGCGCGAGCTTGCGGTTTTGCGCCTGCGATCGCGAATCCTGCACCGTCACGCTGATTCCGCTTGGCCGGTGACGCAAGGTCACCGCGGTTGCGACCTTATTTACGTTCTGACCACCAGGCCCGGAAGATCGCGCAAAGCTTTCTTCCAAATCCAATTCGCGGATTCCGAGTCGAGCCGTTCGACTCTCAATCGTTTTTTCCATCGCCAAATCAGCAGCGCATTCAAAGCGGCGCGATATTCTGCCGGCCATTGCGCAGCACGCGCGCCATCCAAATCAATTCGTCGAGAAATTTGTCCACGCGCGAGACATAGCTTTCATCGAGCAACTGCCCCCGTTCATCGAAGAGGGTTCCGACTTTTCCGAAGTTCACGTCTTCGAAGATCGTGACGAGACCGAGCTCGCGCAGGACCGGCAAAAGATTTTCGATTACGCGCGCACCACCAAACAGCCCGGCCGAGACGCCGCAAATTCCAGCGGCTTTGTGAATGTATTCTTTCAAATTCATATCGAGCGCGTGCTTTAGAAGTCCTGGGTAACCATGATTATACTCCGGCGTGACGATAATGAGACCATCGCAGCGTTCGATCGCTGCAGAAAACTTCGGATCTTTCATTTGCTCGCCGGCATCGTCGAGGTGTATGGGAAGCTCGCGCACATCGATCAGTTCCGTTTCAACGCCCGCACGTTTCTTCGCCTGTTCGAAAACAAATTGCCCGACATGCTCGCTTTCGCGGCCCCGGCGCGCCGTTCCCAGAATAATGGGAATGAAGAATGGGCGCTCTGCCGGCATTGGATCGACAATTCGGATGGAAGGAAACGTTAGTAATCTTCTGCCGATGGCCGGAACTCAAACCGGCACGGGCCGTTTAAAGTCTAACGGATTTCAAGTCAATCGGTAAGTATTGAGTGAGGCCGATGGCTTTCATGAACTGTTTATCTTTCTTAAGCGGCATGCGCGGGCAGATTTTCTTCAATCTCGTTGATCAACTCGGGAATAGTGATCGGCTTGGCGAGAAATGGATGCCCTTGGATGCGGAGGCCAGCCTTTGTCTCAGGTTTCGTGACTAGCGCGGTGAGAAAGATAATCGGCGTTCTCTGCAATTCCGGATCGGCCTCGATTTGTGCCGCTACTTCGCCTCCGTCTGTCTCTGGCATCAGTATGTCTAACAAGATCAGATCCGGCCTAAAATTCTGGGCACTTTGATGAGCCCTGGTAGCATCGTGCTCCTCGCGCACGAGATAGCAGCCGGTCCTTTCGAGAAGTATTTTGACCAGGCGGGTGCTTTCGCGGTCGTCATCAACAATCAGGATGCGTCGCTTTTCTCTGACCGCCGACCTGGCGATTGCATCGATCTCAGACTGATCGAACCAATAAACGCGACACAGCGGTGGATTTTGACTAACGATGTACGAAGCATTCACATTAAATCCGTTCGCGTCTTCGATGACTTGCATTACACCCGATACTTCCAAATCTATTCCGTCCCTCACCGGCCTGAACGTCACAGTCTGTCCGTCGATCTTCTCAGGGGACATTGGCAGCTTAACCGTCGGCGGTCTGTATCTCATACACGAGAAGATCAGACTGCACTTAGTTCTAGCAAGGCGATAATTTCCTCCAAGTCCCAAATATGGTCGGTCACTTCCGTTTCTATTATTGGTGTGACTTCCAACGTTTGGCGAATCCGGCGGAAATTGTAATGCATGTAGTGAAGCGCAACCGCGTGCTCGCTGGAATTCCACTTGGCAAAACTTGGCGAATAGACGGGTAATCCGTGCGTTTTGATGCGCGAACGTGCAGAATCGATTGAACTCGCTGCGTTCGCAAATGTCACCTCGTAAAATGCGTTTTGAGAAGTGCCGATGATGGGATTCGAACCCATACCTCGCTTTTCGCGAGAACGGATTTTAAGTCCGTTGCGTCTGCCATTTCGCCACATCGGCGCAATGCGTGCACTCTACGCGGGTCGCTGCGCAGACCAAGATTTTTTGCGCCGCAGCGGCTACATCCGCAAAGCCGCCGCGACGCGTAATTAATTATTAGAGGCGGGCGTTTCCTCGCCGGAAGGAGCATATTCAGACAGTTTCAAGTGGGAGAAAGTTTATGGCAGGTAAATTGGACGGAAAGAAAATCGCAATTCTGGTGGCGGACGGTTTCGAGCAAGTCGAGATAACCGGGGCAAATCCAGGGAATGCATCACGCCGACAAAGGCGATAAGTTCGATGTCGATCTTACCGTCGCCGATGCACGGCCGGAGGAGTTTGACGCGCTCATGATCCCCGGCGGCTTGCTAAATCCGGATGCGCTGCGCTCGAATGAAGATACGCTCGAATTTGCGCGACATTTCTTCCACGAGAGCAAACCAGTGGCGGCGATTTGTCACGGACCGCAAGTGTTGATCAGCGCGGATCTCGTGCGCGGGCGGAAGATGACTTCGTGGCCGGCAATCAAGGCGGATATGTGCAATGCGGGAGCGCGTTGGGTGGATGAAAAAGTCGTGGTCGATAACGGCCTGGTCACAAGCCGCAAGCCCGATGACATTCCGGCGTTCAACGAAAAGATGATCGAGGAATTCTGCGAAGGCCGGCATGAAGCGATAGCCGGAGCGAGTTCCGCGGTTCTCGAGACCTAGTTCGCAGCCATCGGAGCGGCGGCGAAAATTTTCCGTCGCATTTGAAACGCCGCTCCAGGCTCGCGCCGGCCAAATTCCCTTGCAACTTGTAGCTGAGACTTCAATTTCACGATTGGAGCGCTCCCATGACCACCGCCAACAAAATCACCGTCGTTCGGATTCTGATGATTCCGGCGTTCGTGACGATGGCGATTTATTACGGCCAAAGCATTCAGCGAGGCGCACCACTCGAATGGCAACGATTTGCGGCAATCATCATTTTCCTGCTCGCCGCGGTGAGTGATGGTCTTGATGGTTACATCGCGCGCCGATACAATCAGCGCAGCTCGTTAGGCGTAATTCTCGATCCCATTGCGGACAAGGGGTTGCTCCTCAGCGGCATCATCACGTTGAGCATCACCAACTGGAGCGAACTCGACCCCGATTACGGAAGGTTTCCGGCGTGGTTCCCAGTTCTTGTCATCACCCGCGATGCTGTCATCCTAGTCGGCGCGGGTGTCTTGCATTTGCTTAACGGCAAGGTGCAAGTGAAACCAAATTGGACCGGCAAAGTTGCGACTGTTTGCCAAATGTGCGCGATCGCGTGGGTGATGTTGCAGCTGCATTTTCTTCCCCTGCTCTTCGTTGTCATCGTCGCCGGAATTTTCACATTCGTGTCCGGCATCGTTTACGTAATGGATGGTGTGCGCCAATTGCAGGCCGAAGGCCACGCTCACGCCAAACGGGACTGACCTTGGTTTTTCTGTGTGCGATGAACGGCCAAAGCGGAACGCCGAACGTCGCCATCGTCGGTCGCCCGAACGTCGGTAAATCGGCGCTGTTCAATCGCCTGATCGGCCGCAAGATCGCAATCGTTCATGATCAGCCGGGCATCACGCGCGACCGGCTTTCGGCAATTTGCACGCTCGCGGAGCGGCCGTTTAATCTTTGGGACAGCGGCGGAATTTTTGGCGCGGGCGAACCGGAATTGACCTCTCAAGTGCGTCATGCCGCCGAGGAAGCTTCGCGCGAAAGCGATCTTCTTTTGTTCGTGGTCGATGCAAAAGAAGGACTTTCACCGATTGACCAGGAACTCGCGGGAACTCTACGCAAGTCTCACAAACCAATCGTCCTCGTCGTTAACAAGATCGACAATGAGCAACACGAGAACCTCGCGGCGGAATTTGGCACGCTTGGGTTCGAAAGAAACCTGTCAATCAGCGCCGAGCATGGCCGCGGCATTTCTGAATTGGTCGAAACGATTGTCGATCTTTTGCCCGCGAGCGCGTTAGAGATCGAGAAGCGAGCGTCGAAAAGCGAGAAGCGGCTGAGCATCGCCGTCATCGGTCGTCCGAACGTCGGTAAATCGTCGCTGATCAATTCCATCATGGGCAGCGAACGTGCCATCGTCAGCGAATTGCCAGGTACGACTCGCGACGCGATCGATATTTCATACGAGCGGAATGGCGAACAATTTCTGTTCATCGACACCGCTGGAATCCGCCGGCGCGGCAAACACTCCAGCTCGGTTGAAGTCTTTAGCGTGATGCGCGCAGAGCGGAGTATTCGTCGGGCGGATCTCTGCGTGCTGATCGCCGATGTTACAAGCGGCGTCACTGCGCAGGACAAACGGATCGCCGGCTTAATTCAAGAGGCGCGCAAAGCGGTGATCGTCGTCCTGAACAAATGGGACCTGGTCAAACCCGCCACAGGACGAGTCCGGCCGACTGGCGGACCGAAGCGCGGTGAAAGGCAAACGATCAGACAACTTGTCGATCTAGCGCGCGAGAAGCTTTTCTTTCTCGACTACGCGCCGGTACTGGTCGCATCGGCGCGCACCGGCGAAAACATTGAACACTTGTTTGGACTTATCGCAAAAACTCAGAGCGAATCTCGCGCCCGCATTGGCACCGGTGTCCTCAATCGTTTATTGCGTGCTGCCTTTGCGGCCAACCCGCCAACGATGAAGAAAGGCCGGCGCCTCAAATTGTTTTACGGAGTACAAGCTGCCGGAACGAAAGATCATCGAAATCTGCCGCCGCCGGAATTTGTCCTGTTTGTGAACGATCCGCGATTGCTGAGCGAGCAATACAAGCGTTATCTGGAATCGCAAATTCGTAAGGCACAATCCTACGCTGGGTTGCCAATCGTTTTCACCTTGCGGGCACGCACGGATTCGCGCCGGACCTAATCATTTGACGGTCGGGCGAAACTCCGTCGAGCCGCGAAATTCACGGCTGCGCAGAGCGTCGCCCTACCGGCTTGTAGTCGCGGCAGTTTGATCGAACATTCTCCCTCTGGCGCCTGTCTCATCACACACATGAAATCCACTCAGGAAATTACGGCCGAAGTGCAACGGCTCGGCCAATGGATTCCTGCATTGCGCGAACAAATCGGGCATGTGGTAATCGGGCAGAAATATCTGGTCGATCGACTTCTGCTTGGCTTGCTCGCGAACGGTCACATTTTGCTCGAAGGCGTGCCCGGCCTGGCGAAAACGCTGACCGTGAAAACGATGGCCGCCTGCATTCAAACCGGCTTTCAGCGGCTGCAATTTACGCCCGATCTTCTGCCCGCCGATTTGATCGGCACGCTCATCTACAACCCGCGCACCGGAGAATTTACAACCAAGCTCGGCCCGATCTTTTCAAATTTGATCCTGGCCGACGAAATCAATCGCGCTCCGGCCAAAGTGCAAAGCGCGCTGCTTGAGGCGATGCAGGAAAGGCAAGTGACGATCGGCGAACAAACTTATCCGCTCTCCGATCCATTCCTCGTGCTCGCCACACAGAATCCGATCGAGCAGGAAGGAACTTATCAACTGCCCGAAGCGCAGCTCGATCGTTTCATGTTAAAATTGAATATTGGTTATCCGCAAAAATCCGAGGAACGAACAATTCTCGATTTGATGGCGACTTCGGCGCCGGACTTGCACGTCAATGCGGTGGTCGACCCGAAACAGGTCATCGCGGCGCGCGATATCGTAAACCAAATTTACATCGACGATCGCGTGAAGGATTACATTGTCGATGTTGTTTGGGCGACGCGCGATCCGGCCGCCTATAATTTGCGGCTCGAAGGATTGGTTCGGTACGGAGCATCACCGCGCGCCACGATTTATTTGGCGCTCGGCGCACGCGCGCACGCATTTCTCAACCGCCGCGGTTATGTCACACCGCAAGATGTGAAAAGCATCGGCCCGGATGTGTTGCGTCATCGCATCATCGTCAGCTACGAAGCCGAAGCTGAGGCGGTCACGAGCGAGACAATCGTGGAAAAAATCTTTGCCGGGCTTCCGGTGCCCTAGCTCGCAAGATGAGGGAAACGGAACAGAAAACAGCAGAGATTCTAAAAAAGATCCGGACACTCGAGATCAAAACACGCGGCTTGGTCGAGACCGCATTCGCGGGGGATTATCACAGCGTCTTTAAAGGACGCGGCATGAATTTTGAGGATGTGCGCGAATATCAACCGGGAGACGAAATTCGCGCGATCGACTGGAATGTGACGGCGCGGCTCGGCACAGCGTTCGTAAAACAATTCACCGAGGAGCGCGAGTTGACCGTGATGTTGATTGTCGATGTTAGCGCGTCAGGCAATTTCGGCAGCACCACGCAATCGAAGCGCGAACTTGCGGCAGAAGTTGCGTGCTTGCTCGCGTTCAGCGCAATTCGAAATAACGACAAGGTCGGCCTGCTTCTCTTTTCCGATCGGGTCGAGCTTTTCATTCCGCCAAAGAAAGGCCGGTCGCATACATTGCGATTAATTCGAGAAATCCTGTTCTTTCAACCCGGGGGACGCGGGACTGCGCCGGCGCTTGCGCTCGATTATCTAAACAAGATCGTCACGCGCCGCGCGGTTGTATTTTTTATTTCCGATTTTCAAGCGCCCGACTTTTCACACGCTCTCGCCGTGAGCGGGCGGAGGCACGATTTCATTGCCATTCATATTCAGGATGAGCGGGAGAAGGTCTTGCCCGGCATTGGAATCATCACGCTGGAAGACGCCGAAACCGGCGAGCAAATCGAAGTGAACACGATGGAGCGCGCGACCCGGCAGCGTTTTACTGATTTCGCAGACGAACAGGAAGCGGAACTTTCGCGCACACTCCGTCGCAGCAACATCGACGCGATCGCCTTGCGGACGGGAGAGGATTATTTGCCGGCTTTGCGCTCATTCTTCAAGCAACGCGAGCGACGTGTGGCGGTTCGATAATGCCGATCTTGTCCATGTCGATCTTGCTGGCGGAAGAATTTCACGACATTGCACCGCCGGTCGATTATTCGTTGGTCCCGCCGTGGGTGATTTTTGTCGCGACGTTTGCTGGATTAACTTTGCTCGGCTTGGTGACCTGGTTGATTTTACGGAAGCGTCAGCGGCCGCAACCACCAAGACTGCCGCGCGATATTGCGCTTGAGTCGCTCGAGCAAATCAGCGCCGAGATCGAGAGAATCAGTCCGTATCGATTCAGCATTCGTGTGTCGGACATTCTTCGCCGCTACGTCACCGAGCAATATGCACTGCCGGTGACACGCCAGACATCGGTCGAATTTCTAAACGCGCTCACGAAATCTTCCCCGTTTTCGGACGAGGAAACGAGGCTGCTCGAGAATTTCCTGAATCGATGCGACCTGATTAAATTCGCGCGTTACGATGCGACGACGGCGGACAGTCGTTCGCTTCTCGAAGAAGCAACGCGCTTTGTCAAAGGAGGAGAACTTGCAACTACATTTGCCTGATTGGGCGGCGCGTACCGCGCTCACGTTCGCGCGTCCGTGGTTGCTCCTGTTGTTGCTCGGGATCCCGTTGCTCGCCTACTTACGCGGGAAACGTGGGCCCGCGGCGGCGTTGACCTTTTCGTCAACAGCGACGCTGCGCGCCATCGGAAAACAGAGCGCTGCTCGCGCCGGCAAAATGCTGCGCGCGCTGTTGCTCGCAACTTTAGCGCTTTTCGTCGCCGCGCTGGCGCGGCCGCAACTTGGTAGAAGTCTTACTCAAGTCGAAGCCAGCGGCATCGACATCATGCTCGTGCTCGATGTCTCCGGGTCGATGTTGATAAAAGATTTTACGATCGGCGGCGAAGAGGCGACGCGGCTTGATGCGATCCGTGAAGTAACGCGAAAGTTCATCGGGGGTCGGCCGAACGATCGCATTGGCATCATCGCCTTCGGCGGCCGGCCTTACGTGGTAAGTCCGATGACTTTGGATCACGATTGGCTTTTGCAAAATCTCGAACGCGTGCGGATCGGACTGGTTGAAGATGGCACTGCCATCGGATCGGCCATGGCTGTGGCAGCGAACCGACTCAACGACAAGCGCTCCAAGAGCCGCGCCATCGTACTTTTAACTGATGGAGAAAATAACGCCGGAAAGATTCCGCCAAATACCGCGGCGGAAGCGGTAAAGGCGCTTCACATCCACTTCTACGCGATCGGCGCGGGCATTAACGGAGTCGCGCCAGTGCCGATCTTTACCCCGCGGGGCCCGCTCACCGATACCCTGGGGAACATTCTCTACGAAAACCAGCGCGTGGAATTCAATGAGGCCGGGTTGAAGGAAGTGGCCAAGATCGCAGGCGGACAATTTTTCCGCGCGACCGACACGAAGTCGCTCGAACAAATCTATCAAGACATCGACAAACTTGAGAAATCGACCGTCAGCGTGAAAAAATATCAGGAATATCGAGAATTATTTGCGCTCTGCATCATGAGCGGCTGCGGTTTGCTGCTCGGGCAGATTTTGCTGTCGCAGACAATCTGGAAAAAATTGCCGTGAAGGAGATGTCGATCTTATGAGCTTCGGGGCGCCGGAATGGTTTTGGGGATTGCTGGCGATACCAGTTCTAGTGGCTCTTTACGTTCGCGCAGAATACCGCGGCGCCGAGCGTTTGGGCGAATTTGTTTCGCCGCGCCTGCTCCCGCAACTCTCGGGGACGGTGAATCGATTTCGCCGCGTCCTGCGTTTCGGGTTGCAACTGTTCGGCCTCGTTTGCGCGATCGTCAGCCTGGCTCAACCCCGCTGGGGCTATACGTTCCAGGATGTAAAACGCAAAGGTCTCGATTTGCTCATCGCGGTGGACACGTCGCGCAGCATGCTTTCTAACGACGTGCCACCGAACCGTCTGGAACGCGTCAAACTCGCGGCGCAGGATTTGATTAACGAATTGGAAGGCGATCGTGTCGGCTTGATTGCGTTTGCCGGTCGCGCCTTTTTGCAAGCCCCGCTGACAATCGATTACGAAGCCGCTGTGGAATCGATCAACGATCTTGATACAAAAACGATTCCCGAAGGCGGGACAAATATCTCGGAAGCAATCGCGCTCGCGTCGCGAACTTTCGGAAAGAGCGCGATGGGAAATCGCGCGCTGATTATTTTTACCGATGGCGAAGAGTTAAGCGGCGACGCAATGCAAAGCGCGAAGATTGCGGCCGACACCGGTGTACGCATTTTTACGGTTGGCGTGGGGACGCCGGAAGGCTCGCTCATTCCGATCAGTGGGGAAGATGGCGGAACAGCTTTTGTCAAAGACTCCGCAGGCCAAGTCGTAAAATCGAAATTGGATGAAAAACGCTTGCGCGAGATTGCGCAAGCCAGCGGAGGATTTTATTTGTACTTGGAAAACGGCCCGCGCACAATGCAGCAGATTTACACTGAAGGCCTCGCCAAAATGCAAGCCGCCGAGCTCGACGTGCGCTTGTCGCGACGGCCAATCGAGCGCTACGAATGGCCACTCGGCGTCGCTTTGCTCGCGCTCGCCACGTCGATCTTGATTGGCGAGCGCAAACGGGTGCGCGAAAGAATTTATTCTCGCGCGCCGGCAAAGATCGCGGCAGCAACCGCTGCTCTCCTGATCTTTTTCGCGCCATTCGCCTTTGCCGCGGTCTCCGGGCTGGAAGCCTATCGTAAGGGGGAGTTCGGTGATGCTTACACGCAATTTCAGCAAACATTACAGGCGCATCCGCAGTCGCGCGCGGAAGATAAGCTTCATTTCGATTCCGGCGCGGCGGCTTACAAAATGAAAGATTATGGCAAAGCGCTGGAATCGTTCAGTCAGGCGCTGCTCTCGCCTGATCGCGGTCTGCAGAGCAAGAGCCATTACAATCTCGGCAACACGCTTTATGAGCATGGCGAAACGCAAAAGAGCGACGACAAAAAGCTGAGCGATTGGGCAAACGCGCTGCAGCACTATGAGCAGACGCTTAAGGTCGAACCGCAGAACAAAGAGGCGGAGGAGAATTACGAATACGTAAAGAAAAAGATCGAGGAGCTAAAGAAAAAGCGCGAGCAACCGCCGCCACCCTCGCCTTCGCCCTCGCCGCCATCAAAGCCGCAAAAGAACGAAAAGCAAAATAACCAAAATCAGCAACAGCAATCCTCGTCGCAAGATCGACAACAACAGCAGAAAGAGCAGGACCAACAGCAGCAGCAGCAATCACACGCTCAAAACAAACCCGAAAACGGCCAAAACCAAAGACCAGAAGACAAACAGGACCAAGCTCAAGCAAAGAACGAACAACAGAAGAAAAAGCAGCCAGAACCGGGCGAAAGCCCGTCGCCTTCGCCCGGCGACGGACAGCAGCAACAAAATCAACCCTCATCTTCGCCCGGGAAACAAAAAGGCGAGCAGGCTACAAAAAATCAATCGCCCGGCGAGCGACAGGCGGAGGAATCGCCAAGTCCCGGTGAAGGCGAAAGCGAGACGCCCTCGCCATCGCCGGGAGAAGGTGAAGGCTCAGGCGAAAATGCAACGCCATCCGCTACTCCCTCAGAATCGCCGCAAAAGAAATTCGCTGGCGAATTGAAAGGAGCCGCAAGCGAGAAGCCGGAGAAGCCGCCGGAACAAACCGCGCAGATTGCCGAGGCCGAACCGGAGAAAGAAGGTCAAATGAGCGAACGCCAGGCCGAGGCGCTCCTCCAGTCGATGAAGGATGAAGAGGCGCGTGTGCGATTGGATGAACACAAGGCCGCACGCCATGTCTATAACGACTGGTAGAACGATGGCGTTCGATGTTTGATTGAAGATGTCGATGTACGGAGTGCGTGCTTCCATTCCAGTTTTTTTCCTGACGCTGACCGCGTTTGGCGGAGCCAATTGCGTGTTTGCGGATGCTCCGAGAGTGACGGCAGTTCTGAGCAACTCGGAAGCCGCCGTCGGACAAACGGTCCAGTTGCAAATCAAAGTCACGGGCGATCGCGCTGCGCAAGCGCCCGAAAATATCGTTATTGACGGTCTCGAAATTAATCGCACCGGAACAGAACAGCACTTCGAGATGAACAACTTCAACGTGAGCTCGAGCGTGATTTACAATTACACGATTCTCCCGCTCAAATCCGGCACGTTCAAAATTCCGCCGCAAACGGTTCGCATCCGCAGCAGTTCGCTGCGCACACCGGAATTGACATTAAACGTCGCGGATTCACCTGGTCGTTCCTCTTCGTCGCGCTCAAATCGCAACCTGCAACCTGGCGATGCGGACAAGCTTGTCTTCGCCGAATTGATCGTGCCCAAAAAGATTGCCTTTGTCGGCGAGACGGTGCCAGTCGAAATTCGGCTTGGCTTTGACCCGCGTGCACATCCGAAGTTGGTCGATGGCCCGGAGATAACCGGGCAGGGATTTACCGCGCAAAAGTTGCAGCAGTCCCAGGAGAATCTGGAAACGCTCAACGGCAGATCTTATGACGTGGTGACGTTCAAGACTGCGGTCGCGGCCGCGCGCGCGGGAAAATTCGAAATCGGGCCCGTGAAAGCGAAAGCGCAGGTGTCGCTCCCACGAACCCCGAGCACGTCACGATCGCGCTCACGCTCGCCCTTCGACCTGTTCAACTTGGATGATCCCTTCTCCGATCCGTTCTTTGCAGACCCATTTGGTCAATCCGAGCGGCGCGAGATTGACGTGGAAAGTGAACCCGCAACCTTCGAGGTGAAACCGCTGGCCGCGAATGCGCCGCCGAGCTTCTCCGGCGCGGTCGGAAATTTCACGATGACGACAGACGCCGAGCCAAAAAATGTGCAAGCCGGCGACCCGATTACCGTAACATCGACAATCTCCGGGCGCGGAAATTTCGATCGCGTCAATGCGCCTGTCTTTGAGGATGAGCGAGGCTGGCACAAATATCCGCCATCCGCCAAGTTCAAGCAGGACGACGATGTCGGTATTAGCGGCGCGAAAACCTTCGAGACCGTTATTTCACCGAATGAAAAGAAACAGGCCCTTCCGCTTCTGGCATTTTCGTATTTCGATCCGCTAAAAGAAAAATATGTGACGCTGCGGAGCGACGCGATCCCGATCAGTGTCCAGGGTGGCGCCCCGATCCCACCGAACGCGGTCGCATCGCAGCCGGCGGCAACGGCGCCAGCTACCGTCGGTGCGAAGCCCTCGCCGAAGCCGCAGGATATTTTGTATCAACTGACGGAACGTCCCCCGCGCGCGCAGTCGTTCACGCCGCTGTTCGCGTGCCCGATCTTCTGGATTGCCCAGCTGATCCCGCTGGCGGCACTGCTTGGATTTGCCGGATGGAAAATCCGGCAAGCGAAGATCGACAATCGCGAAGCGCGTCGCATCGGCGCTTTGCACCAGGAATCGACTGATCTTTTGCGAAGGTTAAGACGAGGCGAGGTGTCGCCGCAGGAATATTTCTCGGACGCTTCCCGCGCTGTGCGGGTGAAGACGGCGCTCGCCAAGAATGTGGATCCAAACGCAGTAGATGCGGAAATGGCGGCAGCAACGTTTCGGCTCGACGAAAGCTCCCGCGCGCAATTGCGCCGGTTGTTCGAGCGAAGCGACGAATTGCGTTACAGCGGCCGTCCCAATGGGACCGGAACAATTTCCCCGGAAAACCGCCGTGAAGTGCTGGAGCTAATCGAGAATTTACGGGTATGAAACAACTTATTGTCGCTCTTTGCTGTATGATGGTTTGCACATTTGTTGTTTCACCGGCATTTCCGCAGTCGGATGCGGAATTTGCCAAAGCAAACGCGAATTATGCGGCAGGCCATTTTCAAGAGGCAGTCAACGGTTATGAAACACTCGTCCGCTCGGGAGAATGGAGCGCAAATCTGTTTTACAATCTCGGCAACGCTTACTTCCGAGTGGGAGATTTCGGGCATGCGATTTTGAATTACGAACGCGCACTCGCGCTGGATCGACATCATCCGGAAGCGGACGCGAATTTGCGCATCGTGCGAGATGAGGCACGCGCACTGGAGATGCAATCAAGCTGGCCGGAGCGTTATTTCCAATTTGGGAGCCTCAGTCAATACAGTGTCGTGGCGGCGGTCGCCTTCTGGCTCGGGATGTTTTGCGTTTTCCGGTTGATCTTCGGGCGACGCCGTTCCGCTGCGATCATCGCATTGTCGATCTTATCTTTTTCGACTTTCGTTATTGCGGCTTTTGCGATTTATAAACTCGAGAATGGCAACAACGGGCGCGCACTTGCGATTGTGACTGGCACCGGAGTCGAAGCGCGGTTTGCTACCGCAGACAGTGCGAACAGCGTCCTCGCGCTGCCTCCTGGCAGCGAAATCAAAATCCTGAGTACTCGCGGAGACTGGATTTATGCGGCGCTGCCCAACAATCTGCGCGGCTGGCTTCCGGCGAAGAGCGCGGAATTGGTGCGGCTGTAGGCACGGCGCTGTGCGTCGTCGAAAACCGGCCGCAGGCCGGTGGCTCCAGTGCTGATATTTGCGACGATCATAGATCGCCACTAGAGAATTTGTATGAAGGCGGAGATGGACATCGGTACCGACAAGAAAGCGCTCCAGATCAATCTGGATGCGAAGAAGTATGGGACATTCGCCGAGATCGGTGCCGGCCAGGAAGTTGCCCGCCGCTTTTTCCACGTGGGCGGCGCGGCCGGGACGATCGCAAAGACGATGTCGGCTTACGACATGACCTTTAGCGATGCGATTTATGGCCCGACCGATCGCTATGTGAGCCGTGTCCGGCTGCAAACAATGCTAGACCACGAATACAACCTCTTGCTCGAACGGCTTAACGCGAAACTGGGTGGAGGGCGAACGTTCTTCGTCTTTGCCGACACAGTCGCAGCGCGCAGCTTTAAGCAGCACAACGAATCGCACGGCTGGCTCGGCGTGCGATTTCAATCCCAAAAGCACGGCGAGCCGAGCCAGATCATCATTCACGTGCGAATGCTCGATGAGACCAATGTCGATCAACAGGAAGCGCTCGGAGTTATCGGCGTTAATCTAATTTACGGCGCGTTCTTTTATGCCGAGCCGGAAAAATTGATCTCATCGCTGCAAGAAAATCTGGCGCCAGGGCGGATCGAAGTGGACCTGATCAAATTTTCCGGTCCGCTTTTTTGCAAGGTCGACAATCGCTTGATGAGCTTGCAACTCGTCAGCCAGGGTTTGACGAGCGCGGTCATGTTCAAAGCGGATGGCGAGACGGTGCAGCCCGCGGAAGTTTTTTATAAAAAGGCGATCCTGGTCGAACGCGGTAGTTTTCGCCCGGTCACTTACGCGACCAACGACATGCTGGATGGCGCGCGCGGTGTGTTTCTGGCGCAGTCGGGTTGCTCGGAGAAAGATCTGGTCGTGCTCATGGAGATGACGCTCGAGAATCTGCTTGCCGAAGGGCAGCTCAATCACACCGATTTTCTCGCCCGCGTCGATATTTTAGGCGCGCTCGGACGAACGGTCTTGATCTCGAGATTCGGCGAATATTACCGGTTGGCGGGATACCTCTCGCGCTACACGAATCGAATGATCGGGCTGGTGATGGGGGTGCCGAGCTTGATGGAGATTTTCGATGAGAAATATTATCTGAACCTGGAAGGTGGAATTCTGGAAGCGCTTGGCCGGATGTTTAAAGCCGGACTGAAGCTTTACGTTTATCCTATGATCGACGAAGAAACGGGCAAAATCGTCACCGCTACGCAGCTCGAAGTCGCGTCAAACCTGCGGTCGCTGTTTGATTATTTGATCGACAATCAGTTTATCGAAGAGATCTCCCATTATCATTCCGAGTACCTGCGGATCTATCCGGCGGCGGCCCTGGCCAAGCTGCAGTCCGGGGATACCGGATGGGAGCGAATGGTTCCGCCGGAAGTCGTCCAGATCATCAAGGAACGCGAATTCTTCGGCTACCACGCGCCGGTCGCGGCGTAACTGACGATTAGCGGACGCCTGACAAATTCACGCATGAAATAGGGTTAGAAAAAGATCAACGTCGGCACAGTTCCCGCTACATGGGACGTCAGCATCATGGCCAGACGCGGAGATTCCGTTATCGGGATAGATTTAGGCAAGCATGCGTTCAAAGGCGTGTCGCTGCGCCAGAACAGCGATTCCCGCCTCGTGCTCACGAACTTCGCTTCGCGCGAAGTGCCGGAAGAATTCGCCACGGTCGATGAATTGGCGCAGCCACTGAAACTTTTACTGCGCGAACTTGGCGGACGTATCAGGGGTTGTGCCCTCGCCATATCTCATCCCGTCGCGCTCTTGCGCATCATCGAGCAACCCAGCACGCCCATTAACTTGCTCCGCAATGCGCTGCGTTTAAATGGACTGGCTGTGCTCAACCAGGAATGCAAAGATTTCGTGCTCGATGTCGCGCCGGTGTGCGCAAATGGAACTGGCGAAGGCAGTGCGAGCGGAATCGACTCGGGCGGGGTAGCGGTTCAGAGCGCCGTCGCGACAAAAACCAAGTACCTCGTGGGTGGAATGCTGCGTCAAACCGTGAAGCAAATATCTGAAGCCATGAACAAGACGCGTGTCTCGGCGGACATTCTTCAACTGGCTCCGGTATGTTCGTTCAACGCTTTCGAATTCGCTTACCCGGAAATTTTCCACAACGACGCTTTTCTCCTCCTCGACATGGGACACTCCCAGAGCACGGTGCTCATGGGCAGCAAAGGAGAACTGGTGCTGGTGCGCGGCATCGATTACGGAGGAAAGACGCTCCGGCAAGCGCTCACCGCAGACGGTGCGCTCGAAAAAGATGCAGCCTGGACGCTGCTTCAGCAGGGCGATCCGGGGATGGCAGGGATCTGCCGTGCATCGTTCGCGCGCCTCGCCACCGAGGTCCGTAACTCGATCGGCTTCTTCGAAGGGCAAAGGGAAGAAAGCATTAGCCGAGTTTGTGTTTCCGGCGGATTAGCCCGCATCGAGACCATTCTCCAGATGCTGAGCGACGAGCTCGGACTGCCGTGTGAAATTTGGGATCCGCTGGAGACATGTGAAGTGGCCCTCTCCGCGCCGAAGCGAGAGGCCCTCCCCCATGAATTTGTTTCGCTCAACGTCGCCTGCGGGGCGGCATTCGAATACCTCAGAACCTAACGAGCGATGGCACTTCATCTCAACCTCCTTCACGAGGAGATTCTGGAACAAAGACAACGCCAGCGCGATCCGCTGAAGATCGGCATGATCGCGCTCGTCGGCTGTGGCGTGTTGCTTTTTCTTTATTACACTTGGAACGCGTACCGAACCCTGGAGATCAAGAGCCGCTTGACCACAATCGAGCGAGCTTGGAAGAAGATCGAACCAGGGGTGACCGCCGCGCAAAAGCGGGTCGCGGACCTTGAAGGCGTCATTAAAACCACGCGGGCACTCGACGATTACATCGACAATCGATTCTTCTGGGCGCCAGTTTTGCAAAAGGTTTCACGCTGTGTAGCGCCGAATACGCAGTTAACCAATTTTGAAGGCGCCGTTCAGGATGAGAACAGAGAGATCGACGTCTCCCTTGAAGGCATAGCGGCCGGGCGCGAACCACGATCCGTCGCGGAAGATCTACGCCAGATGCTGCTCGAACAGTTTCACCAGAGCTACAGCGACGTGAAGGCGGAGTTCAAAACCCTCGAAGACCTCGATACCATCGTTAATGTCGCCGGCACACACATGGCGACGGCGCATTACATTCTCACCGTAAATTTCAATCCAGCTGCTATGCCCAAGCCTGGCGAATCGCCCGCTGCCACGCGCGCCCGGAAACAATGAATCCATGAAGGTAAACAAAGATCAGATCAAGAAGCTGTTTCTTAGTACCATGGGCTTCATATTTTTACTCTACGTTTACTTTAGCTTCTTCCTCGGCCCGCTGAATCGAAGCCGCGATGGCATGCTGCTAGAGATTAAAGATCTTCAAAGCAAGCTGGACGCCTCCAAGGAGCAAATGAACAAAGCGGTCAAGCTCGAACAACAGGCCAAAACTTCGACCGGTCGTTTTGCGGCATTAAAGGCCCTCAATCCGGAAGGCGCGCCGATTGCCTGGTTTCCTCCTCGAGTCAGAGCATTCTTCGCAAACCAGCAGGTCGATAAAGTTGTTGCGAGGCTCGAAGGCAGCACCGGCTTCAAGCCAACCGAGCTTACCGGATGGATGAAATACAGCTGGATAATCGACCTTCCCCAGGCCGATTACGGAACGTTAGGCCGCGCAATCGCTGAACTGGAAAACACCGCCCCTCTCCTGTCGATCACGAAGCTGAGCATCCACACCTTGCCCGAGCAATCCCAATTCCAGCATGTCGGTCTTGCCGCCGTTAACATCATTGAAAAGAAATGAAAAGCTTCGCATTTCTTTTCCTTCCGCTCGTTATTGCCCTTGGTGCCCTGCAGGGCGGCGAGTCCCCCGTGCTCGAGATTAAGAACAAATCTTCTTTTCAAATGGAGAGGAATGGCCGCAATCCTTTTTGGCCAATCGGTTTTAAACCAGCGGCCCAGCTGTCGAATCGCAGCGCCAACCATGCCGGGCCGGACGTTCCTTTAACCGCCTTCCTCCTTAGTTCGATCACCCTCGACCTGGGAACGCACTTCGCGATTATCAACGGTAAAACCATGCAGGAAGGCCAGCAGTTCAGCTTGCAATCGGGCTCTCAGAATTATCAGATCAAACTCAAGTCCATTGAGGATGGGCGCGTCATTCTTGCGTGTCGCGACCAGGAGATCATTGTGCCGCTACGGCGCAAGTAATCGCCGCGATCGTTCGCTCGCACCGAAGCAAAGTCGGCCGGCCAGGCTGGATTCTGCGCCGAGTTAGATCGACAATTACTTGCGCCTCTCAGAGCCGCGGCTGAGGTTGTTCTCGTTAGGCGAGATTCACGCTTTATGCCGAGCGAACATTTTGACGGCAAACCCAAGTCACTTGGTTCCCCCGTCGCTCGCGCGGCAAGGCATGCAGAGTTACACGAGCGGCATATTGCTCCATTGACTGCTTTTGTCGATGCACTCCGCGTCGAGATGGGTTCACATTATCAAATCCCCTATTTCGATCCACACGATGGAGGAATCGCCGCCGAGGTCTTGTACCTACTTGAAGCACCGGGCGCCAAGGCTGTCTTTTCGGGCTTTATCTCACGCGACAATCCGGATGAGACCGCGAAAAACTTCTTTCAAATCAACCAGCAATCAGGAATCCCACGGAAGCGAACGATAACTTGGAATATCGTTCCCTGGTATATCGGCTCTGGCTCGCGAATTCGCCCCGCCAATTCAGATGATGTTGAGAGCGGCCTCCGTCGACTAAATTCGCTTTTGGATCTTTTACCGAAGTTGCGAGCTGTCGTGCTTGTCGGCCAGAAAGCTCAACGCAGTTCAAGCAATATTGCCAAGCTGCGTCCCGGCATCAGACTGTTCAAGTCACCACATCCAAGTCCGTTATTCGTCAACAGCTCTTCTTCCAATCGAGAGAAGATACTTACCGCCCTCAGAGAAGTCGCAGCTTGTTTGGATACGTCCTGGACGCGACATCCAACCGCCTAACCGCGCTGAGCTTGTTCTCCTCAGACGTTCGCGGCACCAACTTGCCCAATCGGCACGAATTCGCTTTCGCGCAGTACCACGGGCCTAGTGCCGCGCACCAGTTGCCACCAGTGAATCGCCGAGCCGAGCACGATTAGGAGCACGAGCACGAGAAATAAGGCCGCAACCAAGGCGTCAAATCGCCAGACGGATGCTTGTCGAATCAGTTCCGCTGCTTTGTAGGGATCAGCCAGCGCCGCGGCTTGCTCGCTCAACGATTGCGCGCCAGTCAGGAAGCCAAGTTTCGGATCGACCGAGAAAATTTTCAGGTAACCGGCGGAAAACGTGACCGCGCACATGAAACAGAGCGGCACAAGCGTGACAAAAAGATATTTCGCTTTCTGCATTTTGATTAACACCGTTGTGCCCAAACAAAGTGCAACGACCGAGAGCAATTGATTCGCCAGGCCGAACAACGGCCAAAGGCTGTTGATTCCGCCGAGCGGATCGATTACGCCCTGATACAAAAACCAGCCCCACGCGGCCACGAGCAGCACGCTGGCAAGGAAGTTCGCGTTCCACGAGCGCGTATTGCCGAACGGACGCCACACATTGCCCAGCAAATCCTGCAGCAAAAATCGGCCGACGCGCGTGCCAGCATCAATCGCCGTAAGAATAAAAAGCGCTTCGAACATGATGGCGAAGTGATACCAAAGCGCGAGCGCCGTCGGGCTGGCCGACGCCCGCGCAAACATGTGCGCCATGCCCACGGCAAATGTCGGCGCACCACCTGCCCGTCCGAACATCGTCTTCTCGCCCAGGTCCTGCGCTAAGATCGACATCTGCTGTTCCGTCACCGGAAATCCGGCGGCCGACACTTTCGCGACCACTTCGCTCGGCGTCCCTTTCGCGTTGATCGCGAAATATTCGCCCGGTTGCAAAACACATGCTGCGATCATTGCCATCAATGCCACCATCATCTCCGTGATCATCGCGCCATAGCCGATGTCGCGAATGCGCGACTCCCGCCCGAGCATCTTTGGTGTCGTGCCCGAAGCGATGAGCGAATGAAAACCAGAAACCGCGCCGCAGGCGATCGTAATAAAAACAAAGGGAAACACCGGCCCGGCAAATACCAGTCCACTTCCATCGACAAAACGTGAGATCGACGGCATCAACAACGTTGGATGCAGCAATACCACGGCAAGCGCCAGGGCCGCGACCGTTCCCAGTTTCAAAAACGTGCTCAAGTAATCGCGCGGCGTGAGCAGCATCCAGACTGGGAGAATCGACGCGGCCAACCCGTAAATCATGATCGCCCAGGCGATCCATTTTTGATCGTGTCGAAACCAAACTTCGACCGCCGGATATTGCGCGAGAAATTGTCCGCCCCAGACTGCCAAGATCAGCCCAAACAATCCGAACGCGGTGATCCATGCGACGTTGAATTTTCCGCTGCGCAGGCCGGCCCCCATGATCAGTGCGATTGGAATTGTCATCGCAATCGTGAACACGCCCCACGGACTTTTGGCCAGCGCCTGGACAACCACGAGCGCGAGGACGGCCAAAAGAATAATCATGATCGCGAGGACGCTGATGAGCGCGAGTGCGCCGACGCCCGGCCCGATTTCCTCTTTCACGATCTGGCCTAATGTCTTGCCGCCGCGCCGGACGGACGCAAACAAGATGATCATGTCGTGCACGGCGCCGCCCAGCGTCGCGCCAATCAAGATCCACAACGTTCCCGGGAGAAAACCAAATTGCGCCGCCAGTACCGGACCGACTAGCGGTCCCGGCCCGGCAATCGCCGCGAAATGATGACCGAACACCATCCATCGATTCGTCGGCACGAAATCCTTGCCGTCGTTTTGCACAACCGCTGGTGTCGCACGTTCGTCATTCAGAACGAGCACCTTCGCCGCCAGCCATTTGCTATAAAAACGATAGCTGATCGCGGCCGCGCAAAAGCCCGCCGTGACGATCCAGAGTGCGCTGACCGATTCACCGCGCGAAAGCGCTAGCACACAGATGGACGCGAGCCCGAGAATGGTGACCGCGATCCAAAGCAGTCTTTTCCAGAGAGCCATTATTCCATTTTAATTGAAATTGCCGCGTCGCGCCACAGCTGCAATGTATCCTGAAACAGCCTATGCGCTTTTCCCACAAAATAGCAAAACTGACAAGCGGCCGTGCTTTCAGCAGCGCGCGAAGCCATCTCCGTCGTTTCATCTTCGGATGGCGCGTTCCCATCAAGCTCGAAGCGAACGCAATCATCGATACGATCGATCGTAAGGAGTTCGAACAGATTTATGAGCGCTACGCCGTCGACGATCCGGGCGAAGATTGGCCGAAATATCTCGATCTTCCCCGTTGGATCGACATTAATATTCGCCGCATCCGCGACGTCGAGCTCGATATTGTCACGCGCAAACGCATTCTCGATCTCGGTTGCGGCGCCGGGTACTTCGCTTACATCGGGCAGTTGCTCGGACACGAAGTCGTCGGCCTCGATCTCGATGATCTTCCCATGTTCGGCGAAAGCACGCGGATGTTGGGCGTGCGTCGCGTGATCTGGCGCGTGCGGCCTTTCGTCCCTCTGCCCAATCTGGGAGAAAAATTCGACCTCGTCACCGCGTTCATGATTTGTTTTAACAATCACAAACAGCCTGATCTTTGGGGTGTGCCGGAATGGGAATTCTTTCTCGACGACCTGTCCAGGCATCTTACGTCGCGCGGCCGCGTTTGGCTGGAATTGAATAGCGAATACGACGGCACTTTTTACACGCCGGAGTTACGACAGTTCTTCGAACACCGCGGCGCCAAGATCGAGAATCAGCGCGTCGTTTTTAGTTCAGGCTTGCGCGCGCCTGCTTTAGCCGCGCCAATTGCTCGCTGAAATTCTTCCGTCGCAGCCGATGTTCCACGACCACCGCCGCCGGCGCGCGATCGACAAAAGATTTGTTCTTCAATTTGTCTTCGACCGTTCGCACTTCCCCTTCCAACCTCGCAATTTCTTTGTCGAGGCGCTCGCTCTCCGCCGCTTTGTCCGCCTTGGTGATTGCGAGAAAAATTTCGCCGAGCGGAGTCATTGCAACTGGAATGCCAGGCTCCGATTTATGTTTCGGATCGAGAATGACCTCCTCAGCGTTCAGCAAACGCGAAATCGCCGGTAGGTGATCTGATACTTCTTTTTCGTCAGCTCGTAAAATGAAACGCGCCTTTGTGCTTGATGAAATTTTCGCTTCCGCGCGAAGATTTCGACCCGCCTGAACAGTTTCGTAGATCGCGGCCACAAGTTTTCGCTTCCCGGCAAGATCGACATCGTCCAGTCCGAATGTTTTCGGCGTCGGTTCAAACTGGATCGATTTTTCTCCGAAACCGAGCAGCGACCACAGCTCCTCGGTGATGTGCGGCATGAACGGGTGCAGCAATCGCAAGACCGCCGAGAGCACGAAATCCATCACCGCTAGTGCGGATTTCTTGCGCGATTCATTGTCGGCAAAGATTTCAGTCTTCGCTGCCTCGACGAACCAGTCGCAGTAATCGCTCCAGAAGAAATCGTAAAGGTGCTGTGCGACCGCATTGAATTGATATTCGCCGTACGCCGCCTCGACCGCGTCGATTGTCTCATTTAATCGCGCCAGCACTTCAACTGCAAAGATCGATCCCGCGACTGCGGGATCGATCTTTGGCGCAATTTCGCTCGGGCCGTGCATCTGCCGAAAGCGCGCTGCGTTCCAAAGTTTGGTCGCGAAGTTGCGGCCCTCTTCAATTTGCTTTTCGTCGAAGCGAATGTCCTGACCGCTTGGCGCGATGCGCATGAGGCCGAAACGCAATCCGTCTGCGCCATACTTGTCGATCAACTCGAGCGGATCGGGCGAGTTGCCGAGCGACTTCGACATTTTGCGCCCCTGCTTGTCGCGAATCAGTCCGGTAAAGAAAACGTCGCGGAATGGAATGTTGTCTTCGATGCGCTTCGATTTGCCGGGCTTGAACTCGAGTCCGGCGATGATCATCCGCGCCACCCAAAAGAAAATAATGTCCGGCGCGGTCACAAGCACCGAACTTGGATAGAATTTCCTTCGCGTTTCCTCGTCCATCGTTTCATACGCCCACAACCAGGACGAGAACCAAGTGTCGAGTGTGTCCGGATCCTGCGTCCAGTTCTCTTCGTCCTTCGGAGGCTCAAGCCCAACACAGATTTCTTCTGACTTCTGACTTCTGACTTCTGACTTCTGACTTCGATACCACGCCGGTATCCGATGGCCCCACCAAACCTGGCGGCTGATGCACCAGTCCTGAATTTTTTCCAGCCATTGCGCGTAGACCTTTTCCCAATGCGCGGGAAAGAAGCGAATGAGATGATCGCGCACGACGCCGAGCGCTTCCTTCGTTTTCGGATAGCGCAAAAACCATTGCTCGCTGAGCCGCGGTTCAATCGGCACTTCGCTGCGATCGCTGAAACCGATATTGTTTTCGTACGGTTCCGTTTTCGAAAGCAGTTTTCTCTCTTTCAGGATCTCCGCTGCTTTATGGCGCGCTTCGAATCGGTCGAGTCCATTCAATTCCGGGACCGCCGGACAATTGATCCGGCCATCTGGCATAAGCACGTCGAGAATCGGCAAGTTGTGCCGCTGGCCAATTTCGAAATCTAATTTGTCGTGCGCGGGAGTGACTTTTAGAACGCCGGTGCCGAACTCGGGGTCGATCGCTTCGTCGGCGATGATGGGAAGTTTCTCACGCGCGAGCGGACGCCAGGCATGTTTGCCGATAAGATCGACATATCGTTTGTCGTTCGGATGAACCGCGACACCGGTGTCGGCGATAATCGTTTCCGGCCGGGTGGTGGCGACTTCCAAAAACCGTCCCGGCTCTTCGACAATTTCGTAGCGAGCATAATATAAATTTCCTTTTTGCGGTTTGGAGATGACCTCTTCATCAGAAAGCGCCGTTTGCGCGGCCGGGTCCCAGTTGATCATTCGGACGCCCCGATAGATCAGTTTCTTTTCATAAAGATCGACAAAAACTTTTTGGACGGCGCGGACATAATCATCATCGAGTGTGTAGCGTTGACGCGACCAATCGCACGAGCACCCGAGGCGTTTGAGTTGTTCGATGATGATGCCGCCGTGTTTATCCTGCCATTCCAAGACGCGGCGCAGAAATTCCTCTCGACCGAGATCGTGGCGCGTTTTTTTCTCAGTGCGGCGGAGATGTTTCTCGACGGCGGTTTGGGTCCCGATGCCAGCGTGGTCGGTCCCCGGCAGCCAGAGCACTTCGCAACCAAGCATACGCGCGCGACGCGCCAAGATGTCCTGGATCGTATTGTTAAGAACATGCCCAAGAGTGAGCGTGCCGGTGATGTTCGGCGGCGGAATGACTATCGAGAACGCCGGCTTCGATGACCGCGCATCAGCTTCGAAATCGTGATTGTCGATCCAACGTACGTACCATTTTGGTTCGACCGATTTCGGATCGTAGGTTTTCGAAAGCTCAGCCATCGCGATGAATCATCCGAAGGCCGAGCGGGTTTGCAAAATGAAAAGGTGAACACTTGCGGCGGCAGGCCACCGCCATCACCTTCCGGCTGCATGAGCGATCTGCGCTCCATCGGCGTTTTTGATTCCGGCATCGGCGGGCTCACCGTCGTGAAGGCGGTGCGCGATTTGCTGCCTAACGAAAAAATTTTTTATCTCGGCGATACCGCCCGCGTTCCTTACGGCGGAAAAAGCGCGACCACGGTTCAACGTTACAGCGTTGAGATGACGCAGATGCTGCTCGGCGAAGACGTGAAAGCGATTGTAATCGCGTGCAATTCGGCTTCCGCGGTGGCGTTGCCGAATTTAGAGAAAACTCTTTCCGTCCCGGTGATCGGGGTGATTTTACCCGGCGCGAAAGCCGCCATCGCCGCGACGCGCAATCGCCGCATTGGCGTAATCGGCACGCGCGCGACGATTAAGAGCGGCGCATACGAGCGCGCCATCCACTCACTTGATTCGAAGATCGACATCTCCGCGCGGGCCTGTCCGCTGCTCGTGCCCTTGATTGAAGAGGGCTGGCTCAATGACGAGCTGTCGGATCGTGTGATCACGCGTTACCTCGAGCCAATGGTCCGCGAGAGAATCGATACACTCGTGCTCGGCTGCACGCATTATCCGTTGCTGGCTGATGCGATCGCTCGTTTTCTTAAGAGCAATGTGAAACTGGTCGATTCTGCTTGGAACTGCGCGGCAGCCGTCCAGGATCTTTTGAATCGACAATCACTGCGCGCGCCGGCGGAGAGTTCCGGCGGCCTCGAAGTAGCCCTCACAGATGCGCCCGACAACTTCCTGCGGGTCGCGCGCGAGGCATTGCAATTAGAGATTGGCGAGGTGCAATTGCGCGAAGTTATGCACGGCGCGCCGGCACTGTAGCGGCGCTCTGCGAGCGCCGAAATCGAAATGGGTCGGCGGTCATAGACCGCCACTACAACTTTTGCTTCGCTTTCGGCAGACTTTTCACCACCAGCTCATAAGAGTGGTCGATCATCGTACGCAGCTCTGCCTCCGGAATGCCGCTGTCTATTTCCACCGTATTCCAATGTTTCTTGTTCATGTGATAACCGGGCCGAACCTGTTCGTACCGGTCGCGCAGATCCAGCGCGAGATCGGGATCACACTTCAAATTCACAGTCGCCGGCACCCCGTCGAGCGCAGCGAGCGCGAACATTTTTCCGCCAACTTTGAACACGAGAACATCTTTGCCGAACGGCGTGCCTTCAGTCGCACCACGCTGTTCGAGGCAATATTCACGGAATCGCTCAAGATCCATATCCGCGAACAGATTAACGACACCTGTGATGAGAGCGAATCGGAACGCTACAGTGTTAGCGAACCGAGCATTCTTAAGCGGGCGTAAACTGGCTCAGATCATAAATGCCGAGTCGCTTTTCTATCCCAGCCACTTTGTCCACCATCTTTTCAAAACCGTCCTCACCGAACAGTTCGTTCTCTTTTTTCTCGAAATCCTCGCCGAGCGCGTCGAATTCGTGCGGCGTCACGATTTTGTGGAAAGCCGGAAAAAGCACGGTGTCCTCGCGGGCTTCGTGCGGATTGTACATGCGAATGAATTGGCGCATCGAGTCCGCAAGCCGGACGCGCTCCGACGCATTCTTTAACGAGCCCCAATTGGCCAGGCGCATGGTCACATCCGTGACCCGCCGGCCAGCCTGGTGCTGATCGCGCAGCACCCTCACCAAATCGACTAACTGGTGCGCTTTTTCGAAACGTGGAAACAGAAAATCCTCTTCCAGCTTTTCGTGATAATCTTCGATGAAACTGCGAATAATTCCGGCCGCGTCCGCCAGCGCTTCCGGTGGAAAATCCTGCTTCGCGTCCATCCGGCGAAGCACTTCGCCATAGACCAACAGCACGCGCTTCAACACTCCATGCTCGCGCATCAAGTCTTCGGGCGGCGCGACTTCCTCCTCCTTTTTCTCTGGCTCGGCAGTGACTGCAAAGGACAGACCGGTAACGGCTGACGTCCCAACGATGATGCCGCTTCGCAAAAAAGCTCTGCGCGATGAATACGAGCTTTTCATGGCGATCTTAGATTCGACGTTCCATTTCAATTACGCAATCCGCTGGGACAACAGCTGCATCAAATCCAAAATTTTCACGCGCTCCTGCTTCATCGAATCGCGGTCCCGCAGCGTGACTGTATCTTGTAATTGTCGATCTTTCTCGCCGAGTGTTTCGAAATCGATCGTCACGCCGAACGGCGTTCCAATTTCGTCCTGGCGACGATAACGCCGTCCGATGGCGCCGCTTTCATCGTAGAAGACATTCATGTGCGGCCGCAAAAGATCGACAATCTCTTTTGCTTTCGCGACCAGTTGTTCCTTGTTTTTCAAAAGCGGAAACACCGCGCATTTGATCGGCGCCATGCGCGGATGAAAACGCAGGACGGTGCGCGTTTCCATTTTTCCTTTTTCGTCCGGCGCTTCGTCTTCCGCGTACGCTTCGCAAATCAGGGCAAGGACAGTGCGATCCACACCGGCGCTTGGCTCGACCACGTGTGGAATAAATTTTTGCTTTGTTTCCTCATCGAAATACTCCAGCGACTTACCGCTGGCTTTCTGATGCTGCGATAAATCGTAATCAGTGCGATAGGCCACTCCTTCGAGCTCCTGTCGGCCAAAAGGGAAATCGTATTCGATGTCGTAAGTGCCTTTCGAATAAAACGCGCACTCTTCGTCGGGAACTTTTCGGGCGTGCAGCTTGGCGCGCGGAATGCCGACGTTCTCGTAGAACTTGAGCCGCTCTTCCAGCCAGTAATCCAACCACTTCATCCCCTCCTCTGCCCGGCAAAAATATTCCAACTCCATCTGCTCGAACTCGCGTGAGCGAAAAGTGAAATTGCGCGGATTGATTTCGTTGCGAAATGCTTTCCCGATCTGTGCAATGCCGAATGGCAACTTCTTGCGCGAAACTTCAAGAATGTTCTTAAATTGAAGGAAGATCGCCTGGGCTGTCTCGGGACGGAGATATGTGATCGACGATTCGTCCTCGGTCGCGCCGACGTATGTCTTGAACATCAAATTGAATGCGCGCGGTTCGGTCAGATCTTTCCCGCCACAATTCGGACACTGTTTGACGCCTTTCTTGTCGACAAGCTGATCAGCGCGCAATCGCGCTTTGCAAGATCGACAATCAACCATCGGGTCGCTGAACGTGTCTTCGTGGCCGCTCGCTTTCCAGACCGCGCGATTCATCAAGATCGATCCGTCCATCCCGACGACGTCCTCGCGCTCGTGCACCATCACCCGCCACCAATAATTTTTCAGGTTGCGCTTCAACTCCACGCCGAGCGGACCGTAATCCCAGCAGCCATTCAGGCCGCCGTAAATCTCGCTCGATTGGAAAATAAAACCGCGCCGTTTGCATAGGCTGACGATCTTTTCCATGCGTTGGGAATCAGACGGGGTGCTCATCGAAACAGAGTTAACCGCAGATTACGTAGGATTGAATCTGGAAACCAGGAAACCACGAAGGAAATACAAAGACATAAATCAGGAAAGCAGGAAAAAAGGAAACTATCCTGGCTTCTTGGCTTCCAGATTTATGTTTGCGGCTCGATCGTCACTTCGGTCTTAACCGAACTGGCGATGAAGCACTGTTCGTGCGCGGTGTGATTCATCTCGTCGAGCTCTTCCTTGCTCGGCTGCTTGTCGCCGGAAAATTTCGTTTTTTGCCGGAGAACAACGCGCGTGATGGCCAATTTACCTTCCGCATTTTTCTCCATGTGGCCGACCGCTTCATCGACATATTCATCGAGCACGAACTTCTTTTTGCATGCCACGGCGAGAAACGTCAGCATGTGACAACTCGAAAGGGAGGCAACAAACGCTTCCTCCGGATCCACATACTTCGGATTGCCGAGATAAGCGGGCGCGGCCGACGCTTGCATCTCGTGACCGCCATCAAACTTCCAAATGTGATCGCGCGAATATTTCTGATATTCGAACGGCGTACCGCCGCGTTTCCAAGTGAGAGTAATTTTGTGTTCGGACATGTTTTTAGATAGAATGGGGCAGCTCACAGAGCAAGCGCGACGCTTGCGCTAAAAGGCGCCCGTTCTATTTTGTTGCGCCCAAAAATTCGCGCGATTAGCTCAGTGGTAGAGCGCTTGCTTCACACGCAAGAAGTCGCAGGTTCGAACCCTGCATCGCGCAAGTTCCTTGTCATTAGGACTTTGTGGGACAGATGTGGACTCTGACGGACTAAACGTCTGCTCTCCAAAACTTAATAGTTTCGCCTCACCTGTGTTTAACAGGACAGGCGCGGACACGCTTATCGAGATCGGTGGCGTCGACTTGGATTTCGTAATCGGCATCGAGGTAATGAAAGCGCACGTTGTCGCCATCGCGTAAGATGAATTTGACGTTGGTCCCGGCTTGAAGGGTATGGAACCCGTTTGAAAGTCCTCGACTTGTCAGCCAAAAACCCGTTAGATGCCGATATGTTGCTCAAATCATATAGTATTAGCTTCGTTGGCTTACTCCTTGTAACGTCCAGTGCCTGGGCGGGGACGTCGGCTCTTGAAGGGGTTGTGAAGGATCCCACCGGACAGCCCGTCAAAGGCGCCGATGTCCGGATTGAAGCCACAAACGGACGTAATTTCTCCAGGATTGTTAAGACCGATGCCACCGGCCATTACACCTCCGATGGCCTTGCGGTTGGTATTTATAAAGTCACTCTCGTTGTCAATGGAGCCGTCAAGGCATCGATCCTCAATGCCTACACGCAGTCTGGCAAACCCACTCAGCTCAACTTTGAACTCACCCCAAAGACAAATTTCGTCAAGACACATAAGGTTTGGATTTCCCCCCCGACCGGAACTCTTATCGGCGGCGGTCAATGGGTCGACGTGGATGATAACGGCAATATCGTCAACAATAATGGAGTGAGCAGCGTCGAGAGATCGGGTGCGATTCAAACGAACATGTTGACAGCGCGTCCTAAATCGCCGGGGGGTCAATGATTTTTACAAAGCCCCAATCGGCGCGATAAGCGCATTCTAATGCCACGAGACTTGGATTGCTTTTCTTGCACGCGCCAGACTCGACCTAGCTAAGTGGCCACATCTGCGCTAAACCAAGCCCTAAGCGCGCAGCACGTTAAACATCATCATCCTCGACCTCAACACGCGGACATCGGCGTACGCAGCCTGCTCGACTGAATTCGCTCTTACCGAAAGTCGTTCTCTGAATTCGGCCATGGCTCGTCTTCGAGAGATAAGGGACTTATCGCGTCCCCTTAAAAATCCCCTTCTAGGGGGAACAATTAATCGGAACGCGGGGCGAATTCGCGTTGACGGGTATGACGGCCATGCGCTTGATTGGTTTTCTTTTGCTGTTTTGTGGTATAATCAAGCGCGTCCCGAGGAAAGACGTAAGCCTCCCGTGAATAACGCTTGTCGGTGGCGAGAATTGAGTCGAGGGCTTCAGCGAATCCTATTTTTTGCATGTGAAGGTGATCTCTCCAGGAAGAGCGACAGCTATGATAATTAGCAACTGCGCGCGGAGCAACTGGAGTAAATGCAAAAGAGCTGCCGCCACGCTCTTCATTCTGCTCCTTACGCCTGTGCTCGCGCGTGCGCAATCCATCGGTCCGTCGGTAAAAACGTGGATAGAAATCAAAGCGGCCCATAAGGCATCGGAGGCACTCGCGAATCCCAACGTAACGGCAAAAGAGCGTCTGCGTGTGGAGCAAATCTACTACCAACTCGTCCGGGACAATCCGCAGTCTGTCCCGGCGCAAAACGCCCTTGCCGCATTTCTCTGGAAAAACAGGAAGGCGGAAGCAGCCATCGAACATTGGCGGACAGCGCAACGGCTCGAGCCGGAGAATGGGGAAGCGGCCAACTCGTTGGGCGGCGCGTACCTCAGGATGGGCCGCGTCCGCGAAGCGGCGGAGCAGTTTCTTTTGGCGGTTCGCTCCGAAAGTGACAATCCCGATTATCATTTCGACCTCGGGAACGTCGAATTCCTCCTCCGCCGTGATCTGACGGCGGCTTGGAAGACCGATTCTGCGGATTTGTTGCAACGCGCCCTGTTCCAATTTCGCGAAGCCAGCCGGCTCGCTCCGACCGACCTGGAATATGCCCGAGCTTACGCGGAAACATTTTATGGAATGCCGAACCCCGATTGGGATGAGGCGCAAATCGCCTGGCAGCATTATCTCGAGCTCTCCACGAATCGGAACTTCGGCTACTTGCAGCTCGCGCGGGTCAGCCTGAAGCGGCACAAGAAAACTGAAGCCTTGTCTTTCCTCGATAAAATTTCAGACTCCTCGTATTCCGAGGTAAAAGAAAAACTGCGGAAGCAAGCCGAAGCACTCTAGACGACGGCGAAGCACGAGAAGCGGGTTTGCTTTCGTTACCCATCACCGTGGCTCCTGCTTTCGAATATCGCGTTCAAGCTTCTTCATAGTTTCGACCACCGTCACGTCGATTCAAATTCTGGGACTATTCTAGCGACGTTCATTCCCAAATTTCCATGGTACCGCGACCGGGCCGATTCGAAAAATAAGGGCACACGTTGTCCCTCGAAGAATTGCGCCAAATAGTCACGGACGACGAAATAAGGGGACTCATCGCGTCCCCTTAAAAATCCTCTTCTAGGCGAGAACAGTTTTCAGCGTTACTGTTCTATCATGTCTCCGGCCCAAGAAGACGGGGACGAGGTGAAAAAGCAGAAGCGCACCCCAGCTTATAACAATAGTTTTGGCCCCAACACTGATAAGTTGCTTCACCTTCTACGATTTACCGAGAGGGCTACACAAAGCTATCTTCCACAGTTACAGGCCGTTTCCCCTAAGATAGGCGCGTTAAGTCCCGCAGACGCGGACTACGCAGAGAAGCTCCGCCAGGTGGCTGAGCAAGCTCTCAAGCACACCTCGGAATTAACCGGCGGTATTCTCACCATTCACGAACTGATGCCGGTACTAATTGTCGCGATCACACTCTCGCCTTTCACTGTGCGTACGCCAGCCTCATTTTCTCGATAGTGTCGATCGTCGTGCTGCTGACGCTCCTGTTGCATTTGCTCATCCGTTGACAAACAAGAAGCAAAATGTTCGTAATATCATGAGAAAATATTTTTGTCGTCGCTGTTGGGTTACACATTTCTGTTCTTGGTGCTCATGCGACCGCCTTCTTGGTTTCCATTTCTGCGGTGTATTTGCCGAAGCGCGCTTTACTGTTGCACCAGGCGCGGTGATGGAGCGCCCGTTGCGCATCGGCCACA
>QHPX01000178.1 GCA_003219195.1 Verrucomicrobiota bacterium
GATTAAGAAGAAATTTGAGGACGCTGGCGCCAAAGTAGAAGTCAAGTAAGAGCGAGCGCCTGGCCGGCGCGCAAAGGAATTCGTACGAAGACAGACTGTCGGGAATTTGAACTTCAACCCAGTCCAATCCGGACCGGAGGCGGAGGTGTCCGCACCGCGTGTCCCGGTCTGACCCATTTGGGTATCGTGAGGCAATAGAATGGAAAATGGAAATCATCGCAACGGAAATCATGCCGTTCGGGAGCGCGAGCGGCTGGACTTTTCCAAAATCAAGAGTTCGATCCAGATTCCGAACCTGATTGAAGTCCAGCGGCTGTCTTACCAACGCTTCCTGCAGATGGATCTGCTGCCTTCTGAACGTGAAGATACGGGATTGCAATCGGTCTTTACGTCCGTATTCCCGATCCAGGATTTTCGAGGACTCTCCCAATTGGATTTTGTGGATTACTCCATTGGAAATTGGGAGTGTAAGTGCGGCAACCTTAAGGGGCTGCATCATCTGCGTGCCACCTGCCGCAATTGTGGCGCTTCGGTAGTCACGAATCCTTATCAGACGGGGGACGTGATCTGCTCGAAGTGCGGTACCTTCAACAAGAACACGCCGACCTTCTGCAATAAGTGCGGCGATCCCGTGGCCATGCAGCTTAAGTACGACGTAAATGAGTGCCAGGAACGCGGCATGACTTATGCCGCGCCGCTCAAGGTCACCATTCGTTTGACCATCTACGATAAGGATCCTGACACAGGCGCGAAAAACGTCCGCGACATCAAAGAACAAGAAGTGTTCTTCGGCGATATCCCGCTGATGACGGACAATGGCACCTTCATCATCAACGGCACCGAGCGCGTCATCGTCAGCCAGCTGCATCGTTCGCCCGGGGTCTTCTACGAAACCGCCAACAACCGCACTTATTTTTTGGGCAAGATCATTCCCTATCGTGGCTCGTGGGTGGAGTTCGAATACGACACCAAAAACGTTCTCTACGTGCGCATCGACCGCAAGCGCAAATTCCTGGGCTCCATCTTCCTGCGCGCTCTGGGAATGAAGTCCAACGAAGAGATCCTGCGCACGTTTTTCCAGGTGGAGCGCATCACTCTGCGTGACAGTGAGTATTATTGGAACCTCTCGGAAGGCCTGATCGATCGCAAGCTTTCGCACGAGATTAAGACTCCGCGTTCGGAAGAAGTATTGATCGCCGCGCACCGCAGAATCACCGAGCCGCTTTACAAGGAGTTAGTAAAAGCCAAGATCGCCCATGCGCGCGTTTCCCTCGCCGACCTAGAAGGCGCCTTCACGGTCGCTGATCTGGTCAATCGTCAGACTGGCGAAGTGCTGCTCGAAGCTAATAGGCCGCTTACGCCAGAGATCTGGGCTGCTTTGCCCGAAGCCGGGATCACCGGCGTGGATATTTTCTTTCCGGACCGCGACGACACCGGCGTGGTCGTCTCGCGCACGCTGGACAAAGACGCCATTCGCTCTTCGCGCGAAGCACTCATCGAGATCTATCGCAAACTGCGTCCCGGCGATCCGCCCACACTCGAGACCGCTACCGCGCTTTTCAACGGGATGTTCTTTGATCCACGCAAATACGATTTCAGCAAAGTCGGCCGCCTCAAGTTCAATATCAAACTTGGTTTGGAGACCCCGCTCGAAACGCGCACGCTGGATTCCGCTGACTTTGTGGCTGCTATTCGTTATCTGCTCAAGCTTCGCAAGAATATCGGCACGGTCGACGACATTGATCATCTAGGGAATCGTCGGGTGCGCGCTGTCGGCGAGCTCCTGGAAAACCAGTTCCGCATCGGGCTCGTTCGCATGGAGCGCGCCATTAAAGAGAAGATGTCTGTGTACCAGGAAATGTCAACGGCCATGCCTCATGACCTGGTGAACGCGAAGCCGGTCATGGCCGCAATTCGCGAATTCTTCGGTAGTTCACAGCTTTCGCAGTTTATGGACCAGACCAATCCGTTGAGTGAAATCACCCACAAGCGTCGCTTGTCTGCTTTGGGTCCGGGGGGACTCTCCAGAGAGCGCGCCGGGTTTGAGGTTCGTGACGTCCACCCCACTCACTATGGCTTGATCAGCTCGCTTTCCTGCTACGCGCGCATTAACGAATTCGGATTTATCGAATCGCCTTACCGCAAAGTCAGGGGCGGCCGCGTCATTGATTACGTGCAAGTCGTCAACGCCGGAGACAGCGAATTCAAAGCCGGTGAAATTATCGAACGGGACAAAGTGGATGCCGTCAACGAAGAACTCAAGCGGCGCCGCGTAACCGCAGAGCCCTACTGCTTCTATCTGTCGGCTTGGGAGGAAGACCGGTACGTCGTGGCTCAGGCAAATGTGCCTCTCGACGAGCGCGGGCGCGTCACCACCGAACTGGTCAATTGCCGTCAGGCTGGCAACTTCGTTCTCAAGCAGCGCGAAGAAGTTGATTACATCGACGTTTCGCCGAAGCAGCTCGTCTCGGTTGCCGCGAGTCTGATTCCATTTCTGGAAAACGACGACGCGAACCGCGCCTTGATGGGCTCGAACATGCAACGGCAGGCTGTGCCGCTCATCCGTGGCGAGGCACCGCTCGTCGGCACGGGCATGGAACGCGTTACCGCTCGCGATTCAGGAGCCGTAGTGATCTGCCGCCGCGACGGCATTGTCGATCAAGTGGACTCCGAGCGGATCATCGTTCGCGTGGAATCCGATCATTCCGGCGTACTGAGCCGCGAAGTCGGTGCAGACATCTATTCGCTGATCAAATTTAAGCGTTCGAACCAAAATACCTGCATTAACCAGAAGCCCTTAGTGCGCGTGGGAGATCGCGTTGGCCAAGGACAAGTACTCGCGGATGGTCCTTGCACCGATCGAGGCGAGCTCGCGCTCGGCCGCAATGTACTGGTCGCATTCCTGCCCTGGCGCGGGTACAACTTCGAAGATGCCATCCTGGTGAGCGAAAAGCTGGTCAAAGAGGATTACTACACTTCCATTCACATTGAGGAGTTTGAAATCGAGGCGCGCGATACCAAACTCGGTCCTGAGGAGATCACCCGCGATATCCCCAATATCAGCGAAACATTCCTTCGCAACCTCGACGAGAGCGGTGTGATTCGCATCGGCGCCACAGTTCGTCCCGGCGATATTTTGGTTGGCAAAGTCACTCCCAAGGGTGAAACGACACTGACACCGGAGGAGAAACTGCTCCGCGCCATCTTCGGAGAAAAGGCAGGCGACGTTCGCGATGCTTCGCTTTACTGTCCGCCAGGCATCGAAGGTACCGTGGTCGACGTCAAGATCTTCTGCCGGAAAGGGGCCGAAAAGGACGAACGTCACAAGGCCATCGAGGCACTGCAGGTCTTTCGCCTGGAACGAAACCTGGCGGATGAGATCCGCATCCTCACCGACGAACGGCTCAAGCGCTTGAGCAGTTTGCTGAATGACCAGAAGCTCGTCGCCGACCTGCACGACGAAAAGACCAACAAGCGGCTGCTCACCAAAGGCGCCGCGCTCACTCGCGAAATCATTGAGAAAATTTCCACACGTAACCTGAAGCGGCTCCGGCTCGCCGATAAGGATCCGCTGCTTATTGAGAAGATCGACGAGATCGAGGAGATGACTTCACGGCAGATCGATGTGCTGCGCAAGATTACCGATGAGCGCAAAGAAAAGCTCAAGAAAGGCGATGAACTTCCGCCTGGGGTGATCAAGTTGGTCAAAGTGTACATCGCCATGAAGCGCAAGCTCTCTGTGGGCGACAAAATGGCCGGGCGCCATGGCAATAAGGGCGTCATCGCGCGCATTGTGCCCGAGGAAGATATGCCCTATCTGCCCGACGGCACTCCAGTTGAGATCGTGCTCAATCCCCTCGGCGTTCCGTCTCGTATGAATGTTGGGCAGATTCTCGAGACGCACCTCGGCTGGGCCGCCAAGGAACTCGGCCGCAGCATCGGGCGCATTTTCAATCAAGCCACGAAAGCCGAGGCGGCTCGACGCTGGTTCCGCGAAGTCTTCGGCGATACAGCCATCTGGCGCTCGGTTTCCGCGATGGAGGACGAGCACTTGCTCGAGCTCGCCGACAGCTTCCGGGATGGCATCTCCATGGCCACGCCTGTTTTTGACGGAGCGCGGGAATCCGAGATCCGCCACCTGCTGGAGGTTGCCGGATTGCCGGAGTCTGGCAAGCTTCCACTCTTCGACGGAATGACCGGCGAGTCTTTTGCTCAAGAGATTACTGTCGGTTACATCTACATGCTGAAGCTTTCTCATCTGGTTGACGACAAGATCCACGCGCGCTCCATTGGCCCGTACTCCTTGATCACGCAGCAGCCGCTGGGCGGAAAAGCGCAGTTC
>QHPX01000120.1 GCA_003219195.1 Verrucomicrobiota bacterium
CTCGGATGCGCACCAACAGCAACGCCGTGGTCGCGCGCCGCTTCAATTGACATGTGAATGGTGTCGGCGTCGCCGGCATGAAACCCGCATGCGATGTTCGCGGAAGTTACGAATTCAAGCATCTCATCGTCGTGGCCGGCGCCTTCGCCGAGGTCGGCGTTAAGATCGACGACCAACTTCATGAGAAGTGCGGCTGCAGCCCGCGCCGGAACTGCTCGAGGTTCTGCTCGCGATTAATCAAAAGCTGATACGCATCGGCAAGCGTAACTTCGCGAAAGCGAACCTCATCGCCAGCGCGCAGTTGAGCCGCAATTGAAAGATCGACCGTAATCACGTGCGCGATTTTCGGATAACCGCCAACGGTTTGGCAATCTCCGAGCAAGAGGATCGGTTTCCCACTTGGCGGGATTTGGATCGTGCCGGGACCAACCGCTTCCGAGATAAGATCGACAAGTTCATTTGCTTTCAGCCGCGGACCTTCGAAACGCACTCCCATTCGATCCGAATCGGGCGAGACAGTGAATTTGTCGCCCGTGAACCGTTGAACCGTTACATTGTCAAAACGGTTCCACTCAGAGCCGCGGATAACGCGCAGAGTTGGTTCGCGTTTGGCTGGGCTCGACCAGTCATGCGGAGGTTTCCAGCGCGCGATCCTTTCTCTCTGCAATTTGTCGATCAAGATCCTGGTGCGCTCGGAATTTTTGCCGAGCGGAAGTTCATCGCCGTGGCGCAATGCACGGCCCTCCTTTCCGCCGAAATTTCCGCGCAAATCAGTTGATCGACTGCCGAGCACAACCGGCACGTCGAATCCGCCAGAAACTGCAATCCAAGCGCGACATCCGGTTTTTGCCCGCTCGATCCCCATTTCGTCGCCTTCTCGAATAACGACTGGATGACCAACCGGCAACGATGTCGATCCAGAGCGCGCATCGAATTCGCCGCCGCTCCAGGCCATAAGTCGTTCATCCGCGAACCGCAATTGCAAGCCGCCGAAGGTGACCTCCAGCCCAGCGGCCGATTCGTTATTGCCAACAAGCAGATTGGCAACGCGCAATGCATGCGCATCGAGCGCGCCGCCGAGCGATACACCAAATTGGCGAAAGCCGGTGCGACCAAGATCCTGCACGGTCGTGGAAAAGCCGGCACGAACAGCAGTCGCATTCACATTGCCGATCTTTCAAATTCGTCGCGCGAGATCGCGCGAAAACGCACGCGATCGCCCGCGCGGAGAAGCGCGGGAGGATCTTTTTTGGGGTCGAACAAACGCAGCGGCGTGCGACCGATCAGATTCCAGCCGCCCGGCGACTGTACCGGATAAATTCCGGTCTGCGCTCCGCCGATCGCGACTGAGCCGACGGGAATTTCTTTTCGAGGAGTGGAACGACGCGGCGTCGCCAGTTTAGACGGCAATCCGCCGAGAAAAGGAAAGCCCGGCGTAAATCCGATGCAATGGACGCGATATTCCGACGCGCAGTAAAGATCGACAACTTCCTGCGCGCCAAGTCCGGCGTGCTGCGCAATTTCATCAAGATCGAGAGCAAATTCCGCGTCGTAGCAAACCGGGATTTGGATTGGAGACGTCTCCATTCGATCGGCACGTAGTTCGTTTGCATTTAAAATCACTTCCCGAATCCGTTCCGCCAGCCATTCGAACACTTCATCCGGTTTTGCGCCGGAGGCGACGACACGCACGGGATCGAAAAATACTCCAACGGTCGTATAAGCCGGCGCAAGCTCGATCACGCCGGGAAGGTGCGCATTTTCCAGAAGCCGTCGCGTAGCAAGGACAGCATTCAGCGCTTCGTCGGGCGCGCCGTCGAAGTTTTTACGAACCCGAACGATGAGGGCGGAATCTCCGAGCGGCACAATTTCCATTAAGATGAGGCATCTTTTGTCTTCGCATTGTGAGGCGAAACGGCTTCAGCAACGTTTTCCATGTGCTCTTTAATCTCGTGCACTTTCGGATGCACTTCGCGGATCAAATCATGTTCGGCTTCGGAAAGTCGTTCGATGCGTGTGGTCATTTCGTGCAACTCTTTCAACATCGTGTCCTGGCGCGATGAGATGCGATGCATCCACCAAAAACAGACGGACCAGCAGCCCAGACCGATCCAGGTAAGGGCGAAGACGATCATATCACTGTGTCCGCGTCGCTTCGATCTCGATGTTGATCGCCACATCCTGGCTGATCCCGGAGACAGCTTCCGCTCCCGGACTGAACATTAAATTGAACTCGCGGCGTTTGAGCGGCTCGGTCGTCACAACCCAACGCGTTTGTTTCGCTTCGTTCGAGATCGAGCCCACCAATTTTACATGCAGCGTGATCGGTTTCGTCACCCCGTGCATGGTAAGATTGCCGAGAATGTCGCCGCTCTGCTGCCCGATTCGTTTCACGCTGCGGCTCTTGAAAATGATTTCGGGAAATTTCTCGACATTGAAAAATTCCGGGCTGCGCAAATGATTGTCGCGTTTAGCGATTCCGGTGTCGATGCTTCGAAGATCGATTCTCGCGACGACCGAGGATTTTTCGGGCCGGTCGCGATCGATGTCGATCTTGCCGTCGAATTTCGTGAACCTGCCGGTAGTCGCAGCGAAGAATTGGCGAACTTTGAATCCAATTATCGAACGCGATTGATCGAATTTGTAAGTCTCGTTCGCCACTGCCCGGCAACTCAGCGCGATGAAAACAACAATGGCTGCGGTAAATTGAATCAACGATCGCATCAGTATTCCTCCCTCATTTCTTGGATTCCTGTAGGGGAAGCCGTTGGCTTCCCATGGGACGACAACGTCGTCCCCTACAGATATTTTGTCGGCTCGACAGAGTCTCGCCCTACCGACCGCATCGACGCAAGTGTCTTCAAGAGTGGCGTACGGGACAAAGGTAATCTCCCAAACAAATTCCCAAGCGCAAAAGCCGGATTGGCTTTCAATTTTTTCCTGTCGTGCACGCCGGCTACGCGCGCAAGCTCAGTTTCGAAATAGGCGACGGCCCGCAGATTCGGATCGTTGGCATCGAGATAACCGAAGGCACGGCGGAGCAAGGCAAAAAGCTCCGGTTCGTGATGGTCGCGCTCGGTGCAAATCTCGATCAGCTCGACAAAATAAGCCGCTGCTTGGGTGCGCAAATAATTCTTCCGAATACCGGCAAAGGGATTTCTCAACACAACCTCGGTAAGCGTGTGCAGGGTCGATCTCCGGCTCGAGATAATTGAAATCTCTACTTCAAAGAAAAGATCGAGCTTGCCCGCGAACGAGCTTTTCGCGCGGCGCGCACCTTTGGCCACGGTTTGAACGCAGCCCAGCGATTCAGTGCACCATGAAACGATCAGGCTGGTGTCGCTGAATTTTCTCTTGCGCAATAAGATGGCCGCGGTGCTCTGCACGTTTCGAATTTAGGACACGATCGATTCTGCCGGTAGATGTCGATCTTGCAATTCTCGATCTGGTGCGGCCTTACGTCCAATTGTGCATCTGACGGCGAAACCAGTGTGTTATGCCAGAAGACGAAATAATTGAACGAGCGCGCGAAGACGAACGCGAGGGCAAATCGCCTTCCACCCAGGCCGGCGAATTCGTGCGCGAAGAGATGGAACATATTCGGGAAGGTGAGCACGGCGCTCGCTCGGCCCAACAGGCAATCGCCATCGGTTTATCGAAAGCGCGACGGGCCGGCGTGAAATTGCCGCGCCCAAAGCGAGGTAAGGCCTCGGCGCGAACGCGAAAGCAAGCCAAGCGCGATCTGGCCAAGGGCCGCAAAGGCAGACGCAAGAAACCTTCTCGCAAGCGCTCGCGCGCCACCAGGCGCGCGTTGAAACGAGAGGGACGTTCCGCCGCTTCGAGAAAAGCGCTTTCCCGGCAGGCCCGCTCCGCCGCGCGCCGACGCAGCGCCGCCAGCCGCTCCCGAGCAGCGAAAAAAGCTGCGCGAACGCGCAAGAAAAGAGGATAATGTTTTTGGACCTAGCGAAAACGATAACCACAAGGCGTTGAGCCGATACTATCCCTGAATCACGGATGCCGTTTGAGATTATCCACTCTGGGTTCGATCGATCTCCGGCCAGTCCTGGCGCTACCAAACTATCGTCCGATCTTGTCCCGCAGAGCGACCAGCGCCAGATGGCGTGGCGCCGCTCTGCTCTGCTCCCATTCTTGAAGGGTGCGCGGAGAGATTCTCAACTTTAATGCCGCCTGAGGTTGCGAAAGTTTATGACGCTTTCGCCAAAGGCGAAGCTCAGCCGAAATATCTTGTTGTTTCTTCTTTTTCACTCAGAGCGCGCCGCTTCTTTCGATCAACAGTTTTACCAAATCGTCTGCGAGTTTGCACCTGAAGATGCGCGCGCCTTTCCATCATTCATGTCGATCTTGCCCGATGTCGACCTTGCGCGGCGGTCGCGGGCGGTCCTTCGCGCCCCGCTCAGTGCGTTTCGGTTTTTGAATTATCTGCTATACGTGATTCACGTATAGAACTGGGTCAAGCGCAGATTATGATTGGTGTTCGAGTTAGCGGTTGATGATATGCAATGCGCGCTTCTCGACAGCGAGCGCGGCTTCTTTGACCGCTTCACTCAACGTTGGATGGGAGTGACAGGTGCGCCCGAGATCTTCGGAGCTGCCGCCGAATTCAATCACGGAGACAGCTTCGGCGATTAATTCCGAGGCGGCGTGCTGCAAGATATGCGCGCCGAGAATGCGATCCGTTTTGGCCTCGGCCACGAACTTGACCATTCCATCGACATCTTCATTGCAAAGCGCGCGGCTGTTGGCGCGAAACGGAAACTTCCCGACGCGATAATCGATTCCCTTTTCTTTCGCCTGATCTTCGGTCAGGCCGACGCCCGCGAGTTCCGGATTTGTGTAAATAATTCCCGCAATCGCGTCGTAATTTATGTGACCGGCCTTGCCGGCAATAATTTCGGCGCAGGCGATTCCTTCGTCTTCGGCTTTGTGCGCCAGCATCGGACCGGCAATCACGTCGCCGATTGCGTAAATGCCTTCGACATTCGTGCGAAAGTGATTGTCGATCTTGATCCGCTTCTTTTCGTCGAATTCGACGTCAACTTTTTCCGCGCCTAATCCTTCGGAAAAGGGACGGCGCCCAACTGAGACGAGCACTTTGTCGGCCTCAAACTTCAGCTCTTCCTTTCCTTTCGTTGCCGTCGCCGCGACGCGGCCATTGTCGATCTTGACCGCGCTCACCTTGGTTTCCAGGTGAAACCTGATGCCCTGTGCGGTGAGCGATCGCTGCAGCAAGTTCGATAACTCGAGGTCGAAACCGACCGCGATGCGCGGCAGAAATTCCAGAACTGTAACTTCGGAACCAAGCCGTGCCCAAACCGAGCCGAGCTCTAGCCCAATCGCGCCCGCGCCGATGACAAGAAACCTTTTCGGTGCTTCCGTGAAAGTAAGCGCTTCGGTGCTGCTGACGATGGTTTTGCCGTCAAACTTCGCGAACGGTAGCTCGATCGGCGCGCTGCCGGTCGCAATCACGATGTTTTTTGTTTCGATCTCCTGCGTTTCGCTGTTTGAGGATTTAATCGAAACCTTTCCGGGCGCAGTGATCGTGCCGAGCCCTTCGAACGTCGTCACCTTGTTCGTTTTCATGAGCGCGCGAACGCCGCCGGTGAATGTTTTTACAACCTTGTCCTTGCGCTCCTGCATCTTCGAAAGATCGACACGTGCGCCGTCGATCACGATGCCGTGCTTCTGCGCTTCCTTTTTCGCGAACATAAAGTGATCGCTCGAAGTCAGAAGTGCTTTGCTCGGAATGCAGCCGACGTTCAGACAGGTGCCGCCCAGCTCCTTGTCTTTTTCGACAAGGGCGGTCTTCAAACCGAGCTGACCGGCCCGAATGGCGGCGATATAACCGCCCGGCCCCGAACCGATAATGACGACGTCAAATTTTTCCATGTGGCTATTCTATTTCTGTCATTCCGACCGAAGCGGAGGAATCTCTTACTTTTGAAAGAAAAATAATAAGAGATGTCTCGACTCCGCTCGACATGACAACGCTAAAAATCGAGCGGCAACTTTTTTGGATCCTCGATGCATTCTTTAACTTTGATGAGAAACGTTACTGCTTCTCTTCCATCGACGGCGCGATGATCGTAGCTGAGGGCAAGATACATCATCGGGCGTACTTCCACATTGCCGTCGACGGCAATGGGTCGTTGCATGATTTTGTGCATGCCGAGAATTCCGCTTTGCGGCGGATTCAAAATCGGCGTGCTCAGAAGCGAACCGTAGACGCCGCCGTTCGAGATGGTGAACGTGCCGCCCTGCAAATCCTCGATCTTTAATTTGCCTTCCCGTGCTTTGGTCGCGTAATCGGCGATGTCGCGTTCGAGATCGGCAAAACTTTTCTTGTCAGCGTCGCGCACGACCGGAACGATCAGACCGCGTTCCGTCCCGACCGCGACGCCGATGTCGTAAAAGTTGTTTTGGATAAAATCTTCGTCTTCGATTCGGCTATTAACGGTTGGGACTGCTTTGAGCGCTTCGACCGCGGCCTTGATGAAGAAGGACATGAAGCCAAGTTTGACGCTGTTCTTTTTGGTGAAGGCCTCCTGCGATTTCGCCCGCAGTTCCTGAACGGCGCTCATGTCGCATTCGTTGAAGGTGGTGAGAATGGCGGCGGTTTGCTGGGCCATGACAAGTTGGGCTGCAATCTTGCGCCGCAGCGGCGACATTCGCTTGCGCGTGAAGCGGCCGTCCTCTGATTGTCGATCTTCGCGATTGTCGACCTTGTCTCCAGCGCCGCGATTTTGTGCGGCGGCAAGCGCGTCTCCCTTTGTCACGCGACCGCCTTTGCCAGTTCCGGAAATTTTCTCGGGCTCAAGATGTTCTTCCTCGACAATGCGGCGAACCGCGGGCGAAAGCGGCGTACTGATTGCCGATCTTTCCATGGTTGGCGCGGCGGTTTTTGTTTCCGCTTTTTCCGGCGCGCTGCTTTTTTTCGCTGGCTCGGATTTCGCGGGAGCAGACTTTGAATCATCGATCGTCGCGACAACCTCGCCGATTTTCACTTCCTGACCTTCCGGAACCAGGGCTTCGAGCACTCCCGCTTTTTCGGCAACTATCTCGGTGGAGACCTTGTCGGTATCGAGGGTGAAGAGGGCTTCGCCCTCATCGACGAAGTCACCCGACTTTTTGTGCCAGACGGAAACGACGCCGCTGGAGATGGATTCACCGACGGCGGGGATTTTGACTTCGATGCTCATGAATACTTCAAACTGTGCGCAATGAAGGCTACACAAGGAAGGGCGATTTCCAAATCGCCCGCTCGGCGGTTTCCAAACCGCCGCTCCTTGCCGGCGCGCCCGCCTCCGGCTGCGTAGAGCCTACGGCTCGGAGAGGCGGTCGCGCCTTATCAGTCAAACACTGAACGCCTCCGCGACGAGGCACGCCTGTTCACGCTTGTGCACGGTGAGCGCGCCGACAGCGGGACTGGCGCTGGCATTGCGGCCGGCATAGGCAATTTCGCGTTTAAACATCTCACGCAATCGCGGTTCGATAAAACCCCAGGCCCCCATGTTCTGCGATTCTTCCTGGCACCAGACAAGCCTGGCCATTTTTGGAAACGACTTCATCATGGCTTTGAGTTTGGTTTCCGCGAGCGGATAAAGTTGCTCGATCCGAATGATCGCCGCGTTGTCGATCTTTTTCTCGACGCGATAATTCAAGAGGTCGTAATAAACTTTGCCTGAACAAAGGATGACCCGCTCCATCTTCTCGGCCGGCCCAACTTTTGGTGAACCAAGAATTTCTTCGAACCGGCCGCTGGTGAATTCTTCAGCGGGTGACGACGCAAAATCGGCGCGCAACAAACTTTTCGGCGTCATGATGATGAGCGGCTTGATGAAATTGCGTTTCATCTGCCGCCGCAAAAGGTGAAAATACTGCGCGGACGTGGTCAGGTTGCAGACCTGAATGTTGTCCTCGGCACAGGCTTGAAGAAAACGTTCAAGCCGCGCGCTGGAATGCTCCGGCCCCTGGCCTTCGTAACCGTGCGGCAGCAACAAAACGATCCCGCTCGGGCGCTGCCATTTTGATTCCGCCGAAACGATGAACTGATCGATGATCGTCTGGGCGCCGTTGGCGAAATCGCCGAACTGCGCTTCCCACAGGCAGAGCATGTCCGGGTAATCGAGCGAATATCCGTAATCGAAGCCGAGGACCGCGGCTTCCGAAAGCAGACTGTTGTAAACGCAAATCCGCGCCTGTTTTTCGGCCAGATGCATGAGTGGCACGTACGGTTTGCCCGTTTTGGCGTCGTAAAGAACGGCGTGCCGAGTGCTGAATGTCCCGCGCGAACTGTCCTGGCCGGACAAGCGCACCGGGATCCCTTCCAATAGGAGCGACCCAAAGGCCAGCGTCTCGGCGTAATGCCACTGGTACGGACCGCCGGCTTCGAAAACCTTGCGCTGATGCTCGATTACGATGCGTTTTATTTTCGGCTGGACGTTGAAATCGTGACGCACCCGCGTCAGCCCATCGACAATCGTCTTAAGCGTTTTCTCGGTAATGGCAGTCGGCTCGGACGTGCTGGTGTATTCAGGTTGAAAGACTGCGGTCGATTCCGTGAACCTGGCCTGCTTGCCCGCTTTTTCTTTCTCGAGCGCCTTTACATTGTCGAGCGCCATTTCAAGTCGAAGATCGAACTCGGTTTCAAGTGAGGCTGCGTCATCCTCGCTCAGCGTTCCGCCTTCGAGCAGTTCGCGTTTATACAACTGCGCGACCGACGGGTGCTTGTCGATCTTCGCGTAAAGATCGGGCTGTGTGAACGCCGGTTCGTCGCCTTCGTTGTGGCCATAGCGGCGGTAGCAGTACATGTCGATGACAATGTCGCGTCCAAATTCCTGGCGGAAGTCGAGCGCCAGTTGACTCACCTGCATGCATGCGAGCTCGATGAGCGCGCATCTTCCGGCAGCGTGGTGAACCCGATTTGGTTGTTCACGACGATGTGCACGGTGCCGCCGGTGCCGTAACCGTGCAGCTGCGACATGTTCAATGTTTCGGCCACGATCCCCTGCCCCGCGAAGGCGGCGTCGCCATGTAATAAGAGCGGCAAGACCTTTCGGCGATGTTCGGTGTCGCCGCGAATTCGTTGCCGGGCGCGGGCCGTTCCTTCGACAACCGGATCAACCGCTTCGAGATGGCTCGGGTTGGCGGAGAGACGGATCTCCACTTGCGCGCCCGAGGAAAGTTTTCGAATGGTGCGATATCCAAGGTGATATTTCACGTCGGCATCGCCGGCAACGAGATCAGGAACATAGTTTTCGCTGAACTCGGTAAAGATGACACGAAGCGATTTCTTCAAAAAATTCGCCAGCACGTTGAGGCGCCCGCGATGGGACATGCCCATGCAAATTTCTTCAACGCCCGCGCCCGGGCATTTGTGCAGAATCGTGTCCAGAATCACCATCAACGCTTCCGCGCCTTGCAACGAGAAACGCTTTTGCCCGACATAGCGGGAATGTAAAAAAACTTCGAACGATTCGGCTTCAAGCAATGCGCGCAGCAAAGCGATTTGCACCGCGCGCGGCGTGTGCCGCTTATCCGGACGCGATTCGAGACGATGCAGCACCCAGTTGCGAATGCGCGTGTTCTGGATGTGCATGAACTCGGCGCCGATCGACTCCGCGTAGATCTTCTCGAGCCGCGCGATCATCTCGCGCAACGCCATTTCGCGATTGTCGAGAAAGAATTTCGACGACACCCGAAGATCGAGATCTTTTTCGCCGAACCCGAGCTCGCGCAGCGTTAGGAGCGGATTTTCCGGGCGCTTTTCCGACAACGGATTGACCCGTGCGATCGTGTGACCAAGCGTACGGTATGCATAAACCAGCCCGTCGACGCGCGTTTGCAGCGGACCTTCGCGAACCCCAACGCGCGGCGCAGCAGCCGCGGCAGCGCCGTTTCGCTGGGGCAAATTACCGAGCTCGAACCCTTCGAAAAACGCCGACCACCCTGAATCGACCGCTTCCGGGTTCTGACGCCAGCGCCGGTAATTCTCCTCAATCAGGTCGAGATTTGCACGAGCGGCGATTGAAGTGCGCATTGCAAGATTAATCTGCAAGCTTTAGATCGAGCGGCAAGTTGACAGTGCAAAGAGTGTTCCGTTACTTGCACGGCGAAATGACGGCGGTTGAAGTTTACAATTTCGTGACAAACGGCGGCGCCAACGACTTTGTTGAAGTTGCCACAATTTTGGATCGACATGGACCGTGGTGTCTCATCGGAGGTCTGGCCGTTAACTGCTATGTTGAGCCGGTTTACACGGTAGACGTGGATGTAATCGTAATTGCGGAAAATCTAGGAGCGATCCAAGACGAGTTGGTCGCGCCGGGATTTTCGATCAGCGAGTTTCCGCACTCGATGAATGCCAAAAAAATCAAGAGCAAATTAAATCTTCAATTCACAACCGATGCGCGCTACCAGGACTTCATTTCTCGCGCGGAACGGCGGGATGTTCTCGGCATAAAAGTGCCGGTGGCGAGCTTGAAGGATGTGTTGCAGGGAAAGATTTGGGCCTGGAGCGATCTCGAGAGAAGATTAAGCAAACGCAAAAAGGACGAGCTCGATTTGATTCGCATCGGCGAAATTTACCCTAACCTGCACGAGCTGTTGCCAAAAGAGATCGTCGAACAATTGAGAAAGGGTTGAAAATGTTTCGATTCGATCACGCCGGCACAGTTCCCCCGCGATTGATGATCACGAGTTGCATCCTTCTGGCGCTGGCAAGATCGGCATCTTCATTTGCACAGGCCGATCCGGCGGCCGAGCCAGCCGTCCTGGCGCTGGGAAAAGTTTTGCCGGCAGTGGTCAACATCAACACCGAGCGCGTTGTGCGGCGGACGGTGCGCGATCCAGTCGAAGATTTTTACGCGCAATTTTTCGGCTACTATCGGGGCCAGCCACGCGAAATCCGGCAGACGGTGCAAAGCCTCGGCTCAGGATTCATTGTCGATCCCGCGGGATACATTGTAACCAACCAGCATGTGGTTGAGCGCGCCGCCGACTTGAAGATCCAGGTCACGACAAACGATAGCAAGACTTACAACGCGCATTACATTACGGGCGACGACAATACGGACCTGGCCTTCATCAAAATCGACGCCAAAGCCGCCTTCCCATTTATTAGCCTCGATAATATTTCGCCAAACTTGCTCGGTGAAACAGTCCTCGTGGTGGGCAATGCCGTCGGATATGGCAGCTCCATTAGCCGCGGCGTTCTGAGCGCAACCAAACGCGAGATCACCATCGACAACATCGAATATAAAAATCTCGTGCAGACGGATGCGGCGATCAATCCTGGCAACAGCGGCGGGCCAGTGATCGATATTTCCGGGCGACTGGTCGGGATCAGTTCGGCCAAAATGGCCTTCACTCCGCAAGGCATCCCGACGCAGGGACTCGGGTTCGCTATTCCGGCGGAAGTCGTGCGCGACAGCGTTGCCCAATTCAAGAAAGTCGCGGAAAAGCAACCCGAGCCGAAAAAGCAACTCGCAGCGAATGAAACATCGACATCGTTGGCGGAACGCCTTTTCGGCATGCAATTACAGGACCTAAGCGGGGAACTGACCGATGCGCTCGGTTACGCTCGAGGCCGCGGTGTTCTCATCAGCGCAGTCGAACCGAACAGCCCCGCCGATCAAGCGGGGATTGAGCGCGGCCTTGTGATTTATCGCGTCGGCAAACAGGATGTTAATTCCATGCGACAGGTGGAGGACCTGCTTGGCGCCGCGCGGAGTGGGACGAGCGTAGACTTTACCGTGGGCGTGGTGCGGGCCGACAGAGGAGGACAACGGGTCGAGACGGTTACTTTGGCCGCGCGTTAAGCAATGCAAAAAATTTTGGCAACGCGCTGGCAGTTCGATTGTCTGATGAAATGATTCGCCATGATTAAAGTCGAAAATCTTACCAAGCGCTACGCCGGACAGGCCGCGATTCGCGATCTCAATTTCGAGGTTGGCAAAGGTGAAGTCATGGGATTTCTCGGCCCGAACGGCGCCGGAAAAACAACCACGATGCGCATTCTGGCTGGTTTCATGCCCGCCACCTCCGGTCGCGCCTCAATTGCGGGATTCGATATTTTTGAGCAATCGCTGCAAGCGCGCACTCGTCTCGGTTACATGCCGGAGAATGTGCCGCTCTACAGCGACATGCGCGTGACTGAATATCTCGAGTACCGCGCCGCACTCAAAGGCGTGCCGCATCGTCGCATTGCGGAACGCGTCGGCGACGTGAAGGAACTTTGCGGCGTGAAAGACGTTGAGAGAAAAATAATCGGCGCACTTTCCAAAGGTTATCGGCAGCGCGTTGGTTTGGCAGACGCCCTTTTGCACGAGCCCGATCTTCTAATTCTCGACGAACCAACGATCGGCCTCGATCCGAATCAAATCCGGCAGGTGCGCGAGCTGATCAAGAACCTCGGCCGGCAGCACACCATTTTGCTTTCGACGCACATACTCCCGGAAGTCGAAATGACCTGCAGCCGGGTCATCATCATTCACAAGGGGCGCATCGAAGCCTGCGATACGCCGGAAAATTTGCTAGGCCAAATTCGCAAGAGCTCAAGAAAATCTCGGCTGTGCGCGATGTCACGACGGATGTCGATGGGGAGTGGCATGTCTTTTCCTTGCGCGTCGAATCCGGCGCTGACGTGCGTGAGGAAGTTTTTCGGCTGGCAACAGCACGGCACTGGACGGTGCGCGAACTGACACAACGCCGCGCCACGCTCGAAGACGTGTTCGTCGAGATCACGCACGCGGACGAAGTGTAACGATTCTCCATCTAACGAATATGAGAAAGTTTTATACTCTGCTGTCGCGCGAAGTGCGCAGCTATTTTTATTCGCCCATCGCCTACATCGTTCTCGTTTTTTTCCTGCTCGTAAGCGGGGTCGATTTTTATTTTCAAATCTCGTTCATGAACCAGCGGCCAGTGCCGTACTCGGTTCAGGAGGCATTTTTTAATTCTGTGTTCTTCTGGTTTGCCTTCGTCTTGATTTTTCCGCTCATCACGATGCGCCTGTTCGCGGAAGAATTTAAGCTCGGCACGATCGAGCCGCTCATGACCGCGCCGGTGCGCGATTGGCAGGTTGTTCTTTCGAAATTTTTCGGTGCGCTCGTTTTCTATATAATTCTCTGGGTTCCGACGGCGTTCTATTTCGCAATTTTCCAATACACGACTGGTCGGCCGGCGGCCGGGTCGATCGGCGCCTATTGGGGCTCTTATTTGATGCTTTTGCTGGTGGGGATGTTTTATCTCTCGGTCGGCTGTTTTGCTTCGGTCCTGACGAAGAACCAAATCATCGCCGCGATCATTTCCTTTTGCGCAATCACGCTCTTATTTTTTCTCGGCCTTGTTCAATTCATTCTGCTCGATGTCAGTTCGGCGACGCGCGACTTACTCGGTTATTTCTCCGCTCTCGAGCACATGGGCACGTTCTCGCGCGGGGTGATCGATACGCGGCCGATCGTTCTCTATCTGAGCATGACCGTGGTGATGTTGACGCTTACCCATCAAGCATTCCAATCGCGCAAATGGAGACTGTGATCGTGGCCAACGAGACGCAACAGCCCGGGCCGAAGAAAATTCACCGCGTCCAGATCGGGGTGAACGTCCTTCTTCAAGTCGTGCTCGTTCTTTTCCTTGCCACGATGGTGAATTCGCTCGGTTTCAAGCATTACAAACGCTGGGATTTTTCGCGCGATCAAAAATATGCGCTCTCCGATAAAACGAAGCGCTTCCTCGATACGATCAAAGGCAAATTGCGCATCACCGTTTTCTTTTCGCCGAACACACCGATCATCGGGGACGTGCAGAACCTGCTGACGGAATATCAATACGCGGCCAAAGGTAAGATCGACATCGAGAACATCGATCCGGAGCGCAATCTTTCGCGCGCCAAAGAGATGTTCGATAAATACAAAGTGGTTAGCGACGAAAGTCTGCTCGTGATCGATTACAGCGGACGCAATAAAACGGTGAAAGCCTCCGAAATGGCCGATATCGATCAAAGCGGAATGGCCTTCGGCGAAGGCCCGCGCATCACGGCCTTTAAAGGCGAACAAGCCATCACGGTTGCGATGATGGATTTGGTCGAAGGCAAGAAGAACACTCTCGGTTACGTGCTCGGACACAAGGAAGCGCCGATTTCCGGTAATACCCCGATCTCTGTGCTGAAAACATTCATCGAAAACGAAAACATCAAGTTCCAAGAGTTGAATCTCTTCGATGTCGGCGCGATTCCCCCCGATTTGAAGGCGATCGTGATCGCCGGGCCGCAGTACGATCTCTCCGATCGGGAAATGAAATTGCTGCGTGAGTTCTGGGAAAAGCAGGGACGCCTGCTGCTGCTGCTCGATCCAGCGGCGAAGACGCCGAAGCTGGACGCATTTCTAAGCGAGCTCGGCCTGAAGGTGAACGATGATCGTTTGATGGTTTTTTTGCGGACGGGAATCCAGGAGGTTGCGCTCACACGCGACGTGCAAGCACATTTCCTAGGCGGCAGCCCAATCACGAAACGGCTGGCGGATGTGAGCGCGTTGTTTTTTGGCGGGACCTCATCGCTCACGCTCGAGCCGGAACGAGTACGTGCAGCCAATGTTTGGCTCGAGCCGCTAGCTCAGGCGGAGAAAAGTTATTTCGCCGAGACCGATTACAACACGAGCGATCAGGCTAAACTTCAGGCCGATGCCGCGCGAAATCCCGGTCCTCCGTTGACGATCGCTGGGTCGATTGAAAAAGGTGGCAGTGGCGACGAGCGCGTGCAGGTCAATTCGTCGCGCATGGTGGTGGTAAGCAATTCGACTTTTATTCAAGACAACGCGCTCACGCAGGACCAACAGGCGCTCGATTTCATCTCCGGCAGCGTAAATTGGCTGCTGAGTCGAGAACAGCTTATCGGCATCTCGCCCAAAATTCCCAAGACACTCACGTTCACTCTCACTGAAAGCGCGTTGAGCCATGTTCGCTGGCTGATCCTTGTCCTGATGCCGCTCATTCCTGCGTGTATCGGCGCAGCGGTGTGGTGGCGGCGCCGCGCCTGATTCTTTAATCGCCTTATGAAATGGAAGACAACGCTCGTTTTGCTGACGATTGCGCTCGCCCTGGCTGTCTATATCAAATTCTACGAAAGTAAGCGCCCGAACACCGAAGAAGCAAAGCGCCAGGCCCAAAACGTCGTCAATTTCAGTCGCGAAAAGATCGACGGGATCGTAATTCAAAACGGCGATGACAAGATCGATATGCGCCGTCGGGACAATAAATGGCGGCTGGAAACGCCGATCAAGGACCAGGCCGATAATTCATTGATCGAGAATCTTCTCTTCGATCTCGAAAGCTGGCAGAAAGACGCGACCATTCCGGCCAAGCAAATCGAGGCCGAGAAAAACAAGTTGAATGAATACGGCCTGAGCAAGCCAAAGCTACGGTTGAAATTGCTCGGACCCGATGCGCCGCCGGAAATCTTGTTCGGCAAAGATGCGGCGCTCGAAGGCAAAATGTATGTGCGCTTCGAAAATTCGAAGGAAACATTTCTCACCGCGCAGTCCATCAAAAAGGAAATCGGGAAAAAGCCGGAGGAATTTCGCGACAAAAAATTGACCGACCTAATCAGCGCGCAAGTTTCGCGGGTCGTGCTGAAGACCGCCGCCGGCGAGATGGAGTTGCAGAAAAAAGGCGATCATTGGGAGATCATGAAGCCGTTGCGCGCGCGCGGCGACGATCAAAAAATCGGCGACCTGATCGCGCAGGTCACGACCGCGCACATTCAACAATTCGTGGCCGACGACCGCGGTGATCTGCATCCGTACGGCCTGGCCGAGCCGCGAGGATCGATCACGCTCTTCACTCAGGACGACAAGCAAGGCCAGATGCTTCAGATCGGCGCCGTGCCGGAAAAAGAAAAGGACCAGATCTACGTCCGCTTCTCGTCGCGCGCTTTTGTTTACACGCTCCCGAAAAAAACCGAAGAGATTCTCAATACCAGGCCGGGAGAAAACTGGACCATCGCCAGTCGCAATAACACGCCGGCAAATTCCAGCGAGGTGCACCGCCTGATCGACACATTACAAGGCGAGCAAGTAACCAAGTTTATGGAAGACGTCGCCTCCGATTTGCCGAAGTACGGGCTGGATAAGCCGCAGCTGCAGTTGACTTTCAGTTCATTTGCATCTGAGAACACGGCCGAAACCAAAGCGGGCGAGCGTCCTTTCGCGACGATCGCGTTTGGAAAAGTGGATGGCGAAAACGTCTACGCGCGTCTCGGCGACGAGCCGTTTATTGTGACGGTACGGCGCGGATTACTCGATCAAATCTTCACCGACCCATTACAGTGGCAGGAGCTCGCCATCTTCAAATTCAAGCCGGAACAAATCCACAGTTTTAGCGTGGTGACTGATAAAGAATTGTCGCTCGTGCGCGGGGCAAACAATCAGTGGACCTGGCAAGAAGGCAGAGGTGCAATCGATCAGGTAAACGCACAGTCGCTGCTCAATACATTGTCGATGTTGCACGCGGTGCGCTGGGTGGGCGCGACCACGCCGCCACATGCCTTCGAGAAGCCGCAGCTCGTTGCCACTTTCACGACTTCACCCGACGATAAAGCTTTGCACAAATTGACAGTCGGAGAAGCAGGCGGTGACGGGATGTGGTTTGCGCGCGCGGATGAGCATGAAGGCATATTTGTCCTCAGCACTCCGGATTTGAACGCACTCAAGCTGCCGCTCGTCAGTCAATCGTCTCCGTCGCCGTCATCGATTCCATCGGTTGTAACATCGCCCAGCGCCATGCCTAGTCCGAAAAGGTAGGGACGCACCTCCAGGGCGTCCGACTGTTTTCAAAAAACCGGTTCTACGGACCGCTTCAGCCGTCCCTACCTTTCCGCCGTGAAAATTGTGACGATGCCACCAGTGAGAGGTTCGATGGACACAGCGCAGAAGCCGTTCGCTTCGAGCAAGCGACGCATTGCATCATCGCTCGGAAATTTTTCAATTGAATCGCCAAGATAATGGTAGGCGGTTTTTTTTCGGGTGAGAAAAGATCCGAGAAAAGGGAGACAGCGATGCAAATAGAAACGATAAACCGCGCGCAAGATCGACAATCGCGGCAAGGAAAACTCAAGGATTAGCAAGTGACCGCTTGTCCGGAGAACACGCGACATTTCACGCAGCGCAGCATCCCAGTCTTCCATGTTCCGTAAACCGAACGCGACGGTAAGGCAATCAAATGAAGCATCCGCGAACGGCAGCCGCATCGCATCGGCCACGATGGTTTTGCGCAATCCTTTTCGGCGCGCAATCGCCAGCATATCTTCCGAAAAATCGATGCCGACAATTTCCGCGTCCGGCGATTTTTTCGTAATGGCGAACGCGAGATCGCCCGTGCCGGTGGCAAGATCGACAATCTTATTTGGGCTCCAGTGCGCGACGATTTCGGCGGCGCGTTTTCGCCAATAAAAATCAAAGCCGCAACTTAAGATGTGATTGGCAAGATCGTATCGCGCCGCGATCGAGCCGAACATCTGACGGACAGCGGTGGAATCATGTGCGTTTTGTTCAAGCGAACTCAACGTCCGGTGTTCGCTCACGATCCGCTCTTTCGCAAGTCGCCGGGTTGGGGTGGGGGATTAGGTCTGTTGTGGCCAACGCGCAGCGAGGGCAACTGAAACGGTGAGACTGGAGAACGGCGCGAAGTACATCAAGAGTCGGCTGACGGAGAGACCGAGATGCCTGAGGTAGTCCGGCCAGTTACTGAACGCGGCGGTACCACTCCATCTTAGGAAGTGGTTAACAAGCAAGAAATCGGCCCGTAGCCATGATGAGCATAGCCGTCTAGGTTTGGTCGGCGTCGACATCCAAGCTCCAATACTCAAAAAGTTGTTTGCTATCTTATTCAACACCAGCTATGAGACGGCGTATGGACTTATCTCTTAGATCTTTGGAACAAGCCGTGTCGATCCGGCGGCAAATCGATAGTCTGGAAAGACGCCTTGCTTCACTTTTGGGCAGTACTTCACCCAGTTCAACGTCTAGCACTGGCAGACGACGAATGTCTGCGGCGACCCGTGCCAAGTTAGCCGCGGCCGCCCGAGCCCGCTGGGCCAGACAGAAGGGCGGCAAACAAGCCGGTCGCAGTACTGCTCGGAGGAAAAAAGGCGGAATCACCGCTGCTGGACGGAAGAAGCTTTCGCAATTAATGAAAGCTCGGTGGGCGGCGAGAAGAAAAGCTGCTGGGAAATCAAAATAGTTGAATAGTCGAAGTGCTCGCGAGAGGACTCGAACCTCCACGGGTTGCCCCATACGGTCCTGAGCCGTACGCGTCTGCCGATTCCGCCACGCGAGCAATAAGCAGCGGCTCCTAAATTGCGCGCGCGGAGGAGAGCCGCAAGGTTAAAGGCACGATGTCGATCCTGTGATCGATCAGCCCTGGCGCTTCTTGCGAGCGCGAACTTCCAGTTGATGGGCCTTGCGGACCTTGCCGAGCGAACGGAGCAAGTCGGCGTAGTTCGCCGCGACAATTTCGTAATCCTTGGGCGGCTTTTCGGTAGCCTCTTCCCAGCTCTTCAATGAGGCGCGATAGAGTTGCTCCGCCTTCGGATAATCGCCGCGCGAGTGATACACGACGGCAAGGTTGCATTTTGATTGCGCGATGTCCGGATGAGTCGGGGGATGCACCTTTTCCCGAATGGCCAGGGCGCGAAGATGTATTTTTTCCGCCTCGGCGTAGCGACGCTCGTTCGTGTAAAAGACGGCCAGATTATTGAGCACGGAAGCTACGTCCGCATGGTTCGGACCGAGCTGCTTCTCATAAATCTGCAGTGCGTGCAAATAATACGGTTCCGCCGCCTTTTGGCGTCCTGATTTTCGGAAAATGAGGGCAACATTGTTCAACATGGTGCCGAGGTCCGAGTAGGGCAGATCTTCCAACTGGGTGCCGGCCGCAATCGCTTTCTCGTAAAAACGGATGGCTTCTTCGGGCTGGCCCAGGTTATCGCACAAAAAGGCAAGTCGGCGCGCGGAGCGAAAAAGAGCACGTTGGTCGAGCGGTTTTGCTTTATCGAGGATCGCATGCGCTTTGAGAAGATGTGCCTTTGCGGTGGCGCGATCGCCGTGCTGTTCGAGAAGCTGCCCGAGTTTTTCGTAACTGAGCGCGAGTGAACTCTCGTCCTCAGCAAACGTGCGCTTGGCAAGATCGAGAGCCGTTTCGGCGACGCGGATCGCTTCCGGCAGCCGATTGCCGACACGCAGAGTGTCCAGCTTGTCGTTAAGAATCGACCAGAGCTTTTCCTCACCTTTCATTGCGCTCACCAACCTTCGCTCAACTGACTGACCAGCTGTGTGGCAAGTTGTTCCGTGGCAAGCGGCAGCGCTTGTCTTTCGTCGGTCGTCACGTCCGTACCGACAAAAAAACTGGTCGTTCCAAGAGTTTGAGCCGGCCCTGCGATCGTCTTACCGTCCCGTCCGATCAAACTGTATTTCACGTGCATGGCCAGAGTAAATTCAGTCGTTGCCAGCACGTTCCCGCGTACCGAACGCGCAGGAGAACGATCGATGCGCATGATTTCAGCTTTTAAGGTGGCATCCGCGTCTGCGTCACCAACGATTTTAAATGTCCCGTCTTGTTGAAACTGCTTGATGACTCTGTTCGTCACCAGGACTTCGATGCGAGGCAAAAGAGTCTGGTTCTCGAAAGTGGGAACAGCGAGCGTGTGAACGTCGCGGAGATAATATGGTTTGACTGGCCCGATGTGATAGCCAAGGCAACCGCTTAAGCACAAAGAGCCAAGAGCTACCGCGAATATAGCTTTCACGGCGCGGGTGAGGCGGTCGCTTCGGGAGAAGCCGAAGATCTCTCCGGCGTTTCACCCTCTGCCGGTACGCCTGGAGGCTCGGGAGCAGTTGTGGTGTCGGGCGCGAGGGAAGCCGGCGGCGGCAGTGATAAATCCGTTTCGGGTGACGGCAACGGCATACCGCTATTCGGCGCGTTGCGCATGGTCGACTCACTTTTCGCCGTTTGCCCTTCATGTGTGCCCGCCTTTTTCTTTTCAGCCTCGGCCGCCGCCGCAAACGCCGACTGCAGTGCTGCATCGCCGAGCTTCACACGCAATTGGTCAATCCTTTTCTTTGCCCGCTCACTTTCCGTCGAACCCGGCTCCTGACGGATGACTTCGTTATAATAGATGACCGCGGCGCGATAATTCTTCTGCTTGTCATAAAACTTCGCGACCTGATATGAGCTCACCGTCTGCTTGCGCTCCAGCATTTGCAGATTCGACCGCGCCTGCGCAGCTTTCTCGCTGTTTGGATAGCGGAAAAGAAAATCCTGGAACCCCGTTCTGGCATTGGTGGTGGCGGCTTCATCTTTCGTCCCGGCGCGCGCGGCCGTAAACCAGATGTAACCGATCTGATATTGTGCGTCGGCCGCGACCGGTTCTTTCGGAAACTTGGTGACCACCGCCTGGTAGGCCTCGATGGCCGCATCATTCGCACCTTGCTTCTCTCGTGCGAGTCCAATGTCAAACTGCGCCCGCGCCGTGTACTTTCCGTACGGCAGCTTCAATTTCTTGCCGGCGAGATAGATCTCACCGATCCGAAATTGCCCTTCGATTGCTTCGTCGAAGTGCGGGCTGCTCGGATATTGTTCCACCACCCAGCGAAACAACTGCGCCGCCGCGATAAGATCGTGCCGTTGTTCCAGCAACTCCGCCGCGCGAAAAACCGCTCCCGGCGCAAGCGCATCCTTGGGATGGCGTCGCACCAGGGACTTGTAGGCCCGAATCGCTCGTTTCAGGTTCCCCTCTTTTTCTGCGACCTGCCCGATGTGAAAAAGTTCCTCCGCATTGCCATTCATCTCTTCCTCGCCCGGCGCCACGTACTTGGCTTTTTCACCTGGCTTAAAGATCACCGAAGCGGAGCTCAGGTCAGGAAGAGTAAGACCGGCGATGACGACGAAAAAAAGTGTGCGAATTCGGAAATCCATGAGGACTGGCAGGGTAGTTAAGTTATCGGCTCCGTCAAGTTGGCTGGCCGTACGAGTCCACCGATGGCTATTGTTAGATCGACATCTTTTCGCGCCGCGCGATTTCGACTATCGTTTCATTTCTTGAACCTGATCGATCAGCAGAAAATTCGTATCGGTGCGTGCGCGTGGAGTTTTGATGAGTGGCGTGGAGCTTTTTATCCACCGGACTTGCCAGAGTCCCACTGGCTTGCATTTTACGCGCACTATTTTCCCGCCGTTGAGATCGATTCCACGTTTTACAGCGCTCCAGCGGAAAGTACCGTGCGCCGCTGGATCGAGACGACGCCTGCCGCATTTCGTTTTGCCTGCAAGCTTCCCCGCGAAATCACGCACGCCTGCCGGCTGCGAAATTGCAGCGCCGAGCTAAATTCTTTCCTTCGCGCCGTCGAGCCACTCGCACCCAAGTTGCAGGTCATTCTCATTCAGCTGCCACCTTCATTTGCGCCGAAAGACGGCCGGCCCGCTCTACGCAATTTCCTGATGCAATTACCGCGCGATTTTCGTTTCGCCATCGAGTTCCGCCACTCCGGATGGCATCGGCCGCAAATCATTCGCCTTTTGGAAAAGCATCGCATTTGCTGGGTCTGGGCCGACACCAGCGCGCTCAACGAAAGAAATCTGCCGCCTTTCGAATTCCTGCCGCGCACGACCGATTTTCTCTATCTGCGGCTTCTCGGCGATTATACGACCAAGTACGATCGCGACGGCTTATTTGTTCATCGATACGATAAACTTCTTTGGAAACGCGAAGCCGCTCTGGAAAGCTGGTCGCTCAAAATCGAGCGCCATCTCGCCGGGGTCCGCAATGTTTGGACCTTTGTCAGTAATCACTTCGAAGGATTCGCGCCCGAAACTGCGCAGCGTCTTGCCCGGCGCCTCGGCTTCCAATTGCTCCTGCCTTCGGAATCCGAAAAAGCGTTGTCGGAGCAAAATCGATCGCAGCTCGATTTATTCACGGAGCCGAGCGCTTAACCGCCAACGTCGATCTTTCGGAAGGGCGACGGCAGAGCCGTCGAATTTGGTCGGCTCGACAGAGTTTCGCCCTACCGAATCTCGCTTGCGCCGAAATAAGGCAAAAGTATTTCCGGCAAGCGAATCGAGCCGTCCTCCTGTTGCCCACACTCAATCAACGCGGCAAACAATCTCGGCAGCGCCAAGCCCGACCCATTCAGCGTGTGGCAGAACCGGTTTTTTCCATCGCTATCCTTGTAGCGAAGATCCATCCGGCGCGCTTGGAAATCTTCGAAATTCGAACAACTCGAAACCTCGAGGTAACTATTCTGTCCCGGCGACCAGACCTCGATGTCGTAAGTCTTGGCGGAACCAAAACCCAAATCACCGGTGCACAGCTCAACGATGCGATAATGCAGACCGAGCAATTGCAAAACTCGCTCCGCCTCCGCCGCTAACGTCTCGAGCTCGTCATAGGATTTTTCTGGTGTCGTGATTTTCACCAGTTCCACTTTGTCGAATTGGTGTACGCGAATGATCCCCCTCGTTTGATGACCGGCTGAGCCGGCCTCACGGCGAAAACAAGGTGTATAGGCGACGAATTTTTTTGGAAGATCGACAATCGCAAGAATTTCTCCGCGATAAAAATTTGTCACCGGCACCTCTGCCGTCGGCGCGAGAAAAAGCTGGTTCTCTTCGAGGCCATACATATCGGGCTCGAATTTGGGCAATTGCGTCGTTCCGATCATGCAATCGCGCCTCACCAGAAACGGCGGGCTGATCTCGGCGTAACTATGCTCGCGCGTGTGCAGGTCGAGCATAAAATTAATCAGCGACCGTTCCAGTTTCGCGCCCGCTCCAGTGAAGCAGATGAATCCGCTGCCGCTCAATTTTGCGGCGCGTTCCAGATCGAAGAGCTTCAGCTTTTCCCCGAGTGCAACATGATCGAGAACCTCGCCGCCTGTCTTCGGCTTTTCGCCCCAACTGCGCACGATCCGATTCGCGCTCGGATCTTTTCCCTCGGGCACGTTTTCATGTGGCAAATTTGGAATTTCGAGCAACAAATTTTTCTGCTCTTCGCCGAACGCTGTCGCGCGCCGGTTAAGATCGACAATCTCTTCGCCGATTTCTCGCACACGCATTTCAAGCTCTCCGGTCGCCTCACCACGGCCGCGTTTCGCGCCGATCTCTTTGCTCAACCGGTTTCGCTCCGCGTTGAGTTGCTGCAGTGCGGTCTCATTTTTTCGTCGCTCCGCATCAACTCGCAGAAGATTGTCGATCTTTATTGCCTCGGCTCCGCCGCGGGTGGTCAGCCGGCTTTTCACGAAAGCGGGCTTTTCGCGAACGAGACCAATATCGAGCATGGCGCGAAGTGTAGAGGCCGCCGTCCCCGGCGGCAAATCTACTGTAGCGGCGGTCTACGACCGCCGCTCTTTAATTTCGACGCTCATAAAGCGCCGCTACAACTCCGCGCGTGACATTAATTTCTTCGGGTAGATAATTTTCGCGTGGAAAAACTCAACCTTCTCGGCGTGGCGCTCGGCCTGGCCTGCCTCGCTGGCATTAATCTTTACCTGACGGTTTTCGCCACCGGTCTTGCCATTCATTTCCACTGGATCACGCTCTCGCCGGCGTATCAATCGCTCGAAGTGCTGGGCGATCCGGTCATCATCACGGTTGCGGGCGTGCTCTATTTCCTTGAGTTTCTCGCCGATAAAATCCCGTGGATCGACAGTGCTTGGGACGCGGTCCATACCGTGATTCGGCCCATCGGCGGCGCGTTACTCGCAATTCAGGTGCTCGGCCATCCGAGTCCGACCCTCACGGTAATCGTTGCCCTCCTCGCCGGCGGCACCAGCCTCGTCACACACACCGCGAAAGCAGCCACCCGTCTCGCCAGCAACACCTCACCGGAACCGTTTTCGAATATCGCCCTCAGTTTTGGTGAAGATCTCGCCGTGCTCGGGGGGCTGGCGCTGGTTCATTTCAATCCCTTGCTCGCCCTGTCGATCTTTGCCACCGCGATCGCAGCGTTTCTTTATTTCGCGCCGAAGATTCTGCGCGCAATGAAAGCGAAAATCTGGCTGGCACTCAACAAACTGAACAGTCCCGCCGATCTGAATATGCCGGTAAAATTGCCGCTCATGTTGCCCGCGCGGCTCGCATCAATATTCAGGCGGCAAAATGTCCTCGGCGAAACAATCGCGTGGGCCGCGCCGTGCCTCAGCGGACGTGGCCGACGCATTCCGCCGAATCTTTTCGGCGCGCTAGTCGCGACCAATGAAGAACCGCACAAGATTCTGTTCGTCGCGCGCAAAAACGGCCGACCTTTTGCTCAGACGATCGAGCTCGTAGGTTCAATGGTTGCGCATGAGCCAAAATTTCTTTCGGAAAATCTCATCATTTTTCCGGCTGCCGGCAAAGGTCCGAAATACTTGTTCATCTTTCCGCGTCCTCGCGCGGCTGTTGTCGAGCAGATCGTGGAATACTTATGCGAGCGCCTGGGGCAACGCGAACCTGCGGCTGGGGAACCACATGTCGATCCTGCGGTGTTGGCCTAACGCTCTTTGTCATCCCGAGCGGATGTGCCAGTCCCGCTCGGACCGAGGAATCTCTTACTGTTAACGATGAGAGTTGTCTCGACCCATTCGACTCCGCTCAGGGCAAGTCTTTCGCTCGATATGACAGATGAACAAAATGCAAATCGCTATGCGCAAATGCGTGTGGCCGCGCGTGTGCGTGAGCGAGCGCTGTTTCCTTCGCAGCGAATTCCGAGCGAGCTGGAACTGCAGGCGCGCTGGTTTGCCGGAGATTTTGGAAAACAATTTATCACGACCAACGGAGACAAGATCGACATCGTCCAATTTGGCATTTGGAATCGCGAAGCGGGACCGGATTTCAGCGACGCGGCCATCCGCTTGAACGGGAGCGAACCAATTCGCGGCAACATCGAGTTCGATCTCACCGATCGAAATTGGGAGGCGCACGGTCACGCCACCAATCCCGCCTTCGAAAACACCGTGCTGCATGTCTTCGTCCACGCGAGCGACCGGACGTTTTTCGCGCGCACCCGGTCGAACCGCGAAGTGCCACAAGTGCATGTCGATCCGAACGCCTTACCCGAAACTTTCAGCGCGAATCTTCCGCTGGCGCGGCCGGGGCGTTGCCAGGCGCCGCTCAAAGATTTGCCGGCGGAGCGCATGCGCAGCGTGCTCGAGGCCGCGGCCCAATTTCGGTTACAGAGAAAAGCGGCGCGGATTCGAAACAAGATCGACAATCACGGCTGCGATGAGGCGCTCTTTCAGGAACTGGCGGCGGCGCTCGGCTACAAGGAGAACAAGCTGCCCTTCACGCTATTGGCACAGCGGCTCCCGCTGAAATTGCTTCGCCAACAATCGACCGACTGTGAAGCGCTCGTCTTCGGCATTGCCGGTTTTCTCCAAGCGCCCGATCTCGACGTTTATGAAAGATCGACAAGGAAATATGTCCGGCAGCTGTGGGACAATTGGTGGCCGCAGCGCGACGGACTCCAGCGTTTGATTCTGCCAGCGAAACTGTGGCGCTTAAGCGGCACGCGACCGCTCAATCATCCCCAGCGCCGCGTCGCCGCGCTCGCGACACTGGCGCACAATTGGCCGGCGTTTCAACGCTCGTCCGGCAAAAGGAGTAGCTCGGTCGCGAGCGATTTCTTTCAAGCGCTCGATCATCCATTTTGGAATTCCCATTACACACTTACCGCCGAAACGTCCCCGAAAGAGATGGCGCTCATTGGCGAATCGCGCATCACGGAAATTTTGGCCAACGTGCTTTTTCCATTCTGGCTCGCGGAAGATGCCGATCCTTCGACTCCGTTCAGGACAAGCCTTTGGCCGGAATACGCGAAGCTGCCGGCGCGTTTATCGAATCGCCGACTCGAAACCGCCGCGATGCGCCTCTTTGGAAATGACCCGCGCCGACCGCAATTTCTAAGAACCGTCGCGCATCAACAAGGGTTGCTCCAGATCTACGAAGACTTTTGCATGCAAGACAACTCTGATTGCGCGCAATGTCCGTTCCCGGAGCAAATGCGGAAATGGCAGTGAGGCAGTTGTAGAGGCGCTTGTGCCAAGCGCCTGTCTTTTGATTTCGGCAACGCTTTATCGGTTTAACCCTAACACGAAACAACTATACGGCGACGGCAAGCCCGTGATAGTCTTCGCGTCATGCAACGGCATTCAGAGGAACGCGCCTTCACTCTCATCGAGCTGCTGGTGGTTATCGCCATCATTATCATTTTGGCCGGCCTC